>DYLG01000039.1 GCA_020722215.1 Desulfomonile tiedjei
GGGGGGGCTATATTACAACTCGCCCAAAATCGCGAGCATAAAGTTAACGCCTATGGG
Organism: Desulfomonile tiedjei; assembly: GCA_020722215.1. GTDB lineage: Bacteria > Desulfobacterota > Desulfomonilia > Desulfomonilales > Desulfomonilaceae > DYLG01. The sequence goes on from DYLG01000039.1 coordinate 58, forward strand.
GCCTTGGGGACGCGACGGAATCGAAGTGCACGAGATATCAACTCATCAACAGGCGCTTCCAGCGCGCTTGCCGCCGGATGTGTCACTCCCGGATTATCTTGCCGATTTGGAGGGATATCTGATCGAGGACGCGCTGGCGAAATCTCAGGGTAACAAGGCTGCCGCGTCGCGCATGTTGGGGATTTCGCGTTTTGCTTTGGCGCGGCATTTGAAGAAGCTTGGTCTGCAAGAGCCATAGCGCTCAGGTCTCTTCCGTGGGGCTTTCCGGCTCACTCTCCCACGCGTCTTATCTGCAACCGTTCGGTTGCGGCTGGGGCCGGGGTTGTGGAAGAGGGCTCCTTCCCGGAGATCGATTTCCAAGAGCGCTCAAATTGGCTGCAAAAGAGTCTTTTATCGCAATTTCACCCCCTTGAGGGCTCATTAGAATCAGTCATCCCATGAGTTCACTTGAAACATCGCACCCCTGGCTGAAGTTCTCCATTGACGCGGACCGCCTTCCCAGGGAACTCTGGGTAACACTGGGAGAATGCGCCTGCCTATGCCGTCAGATCAGCGCCGCTCCGCTGCCGCCCTCCGCGCAGAGAGAGATCCGCAACCTCTGCCCAACCAGAGGGATTCGCGCATCCCTTGCCATGGCAGGGAACGGCTTCTCGGAAGAGGAACTGAGTCTCTATCTGCAAGAGCGGTCAACTGCGGCGGCATCGGCTGAGGCTTCCTTCAGAGAGGTGGATAACCTCGTAATGGCTATCATTGCAGCTCTCAGGGCCGCAATTATCCGAGGAGCCTCGCGGGTGGCCGTGACTTCGATGAAAGCCGTCAATGGCGTGATTCTTCACGGGGTCAATCCTGAACACGAATTCGAGGAGGGTGCCTTCAGGAGCCGCTATGTACAGGTCGGGAACAGGGAAGCCCCTCCTTCCGAAGCATGCGAGCCCCTTTTGGGCATGGTTTGCGAATGGTTGAATGATCCGGCCTTCATTTCCGGGAACAGCTCTGAAGTTATCCGGGGAATCATCCGAGCGTCCCTGGTTCATCTATATTTGTCCTGGATTCAACCATTTTATGCCGGCAATGGACGCACAGCCCGGATCGAGGAGTTCTTCATACTCGTGGCTTCCGGAGTGCCGTGGCTCTCGGCGATCCTTATGGCGGAGCACTATCTGAGCAGCCCCACGGAATACGCGGAAAACATTGAGGCAGCCATGAGCCCAAACGGCGATGTGTCCCCGTCTCTGCTCTATGCTGCCCAAGGTTTGCGCGACAAGCTTGAGGAGCAGCTTGGCGTGGTGCGCTCCATCCAGGCGGAGGCAGCTCATGTCGCGGGCAGCCACGGTTTCTTCAAGGACAAGAGATCCGGCCCTGACGAACGGCGAAAAAGACTCGCTCCGGCCCTGGCCGATGAAGCGGAGCCTGTTCCTTTGTCTGCGGTTGCAGCCCTGGATCCGCGCCTCGCGGCAGCGTACAGGGAGAAGTCCCAGAAAACCCTTTACAGAGATATTCGGGCATTGACGGACCTGGGGCTCATCTCAAAGCAAGACGACGGGATAATTGCGAAAAAGGACCACGTCCTGAGCTTGTCCGCTTTCCCTGAAGACTTCGTGGCCGCATGGCTCAAGAGGCTGGACCTGCAAACATAGCCGCAGGTAATGAACAAGACAATCCTAACCCGATTCGTTCGTCATCTGCGAACAGCGCGAAGCAAAAAAAAGGACGGTCGAAAAGGCCGTCCCAAAAGAGCGCTTACACGTCATGCGCTCAGAATCCCGCGGAAGGTGGCGCTTTCACGGGTAACTGTTGTTCGTCGGCGTTGCCGGAGCGTCTTGAGCATATCGGCGAGGCCTCCTCTTGCAGAAGAGGCCCCATGCCCCCAGAACCAAGAAACCCTCCGGCTCTTCAAGCAGGAGGGTACATGGCTGTGTCGTCCCTTCCCGCCCGCGCAGGTATATCGGGTTTCAGGAAATGCCGGGTATCCTGGCTTCCGCTTCGTCCTACTCTCCGCGCCTTCCCGGATCTTGCGATCCAGTGGCTTTGCTGCGGATTTGGTCCACGGTCACAGTTGCGGGGCAGCAGCGGATTCAAACCGCCTTCCCCGAAACATTTCCTGTGTTCTCAAACGGTTATATGTGCGCGTATCGTAGCAGAAAGGCCGGCCTGAAGTCAAGCTTTTTCCCCGGTCTTCTCCACTGGTCGCGGCGAGTCAAAAGGTGCTCCCCAGGCGGTCCCTACGGTCTTGCCATATTCTTTGGGGAGAGGTAATATCACGCGTCCCCGAAGACCGGTCCGGTTGCTAATACTCCGGAAGTACAAGATTTCATTGAGAACGGAAGTTGCCTGGCCGACCTTGCGGCGCCCGGAAAGTTCATAAGCCAAGAGATCAGTCTTCCAACGCGGGAGGAAACGGAATTTGACCGCAATCCACGATAAAGCCGTAGTAGGCATAGAAGAAGAGCTGCAGAAGTCCTACCTGGATTACGCGATGAGCGTGATCGTCGGCCGCGCTCTGCCGGATTTGCGTGACGGTCTCAAACCGGTGCATCGGAGAATACTTTACGCAATGAGCAGGGGAGGCAACACCTGGAACAGAGCCTATCGAAAGGCAGCCAGGGTGGTCGGCGACGTGATCGGTCAGTTTCACCCGCACGGTGACGCGGCAGTGTACGACGCAGTTGTTCGTATGGCTCAGCCTTTTTCCATGCGCTATCCATTCGTGGACGGCCAGGGCAACTTCGGCAGCGTGGACGGAGACGCGCCGGCAGCCATGCGGTACACCGAAGTCCGGATGGCCCGCATCTGCAACTCATTGCTGGAGGACCTGGAAAAACAGACCGTCGATTTTGTCCCCAATTACGACAATTCTCAGGAGGAACCGGTCGTGCTGCCGGCACGCTTCCCAGTTCTCCTGGTCAGCGGCTCTCAGGGCATCGCGGTGGGCATGGCAACCAACATCCCGCCGCACAACCTGGGGGAGACCATTGATGCAGTCGTTCATCTCATTCGATATCCCGACGCAACCGTTGCGGAGTTGATGCGGCGCCTTCCGGGGCCGGATTTTCCGACGAGCGGATTCATACTTGGAAGAAAGGGCATTATCGACGCATACACCACAGGCCGCGGAGCGGTCCGCATGCGAGCCCGAACCGAAATCGAAGACGCAGGCAAGGGCTACCAGAGAATCGTGGTCACCGAAATCCCTTATCTCGTCAACAAGGCTAGGTTGTTAGAAAGCGTAGCTGAGCTGGTCAAGGACAAGGTGATAACCGGAATCAGAGATCTGCGGGATGAATCGGACCGCCACGGAATGAGAGTGGTGTTCGAGCTGAAAAGGGACGAGATGCCGGAGGTTATCCTGAACCAGTTGTTCAGGCATACCCAGCTCCAGACCAATTTCGGCGTTCAACTGCTTTGCGTCGACGGGGGACGCCCCCGCCAGATGAACCTGATCGAGATCCTCAAGGGATTCATCGACTTCCGCAGAGAGGTCGTGGTCCGGCGCACCCGATTTGAGTTGGCCAGGGCGCGGGAACGCGCCCACATTCTCGAAGGACTCAAGATCGCCATCGAGAATATCGACGAGGTGATACGAATCATCCGGCAGGCTGAGAACCCTTCGGTTGCCCGTGACGGTCTCATGGCGACCTTCGGGCTCAGTGAGGTCCAGGCTCAGGCGGTGCTGGACATGCGCCTGCAACGGCTCACCGGCCTGGAACGCGACAAGATCATCGAAGAGCTGCGTGAGGTGCTCGCCCGCATAGGGGAACTGGAAGGGATACTCAAGTCCGAACAAAAAGTGCTGGACATAATCGTTGCCGAGTTAATTGAAGTCAAGGAGCAATTCGGCGACCCGCGCAGAACTGAGATCCTCGAGGACCAGGGAGAAGTGGTGGAGGAAGACCTCATTCCGAGAGAAGACGTTGTGGTGACCTTCTCGAAAAGAGGGTACGTCAAAAGGGTGCCTGCAAACCTTTACAAGACCCAGCGACCCGGCGGAAAGGGCAGGATTGGCACGAGAGCCGCCGGCGAAGACGTGGTGAGCCAGATCCTTTATGCTTCCACCCACGATCTGCTGCTTTGCTTCTCCAATCGAGGACGGGTTTACTGGCTGAAAGTGTATCAACTCCCGGAGGAAGGCCCCTACAGCAAGGGAAAGGCTATCATAAACCTGCTCAGGATCGAGCAGGACGAGAGAATCCGAAAGATCTTGCCCACCCAGGAATTGAGCAGCGAGGGATACGTCACGATGGTTTCTGCAAAGGGCAAGATCAAGAAGACGGCCATTTCCGAATTCTCCAGACCCAGGGCCGCAGGCCTGATCGCCCTTACCATCGACCCTGAGGACGAACTCATTGACGTGGGTTTCACTACAGGCGACAATGATATCCTCCTTGCCACCAGGAAAGGCAAGGCCATCCGTTTTCACGAGAGCACGTTCAGGTCCATGGGCCGGCAGGCTCGCGGGGTCACAGGGATCAGACTCAAGAAAGATGACGCGGTAGTGGGTATGGAGGTGATCGAGGACGGCAAGATGAGTCTTCTCACAATCACCGAGACCGGATTCGGAAAGCGCACTCTTCTCAGCGAGTATCCGGTCAAGGGCCGCGGCGGCCAGGGCGTGCTTACCATCAAGAGCAGCCCCAAAGTGGGCAGCGTCGTGGGTATTCAAATAGTGGACGACACCGACCATCTGCTCATTCTCACGTCCGGCGGGAGAATCATCAGGCTGAATATGGAGGTAATCTCGCCCATAGGCCGCAATACCATGGGCAGGACTTTGGTTAGGATGGCGGAGGGTGAGTTTGTCGTGGACGTTGCCAGGGCCGAATCCACGGAGGACGACCTCTCGGCGGATTCAGTAGCTCAAGAGGAAACACCTCCCTCCGTACCGGAGGATGACAATGACGGGGACGGGAACAACTGACCAGCCATGGACTTTGATCGATCACACCGCGGACCTGCGCATGGAGGTTCACGGCCGAACCATCGAGGACCTGTTCGTCAATGCGGCAAAGGGCCTTGCGAGCCTGCTGAATCCCAAAGCAGAGGCTCAGAGGGGGGATGTGCTCGAAGTGTCCGTCGAGGCGGAGGACTACGAGGAACTCCTTGTCAATTGGCTCCGCGAGATCCTGTTTCACCACGAAGTCAACGGGTTCATGCTCGTGAAGCCTGAAATCCCGGAACTCTCTCCCAAGATGCTCGTCGGCCGATTGGAGGGCACTTACTCCCAAGGCGGAGAAAACGCCGCCGGAGCGGACTTAAAAGCGGTCACATACCACGGCCTTTCCATTGAGAAAACCGACGAGGGATACACCGCTAGGATCCTGTTCGACATCTGACCCGAAGTGGAACCTGCCTTGCCTGTGAATTTGCATTTCCTTTGGTGAATGATCATCGGAAGGCATCGAACTTGCTTTCCAATTCCAGCACAGGTCGGCAGACGAGATCCTCAACGACGGGCCTGAATCTTTCCAGTTCCGGGTACTTGGCGATATTCTCGGCTACGTATCTTCCGGTGCGCGGTATGGACGACAGATACCTGAGGGCGCCCTTCACGGAAACCTGGTACCCGAATGTTCCAAGGGCCTTGATGTTCCTTTGAAGAGACATGATGTCGAAGATCAGACGGAATCGGTCCATGGAAGGGCGGCCGATTCCCTCTACTGACTCGGCGTAGTATTCGACCAGTTCGTCAACAAGCTCATGCGGCAAAGTCACGTACGAATCCCGCAACAATGAGGCAAGATCGTACTGTACCGGCCCCATACGTGCGTCCTGGAAGTCTATCATCACTAGGCTTCCATTGTTGAGAATCAGATTGCGCGAATGATAGTCCCTGTGCGTGAAGACGCGCGGTTCCTTCGCGAGCAGTGTGCATATGTGCGAGAAAAACTCATCCAGTATTGCCCTTGAGGCCGCGGAAGGCTCGATTCTGCAGAGGCCATGAAGGAAGTGCATCTCGAAAAAGCGCATTTCCTGCATGAGCTTCTCGCAGTCAAATGCCAGGCCGAAGGCGCAACAGCCCCCGGCAAGCCCCTCCGTTGCTCTGCGAACATTCACAAGCAGATCCACAGCATTCCTGTACAAGGCTTCCAATTCACTTTGGTTCGCTTTCTCCACGACCGATTCGAGGAGAGCGTCTCCAAGGTCCTCCAACAGAACAAGGCCCAGTCCACCAGCGTGGAGACGGACCCTGGGAACGGGCAGGGCAAGTCCCTCCAGAAATCGCTGCACATCGAGAAAACACGCCTCTTCGTTCCCGCCAGGCGTGGGCATAACCATGGCGATCAACGTCCCGCCGCAGGCAAGGTGAGCCCTATAGTACGTGCGGGTGGATGCGTCGCCGGCCAACGGAATGATTTTACGGCCTAGTTCGCCTATTGTCTCCAGCGATTGGTTGATACGCAGGATATCCGACTCACGCGCAGACAACAGGGGCCTCCCCGTTTCTTGTCACAATCCGGTTGATGCACCGCGATCGTACCGATACACCCGAGCCCAGGATACAGCCGCTGACTCGAGCCCCCTTTTCCACCCGCGCTCCCTCCCACAGCACGGAATCCTCGACAAACGCCCCCGCTTCCACAACAGCGCCTGCACACGCCGACACGTAAGCCCCCAACATAGCTCCTTTTTCTACCAGGGCATCCGCGGCCACATGAACGGGCAGTCCAATGGCGGACCTCTCAAACAGATATCTCTGGGCTTCCAGGTAACGACAGGGGGCACCTACGTCGTTCCAGTATCCATCGACCGGAAAGCCGAGAATTCGCTCCCCATTGGCCAGTGCTGCAGGGTAAACCTGATCGGTGATCTCATAGAAACAGCCGATGGGAATATAGTCGAAGAGCCGGGGCTCAAGTATGTGAATTCCGGTGAATACGTACGACGTGCTGAGAGCTTTTCCCGCGGGCGATTCCACGCCCTTGAAGTTGTGGAGCCGCCCTTCTCCGTCGATACGCACGGGAAAATACCTGCACGGCTCTTCCTGACGAAAGAGAATCAGAGTAGCCAATGCTTCGCGGCTTTTGTGGAAAGCCAGGGCCTCTTCCAGAGGGAACTCCATGACGATATCTCCGTTGGCCATCAGAAATGTGCCTTCGTCGAAAAACGACTCATTGGCTTTGAGACCTCCCGCAGTGCCGAGAATCTCCGGCTCGTATGAAAACGAGACGGGAAGTCGTTGGTCATTCGAGTCGAAAACCTTTTCGATGGTGTCGGGCAAGTGGTGAAGATTCACCCGGAATTGCGACACACCGCAGCCCATCAGCCGGCGTACAAGACGATGGATGAGCGGCTCGCCCAGCAACGGGATCGCAGGCTTGGCGCGCTCCAAGGTCAGGGGTCGCAGCCGTGTCCCCAGCCCGGCAGCCAAGATCATCCCTTTCACACATCCCTCCGTAATATCCCCGCAAATTGACGCCTGTCCTAAGCCGGTTTTCTTTCCGTGGATGTTTCCTGTTTGTCTCTGAATCGTTCCAGGGCCAGTTCTATGAGTTTGTCCACGAGTCTCGAGTACGGCAGCCCCGTAGCCTCCCACAGCTTAGGGTACATGCTGATGGAAGTGAATCCGGGCAGGGTGTTGATTTCGTTTACCAAAAGCCTGCCTTCCGGAGTAAGGAACATGTCCACCCGTGCGAGCCCGGAGCCGTCGATTGCCTTGAACGCCCTCACTGCAATCTCGCCGGTTCTTTGGGACACGTCAGAAGGCAGATTGGCGGGAATGGCGAGCTGTGCCGTGTCACGAAGGTATTTCTCTTCGTAATCGTAGAACTTGGCCTGCGGCACAATCTCGCCGGGCAGACTCGCAACGGGCTCGTCGTTTCCCAGTACGCCGACTTCAAGCTCCCGGCCTGGAATGCCGTCTTCAACCAGGAGCTTTCTATCAAACGACGCGGCTAGATCCACCGCCTCTTCAAATGCCGCTTCGTGTTCAACTCGTGTGATGCCCACGGATGAGCCCAAGTTGGCGGGTTTGACAAACAGTGGATAATTGGAGCGCTTGATCCTTTCCAGGATAGGCTCCGGATCGGACCTCCACTGAGAGCGCAAGAACCAAAAGAACGGACCCACATCGAGACCGGCTTGAATGAACGCCGCCTTCATGAGGACTTTGTCCATGCCTACCGCGGACGCAAGCACCCCACACCCGACGTACGGCACGTTCGCCAGTTCCAATAGGCCCTGAACCGCCCCGTCCTCTCCGTAAGTGCCGTGAAGCACAGGGAAAACCACGTCAACGGACAGAGGCTCATGGCCACCCCTGTTTCCCGAGATCAGAAAGCCTTTGTGCATGGGATCCGGAGAAACGATAAGTCGATCCGCCTCTTCAGGACAGGTCTGCTGGTCAAATGAAGATACATGGGCCCGCATCTTGAACCAGCCGCCGTCTTTGGTGATAAGTACCGGTATCGGCTCGTATTTGGCCCTGTCCATAGCCTCGAAGACAGAACGGGCGGACCGAAGCGATACTTCGTGTTCCGCCGAACGTCCTCCATAAATCAGCGCAACTCTCAGCCGGCCGCGTTGCATGGAACCTCCCGTTTGCTCCTGGTGTTTCGGTCAATACCATATCCCCCTTTGCCCGCACAAGTGCCAAACCGGGGGGACCTCCCCTGGGGCTTAGAGGTTGAAATGAATGCGCGGGAGGGTCTATATTGACACGAGCGGGTCAGACCGCAAGGCTGCAACTCCTCCCCAGCCTCGGCCGCGGCCGCAGAGAGCCGCCCACAGGAGGGAGTTCTTGGTGCAATCGCATTTCAGGAGCAGTTCCTGCCAAAGGGAAGGTGTCCCATGCCTTATCGGATCAAGTCCAAGATCTGGGTCGAGAACGAAGAGGGGAAGCTGGTGATAGGAACAGGGCGAGTACGGATACTCGAGGCGATCATAGAAGCCGGCTCCATCAACAAGGCGGCATTGAAATTGAAGCAGCCTTTCCGTGCAGTCTGGGGTAAGATCAGGGCCACGGAGGAGCGCTGCGGATTCAGGATCGTGGAGACCTCGCGGTCGGGCTCCAGGCTCACCCCCGAGGGTCTTGAGCTTCTGGATGCTTATAATAGACTGCGAGAGATCTGCGAGGACTTCGCCGATGATCGGTTCAAAGAGCTTTTCGGTGAAAAGGCCTCCTGAGCAGTGCAGTTTTCGGCCAAACCCCGATTCTGCGAATGCGCCAAGGCCGCTCGGAGAGGCATCGCCATAGAAGTTCCATCATACACCCGAGGTTCCGTTCCATGGTTACGAAAGGCAGCGTGAAAGAAATCACGGTGGAAATGAGCGGGAAACGCTTCACCAACGGAGTGCTCCAAGACACTGTGTTTTCCGTTGCAGCCGAGGTTCCGTACACCCTATTCGTCAACGATCGAGAGATTCTTTCCATAGCCACGCTTCCCGACCACCTGGAAGAACTGTTTGTCGGCTTTCTGGTATCCGAGGGGGTCCTCCTTGAACCTGGCGAGATCGCAGAATGCCGTGTCGACCATGACAATCACGTTGTGCTCATTGAGGTGAACCTTCCTGACGAGAGGATCGAAAGGGTAGAACGAAAGGGGATGCTCACCTCCGGATGCGCTGGAGGAATGGTCTTCTCGGTGGAGCATCGGGCGGCGGCAGTTCCGAACAGACCGAGAACTATGAAGCTTTCCTCCAGGTGCATTTTGGATCGGATGTATGAGCTTGACAAGCACCACGGGATTTACAGGATTACCAGGGGAGTTCACGGAGCGTCTCTGGCAACCCGCACGGAGACCGTGACGATCAGGGAGGACTTGGGCCGCCACAACGCGGTGGACAAGATCGTGGGCCATTGTTTTCTCAACAGGATCGATACGACTGACAAGCTCTTGGTCTCCACCGGCCGCATAACCTCGGAGGTTCTCACCAAAGCATCCAGAGGCGGGTTTCCGATCATCATCTCCAGGTCCAGCGTGAGCGCGATGGCTGCACGTCTTGCCACGCAGTGCTCGATCGACATAGCGTTCTATGTGAAAGCCGGAAGATTCAACTATTTCTCGAACGGCGCAGTGGAACTTCTCGCGGAATGAGAGCGGACGGGCGGGTTTGAAACCCGCTCCTACAGGAATATCGGTCATTCCAATTGGCAGCGGTTGTACAAATCGTTCTCTCAGACAGCACCAAGTCTCGCAGGGAGCACAGAACACGAGCCTTCCTAATGGCCTGTCAACAAGTGAACGATGCAAACGAGGGCCGAACCGAGGGTAGGGGCAGACCTGCGTGTCTGCCTCAAAAGAGTTCGGTACGGCCGAAGAGGGCGGACACATAGGTCCGCCCCTACCAAAATGCCCACCTTATTTCTTGACGATGCCCAAACCTGTCATCACGCGCTGCAATAAACAACATGTGATCTCACAAAACTATGCCTTGACATCAAAGTCATTTATGATGTATGATCGCCGCTGTTAGCCTTAGCAGCCGACTTCAACCGTACGCTGCATACTTATTGTTCCATTTCCTCCCAATGGAGGTAACTCCGTTTGACGAATATGGCGTCTGCCAAGGTTCTCGTCCGAAAAAATCGGGACGCAACGGCGGGTTCGACACCCTCGCATACAGGCAAAGCGGAAATTTCTCTTGGCAATGGATATAAGCTTGTGTCGTTCTTGCTGCTTGGTCTTGTTCTCATGGGTTCCGGTTGCTCAACCATATCCGCCCTGCGGAGGATGGAAGCAAGGATGGACGCGATGACCTACTACATGGGCGCAATGGCAAACAATCTGGCCGCCACTGCGGTCAACACCGGTCGGATTGCCCAGAGCGCGGACACGATGGAACGAAGCGCCGCGTCGCTTGTTGACGGATTCAATGGAAAAACCCCCAAGCCGGTGAAAACGTTAACACAGTTTGCGGAAGCCGGCATGAACAATGCACGTGAGGTCGCCGAAAGCCTTCAAGGTATAAGGAAAGAGCTGGCAGAGCTAAAGCATGTTCTCGTGAGGCGCCCGTTGTCCAATGCCGTAAGCCCGGACGAAAGAGCCCTCAAGGATCTCGAAGCGCGGCTGAAGAGGATTGAGGCGAGACTGGATGCGCTCAAGGAAAAGAAACTTGGGACTGACAATAACCAGTGACGAGAGGTTAGAAGAGAAATGCCAGGGTCCCGTACGGGACAACTGAAGGCGGCCGAGGCGGCTAGCCCGTGACAGCACCCATCGGTCACTTGCCTGTTGCCGCGCCCAACAACCTGGCCACGGTCGCCAGGAATTCTTCCTTCCCCAGCGGTTTACTCATTATTTCATCTGCTCCAAGTTGGCGGCTCAAAGACAGGTTCAAGTAAGGACTTGTCTTTCCGCCGCCTGAGATTGCCATGATCTTGACATCAGGGCATTCCTTTCGCAGTTCCAAGATAGTGTCCCACCCATCTTTCTCCGGCATGAGAACGTCTGTGATCACTAGGTCCGCCGGCAGATTCTTTTGCAGGCTGAGCCCTTCCGTACCGTTCGATGCTTCCACCACTTCATAACCTGCTCTTGTGAGCATCAGGTTTAGGAGCTTGCGAACGCTCTTGTCGTCGTCAATGACAAGAATCCTCGGCATGTGCGCGGTCTCCTATTGTTCGGTTCTTGCTGGTGATTGGCCAATGGTCTGCGCCACGGCCGAATTCTTGAAATCCGCGAAAAAGTCGCCTTTGATGCCGACGGATATTGCCTGGTCTTCAATAACCTTCCGGTAAGACCGTGTCAACAGAGCTGCGCAGATGTCCGCCTGGAATATCAAGAATTCGTTGCCTGCGGATACCCGGTCATTGTGTGTACGGTCAGGTCGCCGGCGGCCACGGGGAATCCATCGGTGTCCGCCCCCTGCCCTACCCTTCAATACCAGAATCTGCTGGAATGCCATCGGGGCTTACGGATCACCCCGACAGGCGTCCTGTGGAGATCCGGGAGCAGCGGACCATGATCATGGTCTCTCTCCTGCTCCGCCAGATCCTTTTCCAGCTCCAAAAGGCGCCGAATCCTCTCCTCAGTTGGGGGGTGGGTTCGGAGCAATGAAGGGTCAGGCACTCGACGGCCCGGAAGAAAGATACGCTCGAACCAGTTGCTCGAAAGCCTCTCCAGCTTGGCCAAGCCGGATGCTAGTCCGCGCGGATCTCCGGTGAGGCGGGCTGCATCCAGGTCCGCCTCATACTCCCGAGTCCTGGAAAGAGCAAGCTGCAGCAGCGAACTGATGGTCGGGGCAAAGATCAGGAGGATTATCAGAAGCCAGGGAATCTGATACGGCCCCATGAGGAAGAGGGGAAGATTGATCAACAGGAGGATCTGGCCTATCCAGGACATGATGTTGACCAGTTGGCTCACTGAGTCGGCCAAACCCATGACGTAGCCGTCATTGCCGGCCACGTGGCTGATCTCGTGGGCCAGCACCCCCTTCAACTCTCGCAAATTGAAGCTTCGCAGCAAACCGTCGGTCACCGCTATGGCGGCTTCATCTCCTGAGCCTACGGTGAACGCGTTCGCAATACTGCTGGGGATGTAGTAGAGATCCGGCATTATCGAAAGACCGGCGTGTTGAGACAGTTGACTCACCATCCCAATCAGTGTCGGCGCTTCGTACTCCGTCAGACGTCTTGCCCGGTACATCCGAAGAACGAGCCGCGGAGACATACGCATCCCGATCAGCACCATTACAACGGCGGTTATTGCCGTCAGAAATACGCCGAACAATCCCCAGATCAACCACCCCAGCACAGAGCCCAGGGCTATCATGGTTCCCATCAGGAGCAGGGAATGTATTGCATTGCGAAATTCATGACGCCTGAAAGTCTTTCCCTTTGCCGACATAGCAAATGCCTCCGATGGCTGAATCGCCCCGACCCGCCCGTTGTACGCCGCCGGCAGCCGTGATGTGGGAGACGAGCCGGCCAACAGGTCGGATCCGTTCAGCTTCCCGTCTTGCTTGACCCTGCATAAGCCAACGGTATCAGGGATGTTCCTCGGGCTTTGGCCAGTTCCGACAGGGTTTGGCTGTTTTTCTCGGGCGGTTCCCTGCGCCGGTCACCAACCTTTCTTTTCAGGCTCATGGCCTCGGAGGGGCAGGTAGTGACGCAGAGCCCGCAGCCTATGCAACGGTCCGGATTCACTACGGCAGCATCTCCCTCGGCAATGCTGATGGCATCCATCTGGCACCGATCCATGCAGGTCTCGCATGCGGAACACAGCTCCGCGTCCACCTCCGCGTAATAGTTGGAAACGATCTTCTCTACAGGCCGGGGGTGGAGTTTGATAGACCTGAGAATCGCGCAGCAGTCGCCGCAGCAATTGCAGAAGCCTCCGGGATTCTGTGAGTTGTATGGCTGGGGCACAAGTCCGGCCTCTTCGCACATATCAAGGATACTGACGGCTTCATCGGTGCTTATCCATCTGCCCATTCCCCGGTCCACGTAGTAATCCGCGTGGGAGCCGAACATGAAGCAGACTTCTTCCGGTTTTCCACAACCCTTGTCCACGAGTCCCTGTTGCACCCGGCAGATGCATCTCGCAACTGCAATGCGGTCCTTGGTCTTGAAAATCTGCTTGGCATCCTCGTACGGAACTACTGGCCAGGAATACTCAATGGCCTGGTTCACCGGGATGGACCGCATGAGACCGGTGTGCTCACTGAGCCGCTTTCCCATGGCTTCCTGAAAATACTGCTCGAACAGAGCGGCAAACTCTTGGTCCATATCTTTAACTTGATATTCGTAAAATCCCACAACAAAGGGCGCCGCAGAGTACAGGGTCGAATCTCCCTTGCGCAACCGGAATACCAGTCCCTTGTCCGTCATACGGTCGAGCAGTCTGGTGATTTCGGTAACATCTCCGCCCGTTCGTTCGGCCAAATCCTGGGGTTTCAGGGCCGAAAGGCTGAGATTCAGGAATAGCCTTGCCTCATCTTCGGTGAAGAGCTTCTCGAGTATCTTCATCTCGGTTCCCGATGGCGTTGAGGGGAACCCGACGGAATACTGATCGAGCTGCTCTCGAAGATCATTGTAGACCTTGCTTGTCATAGTCGCCTCCTTGACTTCGACCGTTGGGGCCGCGCATTCGATCCCTGGGGGAAGCACCAGTATAGCATGTTCAGGCAATGTTCGCCCGGGGATCGCGCCGGACTTTCCCGGCTCGCAAGGACCGGGCGGGGATACCTCTTGAAATGGGTCCGCTTCCGGGATAAACTTCGTTGGCTTCTCTATCTTATTCCGGATTGAGGGTCTCAAGATATAACGGCAGCGCCGGATCATAGCAGACATTTCGCGGCCGGCTCGTTGATCCAGGCCCCGCGGAGCTGATCTTGAAGAGGAAGCGAAAACTCATCCGGCAGTTGTATCCCTCCTATGTGGCAGTCGCCCTGGTTTCCGTGGCCGCGATGGCATGGATCGCCATCAGTGCGGTGAGTCAATTGTCTCTTGAGGAAAACATCGCCGGCCTCAAGAGCCAGGCCTTGCTCGTGGAAGACATCCTCGGAAAAGAGTTCTCCCCCGATCGCTCAGCCCCGATAGACGCCATCTGCAAGAAAGTAGGATCGAGAATGCCCGTCAGAATCACCGTCATGACAACCGACGGGAAAGTGCTGGGAGATTCCGACGAGGACCCGGCCCGCATGGGAGACCACTCGACCCGACCGGAAGTGAAAGAGGCCATGGCCGGCAAAGTGGGAACCGCTCGCAGATACAGTTTCACTCTGAACAGGAAGATGGTGTACGTGGCAATCCCGCTCCGTAGAGACGGCGAACTGGCGGGAATCGTGAGAACCGCCTTGCCCGTGACCGAACTTGATAAGACGCTTCGCAAGATTTTCCTGCAAATAGCTGCCGAGAGCATCGTCGTCATTCTGCTCACTGCCGGCATCAGCCTCTTTGTGGCCAACAGAATCAATCGAACGATCGCGGCCATGAAGAATGCAGCGGTGAGATTCGCCGGGGGCGATCTCCAATTCAGGCTCAAGGCCCCCGACACTGAAGAGATGAGCACCCTGGCAGAAGCCCTGAACACCATGGCAGCCCAGCTTCACGAAAGACTGAGCACCATCACCAGCCAAAGAAACCAACTCGAAGCAGTTCTTTCCAACATGATCGAGTCCGTGCTGGTCACAGACGAAGACGGGCGCATCACGCGCCTGAACCAATCCGCCGAGAAGCTGCTCGGATGCAAAGAAGACAAAGTCAGGGGCAGGACCGTCCAGGAAGCCGTCAGGAACACCGCTCTGAACAAGTTCGTCAGAGACGCTTTCATTCATGGCGGGACGAGGGAGGCGGACATAACCTTCGTCGGCAATCCGGACCGGTACCTGCAAGCCCATGGGACAAAGCTCGATGATGCATCAGGAAGGAGCATGGGCGCCCTGGTGGTGCTCAACGACGTCACTCGTTTGAAGAACCTGGAGCGAATTCGCCGTGACTTTGTTGCAAACGTTTCTCATGAACTGAAGACGCCAATCACTTCCATCAAGGGCTTCCTGGAGACGCTCAAAGACGGAGCACTCCACGACCCGGAGAATGCGGACCGCTTCCTGAGCATAATCCTCAAGCAAACCGATAGAATGAACATGATCATTGAAGATTTGCTCACTCTTTCGCGGATCGAGCGCGATCAGGAGCAAGGATCAACCAGGCTTGAAAGAGGCCGGATCATAGATGTGCTGGAAGCCGTGAAGGGCGCGTGCCTACCCAAAGCGGAACAGAAGGACATTGAATTGCATTTCTCATGCGAGGACGCCATCACGGCACGAATCAACGCGAGGTTGCTTGAGCAGGCCATTGCCAACCTCGTGGACAATGCGATCAAGTACAGCGGCCCGGGCAGCAAGGTCGAGGTGAGCTGCAAGCTGTCCGGCGGAGAAATTATCATTGAAGTCGCGGATCAAGGAGTCGGCATAGAAAAAGAGCACTTGGAGAGGATATTTGAGCGATTCTACAGAGTGGATAAGGCCAGAAGCAACAAGGAAGGCGGCACAGGACTCGGACTGGCCATCGTGAGACACATAGTCAACTCTCACAACGGAGAAATCCTTGTGGCAAGCTCTCCCGGAGAAGGAAGCACCTTCACCATTCGAATCCCGGCCGATTAGGGCCTGTCACAGAACAGACCATCCAGCGGCCTGCCGACCTGACGGCAGAGGCGGCGTTCAAAACCGCCAGCTATGTTTATTCTGACTGGAACTGGGGAAAACGTCATATCTGCTAGAAGGACAGCGACGCCCAGAATCCCCCGGCCGGCAGGCTTCGCCTCAAGGAACCGGTGGCCCGAGCCGAGTCGTCGATCGTCGCACCTCCCAGGGTCTCATGGAACCGGCCGCTCGAAGGGCCAACCACCTGGAGCCAGCCTGCCCGGCCCCAGACACCGGCATTCAAGCCTCCGCGTAGTTGCCATCGGGCCTTCGCGTCCACTTCGAGAAGCACGCCCGGTTTCTCCTTGAGCCTATAATACATGTCGTTGTAGTCGGTCGGGGGACCACCCACGATCCCGGTCAGCCTCAAAGGAAGCTGCACGCCTGCTATGGCCAGGGGACTGCCGAGACATCTGAATCATAACATGTGGTTGGAAACCTGCACTCCAAAATACGGTGTGTACACACGCGTCTCGATGTCCCCACCGTAGTAGTATACCGTTATGAAATCGGGGAGCCTCTCGAACGGGCCGACCGGGTCTCTCAAGCCGAGGTTCAAGTGATCGAAACGGAATCCCCCAAGCACGGCAAGCCCGTTCCCCACGGAATAGGTGACGCCGCCGTCTGTTTGCCACCACTCCAACTTGGAGCCCTTCCACCTCACCCAGGTCGTGCCGAGAAACAACGGCTCTTCGGGGGTCCGAACGGTTACGTTCTTCCGGAAGTTCCCCGCGAAACCCGCATATAGAACCCACCCGCGTGCCAGTTCTATGTCGAGGGTTGCCCCACCCACCCAAACGCCGGAGTCCTTGAAGCTCAAATCCAGAGCGCCGGTAGTGCCCAGATGCTCAGGAATCGGAATATTGAGGCTGAACGATGTTGCCTGGAGTCCGCCTTCAACGTCGAATCGAACGCGCTGGGGATTCCACCAACCGAAGCCGGCGAAATCCGACGGCCAGGACCACGGGCCCGTCGGCCCGGTCCCCAATGCAGCCGGGAATTGAGAAGTCCCCGAAAGCGATTGCGCCGAGCAGGCACACGGGGCGGCCAGCGCCAGACACACCATGACACAAGAGAGTCTCAGAGACATAAGCCATACCCTTACATTTCAATGTGTTCCCTCAGTAATTGAGGGAATCACTTGAACAGAAAAGGCGCTGATCACTTTGGATTTTTCGCGGCCACAGTAGCCGAAGAATCGGTCATTCTCAACCAAGATCCGCGCCCGCCATTAACCGATCACTCATAGAAGGGGCGCTGCCATACCAATGTGGCGCAGGCTTTCCAGCCCGCGGCTCTGCCCTCAATCTCTATGGGCCAGTCCGGCTGGACGGGCATCTTGTCCTTCATCCGTCCAATGACCGGCAAGATGCCGGTCCTACTCTTGGATGCGGCTGGCAGGCAGGCTTGCCCCACAAGAGTCAATGCCGGCGAACCGCGAAGCCCGGCAAGGCATCGGGAAATGTGTTGAATATCGGGGTAGCTCCGGCTAATCTGGGAAACAGGTGGAGGTGCGGCATGGAAGTCACATTGCATGGTGAAGTGGCCGTAATTGCCACTGACGAGAAACTGGACGCGGTTGTGGCTCCCCAACTCAAGGAGACGGTCAGAAAGCTGGCTGACGAAGAGAACAAGAGGAAGATCATCATCGATCTGGGAAAGACCAAGTTCATTGACAGCTCAGGCTGCGGATCTCTTGTGGCTTCCTTGCGGGTCTTGACGAAGAATCGGGGTGAGATGAAGATCGCCGGGCCGTCGCGCCAGGCCAAGTCGCTTTTTGAACTAACTCGGCTGGATAGGGTGTTCGAAATCTTCGCAGACGTTGAATCAGCCATGCGCTCTTTTCGCTGAGCACCCTGAAGCGGTCCGGCAACTCACGCGGCTTTTCGGGTCCGCGCTTTTTCCATGGGGGAATAGTGTCCACGAAAGAAAAGGTCGCCGTCACGATTGACGCACCTGCGAGTCTCGTGGTGCTCAGGCCCATTCGTATGCTGGTCAGGGAACTGCTCGACCAATGGTTGTCCGTCGAGGAGCACGCGGAGTTCGTCGACGACATGGAACTGGTTTTCAGCGAGGCATTCACGAACATCTGCCGGCACGCATACCCCGACCGTGATGGAGAGATCAGGGTCACTGTAGAGCTGGACTCGAACCGACTGGAACTGAGATTCGAGGACACGGGCGTTGGATTTGATCCGGAGTCGGTGCCTGACCCTGATCCGGCAAGTCCTGGAGTGTCCGGATACGGATGGTGCATAATCCGCGAAAAAACGGACCGATGGTCATACTATTCCGATGGGCGGGGACGTAACTTTCTGGAATTGTCGGTGAGGCTGCCGCAGGGACGGTAGGGGCAGACCGGCGTGTCTGCACAAACGCACCAAACCGTCAAGAAGGGCGGACACATAGGTCCGCCCCTAGCGGGAACCCCTGCGCTATTCCGTCACAGTCCACAAGCGGAAGAGATCAGTACCTCGTCCGGGTCACAGGCCGATAGTGAGCATGCCGATCATATCCCGGAGGCGCTGCAAGTCGGTCTCCGAAATGTGGAATATCCTGAAGCCCGCGACGTGTTGGCCTTTGGGGTCGGTTCGAGCCCAGAGGCACTTGGCCCTGAGAGTGATCGGCTTCATGTCCACGAACTTCTCAGGAACGATAACCAAGGTCTTGTTCTCGTTGACCTGCGACTGGATTCCGATCAAGCCGAGCCCGAATTCCGAGATTTCCCGGACCCGACCCACAACAGCAGGGTTCTTTTGCTCGAAGATGGGGATGGGAAAAGCCAGAGCCCTGTCGGCCCCGATATCAAGGTCTGCCATTGGAAGCGCGGTTGTTCCGGGCAATGAGGCCGGCCTCCCATACAGCTCCCCCAGGGTCACCGCGTTTGCGGCAAGAAGCTGCCTGAAAGCCCGCTGGAGTTTTTCCCCGGTAAGACCGTATTTGTCCATGAGTTCCTGATCGCTCATGCCTGATCGTATGTCCTTGCTTATCTCTTGCAAAGTTATCGGTCGCCTGCGTGTCTTCTTTTCTTCCTGCGGTGGAGCGGACCGGACGTCGGTCTTCCTCGGCAAGGGGGGCGCCTTCACTGCGTGATCGGTTGTCGGGGCTTCTACCTTCGCTCCCGAGGCCTTGCCCCTATCGGCAACGCCTGTGGCCGCGCGTGGAGCTTGCTGCCCGCGAGCGGATCCACGATCCTCGCGACGCGGCGCGACATCTTCGGACCCGACTTGAGAAACCGGTTCTTCGATCTCAAACTGCAAATGCTGAATGGTTTCGCGCAGATCTACAGTGGACTCAAAAGCGGGCATGCGCGCGTCCAGATCTGCATAAGTGACCAGATTCGCTGCAACGAGCTGGTCAAACAGATGCTGGAGGCCTCTTGCGGAAAGCTGGTATTTTACCATCAGCTCGACATCAAGCAAGCCCTGCCTTATGTCTTTGAGAACCTGCCGAGCACTCACCACAGGTTCGGGTTTTCCGGCAGGCGTGGCCCGGTTGACCCCCAAGAGGCCTTTCTGGGTGGGCTCGTCAAGATCCTGGGCAATGCGCGCAATCCCCCGAAATCCCGGCATTCGTCGGTCCAGTTCCGCTTGAGTTATCAGGTCGGCCTTCACCAGCTTTGAGAACACCCCGGCGAGTCCCTTGGCGGTGAGACCATACTTCGCCATGATGTCCGCGTCATCCAATCCCGCCCGAATATCTGCCAGGATGTCTCTCTTTCTGATCTGCAGCCTTTCCATGAAACGCTTCTCCCAGCATATCAGGTGCTCCCGACCGCCGGAGTTGTTTCGCCGAACCCCATTTTTGTTGGAGATCGACGCTTCAAAGCAGCCGGTTCAATCCATCTGTCAGGATAGCGGGAAAATGATCAACTGACAAGAAAACCTAACTGGCCGGCCGGCCATTCTCTTACGTTGGGAAAGCATTGATGCCGATGTGGCGCAGGCTTTCCAGCCTGCGTGTCTTGACAGCCTTGGGCAAGGCAGGCTGGAAAGCCTGCCCTACAAAAGTGAATGGTTACCGTCCGGTATCGAAATTGG
>DYLG01000040.1 GCA_020722215.1 Desulfomonile tiedjei
GCAACAACCCGGACTTGCGGAAGATATTGGCGCGTCCACAGTATGAGATCGAGCCTGGTAGTCCGGGTCATCAGAGCATCGACGATCAAGACTCTGAATTCTCCCGACTTGAGCAACTCTCGACAGCGAGCCCCCTCATCGCATGTGACAGTGGCGAATCCGCCCCTGGTGAGCGTCTTCTCAACGAGACGGGCGTTAACGTGATCCGTGTCTACAACCAGAACCGACACCCGTTTGGACATCAGCGCGACTCCTTGCCTGAACGTCCCAAGCCTCCATGACCGCATCAGGAAGACACGGGGTTCCATTGAAGTTAGTGCGTTACAGGATTGGAGTCAACCCGGATTCTTACGCGCCGGTTACAGCATCTTTTGGGCTGCTGTGAACCCTTGCCACTTGACTCAGCGATCCCGCTGTTATATCAGCTTGCCTCGTCTAGCCGATACATTTGGCCAATGAACTGGGGGAAGGAACCGAATACGTCCATGACAAGAGAAGACGTGATATCAAAGGTGCGCAAGCTCCTTGAGCTGTCCAAGTCGTCAAACGAGAACGAGGCGGCTCTCGCGGCCGCGAAAGCGCGTGAGATGCTGTCCCGGTACAACCTCACCCTGGCGGATCTTCCCGCTGGGGAAATGCGCGGCGCGCTCGACGTAGTTGAATGCTCAGCGGATCAGGGAAAGACCATCAGACACTGGGTTAAGGGTCTGTTCATCCATGTGGCCGCCGGGTTTGAGTGTGAGCCTCTCATAAGACGCCGAAACGGGGATAACCCGCTGCTGACCTTCATTGGTACTGCAGCAGACGCGAACGTTGCCAAGTTCGTGTTTCAATTCCTCTATTGTGAACTCAACAGACTTGTGGACGAAGCTCTGCCTCAGCTCAAGAAAGAAAACCGAGGGTGGAGCGCCGCGTCGTTGCGGTACGCATACCTGGACGGCGCGGTCCTCAGAATAGGGCAGAGATACAGAGAAGAGACACAAACAATAAGACGGAACGAGCAGCAGACTTGCACGGATCTCATGGTCGTTAAGCAGGACATGATCCGGGATTACATGGCCGGCGCGTTTCCTCACTTACGAAGGGAATACAGCAGGCGAAGACTCGTCAGTGCCCGTGCATTCGAAAGGGGATACCAGGACGCGGGCGATATCGACATCCGCCGGACTCCTCATGCAGAAGGTCGGGAACAATTCCTGGAAAGCGCGTAGCGATTGTCATGAAATAGGGTCGGCATTCATGGTAGGCTCCGGGAAACCCGGCATGGTGATTCTGATATGAGCAAAGTCCTGGGAATCCAACAAGCACTTCAACGGTTTGCAGAGGCGGTCCGAATCAAGACGTCCATGCCCACGCCGGGTGAATCGGAAGACCAGTTGCGCGGACCCTTCGAGAACTTCATGACGGATGTCGCCCGGAGCCTGGGCGGGAAAGTCGTTTGCACCGGTGAAAGCAAGGTATCAGACCTTGGTAAACCCGACTACGCGGTGCATGTGAACAGGTTGCTCGCCGGTTACGTTGAACTGAAGGCCCCCGGAGTCGGCGCAGATTTCAAACACTTCACCGGCCACAATCGCGAACAGTGGAATCGTTTCAAGCACATCCCAAATCTGATCTACTGCGACGGCAATGAATGGGGGTTCTATCGCGACGGCAAACTTGTCGACAAGATAATCCGGTTCTCTGGGGACATTGTTTCCCACGGCAAGAAGGCCCTGGACCCCGGCAGCTCCCACGGTGTACAGCGGTTGCTGCAGGATTTCCTCTCGTGGGAACCCATCATCCCTCGCGATAGCAAAGGCAAGGTCGATCTCAAGGGCTTCGCCGAGCTGTTGGCCCCGCTGTGCCGCCTGCTGCGGGACGACGTCACTAACGCTCTGCGGGACCCGGACTCCCCGCTCGTACAACTCGCTAATGATTGGCGGCAACTCCTCTTTCCCGACGCGTCGGACGATCTTTTCGCCGACGCCTATGCCCAAACTGTTGCCTTCGCACTGCTTCTAGGCCGGAGCGAGGGAGCGGATCCCCTGACGCTGGAAAGCGGCCGGCTCGCCCTTGCCGTGCAGCACAGTCTGCTTTCCCGCGCCCTGCAGGTACTTACGGATGCTAGTGCCCGGGCCCAATTGTCCGCCTCAGTGGACCTGTTGCTCCGTGTTATCGGGGCAGTTCCGCCTGCGACGTTGACCGGTCCCGAGGATCCTTGGCTCTACTTCTATGAAGACTTTCTGGCCGCGTACGACCCTGAGTTGCGCAAGAAGGCGGGCGCCTACTACACACCGGTAGAGGTCGTCCGCGCTCAAGTCCGCCTTATCGACGACCTGCTCGTCAATCGCCTAGGCAAATCGCATGGCTTCCTCGACCCGGACGTGCTGACGCTGGATCCTGCGGCCGGCACCGGAACCTACCTGCTTGGAGTCATTGAGCATGCCGTCGGCAGGGTCAAGGCCGATGAGGGCGCCGGCGCCGTACCAGGCCGGGTGTCCACGTTGGCCAGGAACCTCTATGGATTCGAAATCATGGTTGGGCCGTTTGCCGTAAGCGAACTGCGCGTCAGCCGGGCTTTGCGCGATAGCGGCGCGTTTATCCCGGAGGACGGTTCACAAATATACCTCACCGACACACTGGAAAGCCCGCACGCCAAGCCGGCGCAACTACCGCTGTTTCTCAAACCCATTGCCGACCAACACCGTCGCGCTCTCAAGGTGAAGAGCGACGTCCCCGTCATAGTCTGCGTGGGGAACCCGCCCTATGGCCGGCACGAAGCGGCCGGCCGCGACAACAAGGCCCGCACAGGCGGCTGGGTCCGCTGGGGCGACGATGAGAAGGGCAGGGATGCGATTTTGCGCGATTTTCTTGATCCTGCCCTCGCGTCCGGCCACGGAGTCCGGGTCCACAACCTATATAACAATTACGTGTACTTCTGGCGTTGGGCGCTTTGGAAAGTGTTCGAGCATGAGACTTCCAGAGGGGCGGGCGTTGTGAGTTTCATCAGCGCGTCAAGTTACCTGGACGGAGCCGCGTTTTGCGGGATGCGCGAGCACATGCGCCGCGTATGTGATGAAATCTGGATCATCGACCTTGGCGGCGAGGGCCGCGGCGCAAGGACAAGCGACAACGTTTTCGCTATTCAGACGCCGGTGGCCATAGCGATAGCCGTCCGCGCGTGCAAGGTGCAGAAAGACCGGCCTGCGAAGGTTCAATACGCCAGGCTTGAGGGCGACCGGGCCTGCAAGCTCGCCGCTCTGGATGCCGTAGGCGACTTTGCCGCGTTGGGGTGGCAGGACTGCCCCGATGCTTGGCAGGCGCCATTCCGGCCGTCCGGCAAGGCCGACTACTTCAGATGGCCGCTCCTGGCTGATCTCATGCCATGGCAACAATCAGGTGTCAAGGCGGGGCGCACTTGGGTTATTTCGCCGGACCAAGAATGCCTCCGGAAGCGTTGGAAGACATTGCTAAGTGCCGACAAAGAGGAGCGACGGCTATTGTTCAAAGAATCGCCCACCGGACGAAAAATGCATCAGGCGGCCACCCGGTTGCCGCCGGCAGAGGAGAAACTGAAGCCGGTTGCCCAACTTGATCGAGACGCCGAATTCCCCGTCGCGGTTCAGTATGCCTACAGGTCTTTTGACCGGCAATTCATTTTCGCCGACGCCCGGTTACTTGACAGGCCGGCCCCAAGCCTCTGGCGAACGGAAGGATGCCGACAGGTATATCTGACCAGCCTCTTCTCACACCCATTAGGTGCCGGGCCGGCGGTAACTGCCGCAGCGTTCATACCCGACCTGCACCATTTCCGCGGGTCGTTCGGCGCCAAAGACGCAGTTCCTTTGTATCTCGACGCGGACGCGACGGAAGCCAACATCCTGGCCGGCCTCTTGGAACTGCTAAGCGCAACATACCGTCGCAAGGTGACGTCGGAAGCTTTTGTGGCTTACGTCTATGGCCTGCTAGCTCAGCCTGCGTTCACCGCGCGATTTGCGAGGGAACTGGAGACCTGCGAAGTGCGAGTACCGATTACCAAGAGCCGTGCTTTGTTCACGAAAGTCGGTGAAACCGGCGCTCGGCTGCTTTGGTTGCACACCTACGGTCAGCGGTTTGTACCTGAGGGCGGCCGGCCCGGTCACGTTCCGCGCGGCGCGGCCAAATGCGTGAAAGCAGTGCCAGGCACCCCGGACGGCTACCCGGAGTCGTTTGAATACATTGAAGCCCCACGGACGCTGCACGTAGGGGAGGGCCAATTCCGGCCCGTGGCGCGAGAGGTTTTCGAGTTCGAGGTGTCGGGATTGAAGGTCGTGCAATCATGGCTGAATTACCGCATGAAGAAGGGGGCGGGCAGGAAGTCCTCACCGTTGGACGACATTCGGCCCGAATGTTGGACCAGCCGGTTCACTACGGAATTGCTCGAACTGCTCTGGGTACTGCAGGCGACGGTTGAGGGTTATCCCGCGCAGGCAAAACTCCTGGATCGTGTGATCGACAGTCGCTGTTTTCAAGCCGACGAACTGCCGGCCATCTCCCACGAGGTCGTTGAAACGCCCGCAGCGGGTCAGCTACAGAGGAATCTCTTCGGGTACTTGTGATTTCGCAGTCTCTCTCTTTCGATTTGACCCGTTACAGGAGCGCGCTGCGGCTTGACAGCAGCACACCGGAATGATACCAACGGGCGTCATGAAACAAAGCGCTCCGGCCGGCTCGAGAAATCTGATTCTCCCTTTGGTTCCTCCTGCGCACGTCCATCTCATGGGAATATGCGGCACGGCAATGGCTGCTCTCGCCGGCATGTTTCATGAGAGAGGTTTTCGGGTAACGGGATCGGATGAAGGCATATATCCGCCCATGAGCGATTTTCTGGGGGAACTGGGAATCCACGTGATTCAGGGTTACCATCCATCCAACCTGGACTCCCGACCCGGGCTCGTGGTTGTGGGAAACGTGATAAGGCGCTCCAATCCCGAGGCTCTTGAGCTGGAACGTTCCGGCATCCCCTTCATCACGATGCCCGCTGCGGTTACAGACTTTTTCTCTGCGGGCAAGAATCGTATAGTTGTCACCGGTACGCACGGCAAGACCACGGTCAGTTCCATGATTGCGTGGATCCTGCATTGCTGCGGCCTGGAACCGAGTTTCATGATCGGCGGCATCCCACGCAATTTCGGAACGAATTACCGGCTGGGCAATGGAGATTTCTTCGTCATAGAAGGCGACGAATATGATACCGCTTACTTCGAGAAGACGCCCAAATTCCTTCACTACCGACCGCACATGGGAGTGATGACTTCCTGCGAGTTCGATCACGCGGACATCTATGAGAGCCTGGACGAGATCAAGGACCAGTTTCGTGCATTCTGTAGGTTGCTTCCTGCGGACGGGTTTCTCGCGGCTTACGGGAACGATGCCGTTGGAGAGCTGATCAGCGGCACAGCAGCCCGTGTGGAGACTTACGGGCGGGATGCATCTTCGGACTGGCAAGCCGATGAGGTTCGTGAAGCTCGCGACGGGATCTTCGCTGCGATCACGAAGAAAAGAATTGAAGTGGCCCGGGGAACTCTTCCGATTATGGGCTTTCACAATCTCATGAATGCCTTGGCTGCAGTCGCGGTCGCTGACAAACTCGACGTAGATCCGCAGCAGTCCATGAACGCGCTCGCTTCCTTCAAGGGCGTCAAACGGCGGCAGCAGATAATCTCGGAGATCGGTGGAATACTGATCATGGATGATTTCGCTCATCATCCCACGGCGGTCAAAGCCACATGCTCGGCGGCGCGATCCCGATTTCCGGACCGGCGCCTTGTGGCAGTTTTCGAGCCCCGAACCAACACCAATCGAAGAGCCGTTTTCCAGAAGGATTACGTTGGTGTGTTCGAGGATGCAGATCTCGTGGTCATCGCCGAACCGAGTAATGTTGCGCATATACCGGAGAACGAGAGATTCAGCGCAAAACTGCTTGCAGATGACCTGTCTGCACTTGGGAAGAAAGCTGGAGCGTTTCCTCATGTTGAAGACATTGTTGAATTCTTGTCCCAACAATTGCAAAATGGAGACCTGGTGCTCATCATGTCCAACGGCAACTTCGGCAACATGAGCACTAGACTGATGAAGGCACTCGAGGAGCGGCCGCTATGAAGGAAGCTCTGTTGTATGACCGGCTGGATGATCAGGAGGTGCAGTGTCGCCTCTGCCGCCATGGTTGCACGATCAAGGAGGGCAAGAAGGGGATCTGCGGTGTTCGGGCCAACAACGGGGGGACTCTCTACACTCTGGTTTATGACAAGGTCATTTCAGCCAACGTGGATCCCATTGAGAAGAAACCCGTTTGGCACGTGGCCCCGGGGTCCACGTCCTTTTCAATTGCCACGGTGGGATGCAATTTTCGATGCTCGTTCTGTCAGAATCACTCCATCTCCCAAATGCCGCACGACCGAGGAGTAATTGTCGGGGACGACATCCCTCCCGCGAAAATAGCGGAAATGGCCCAAGCAAGAGGCTGCAAGAGCGTTTCGTACACGTACACCGAACCGACCATCTACTACGAGCTGGCCCGGGATACCATGGTCGAGGCAAGAAAGCGGGGGCTGCTCAACGTATTTGTGACCAACGGTTACATGACTCGGGACATGTTGGACGACTCAAGGGGACTGCTCGATGTGGCAAACGTGGACCTCAAGGCGTTCAACGACCGGTTTTATTCCAAGTACTGCAAGGCCAAGAGGGAAGGGGTCCTTGATACGCTTGTTCAGATGAAAAAGATCGGCATCTGGGTGGAAGTCACCACTCTTCTCATACCCGGACTGAACGACGATCTGTCCGAAATCAGGCAGATGGCGCGATTCCTCAAAGAAGAGCTTGGACCGGAGACTCCATGGCATGTCAGCCGATTCTATCCTCAATACAAGTGCCTCGAGATCCCGCCCACAAATCCCAAGGCCATTGAAGAAGTCTGGCAGATCGGATTGGACGCGGGGCTTTACTACGTGTACACCGGCAACATGCCTTGGAGTACGGGAGAAAAAACAAATTGTCCCGGCTGCTCACGCGTTCTTGTGGAAAGGATGGGGTATTCGATCCGCGAGAACGCCATCAAGGACGGGAAATGCCCCGATTGCGGTTACAAAGTTGACGGCATCGACTTGTAGAGGAGAAAAATGGAAAAGTCCTCAGTGATAATCTCTCCTTCCATCCTTTCGGCGGACTTCACCCGCCTGGGCGAAGAACTGCGCGAAGTCCAGGAGGCCGGAGCGGACTGGATCCACATTGACGTGATGGACGGGCGCTTCGTCCCGAATATAACCGTCGGGCCGATGATCGTGGAGGCGGTGAAGAAGGTCTCGACAATCCCTTTGGACGTTCACCTGATGATTTCGGACCCGGACAAATACCTCGATGACTTTTGCAGAGCTGGAGCGGACATCCTTACCGTGCATCCGGAGGCTACCTATCACCTTCACAGGACCTTGACGAGGATCAGGGAACTGGGAATGAAGGCCGGCGCGGCTTTGAATCCTTCCACCGGATTGGGCGCCATCAGACACGTGGCGCCCGACCTGGACGTGGCAATGATCATGACGGTGAATCCGGGCTTTGGCGGCCAGTCTTTCATAGAAACGATGATGCCCAAGCTGCGCGACCTGAAGTCGCTGCTGGACGAATCGGATCTGACAGTGCTCATAGAAATAGATGGAGGCGTAACCCCCAAGAACGCGGGATCCTTGGCCCGAGAGGGCGCTCAGGCGTTTGTGGCAGGGAGCGCAGTGTTCGGGAATCCTCCGTACCGCGAGGCAATAGCCAAGCTAAGAGCTGCTGCGGAAGGTCAGAATGAAGCAAGCCTGCAACCGGCGATTCCGGGCGCTCGCTAAGGCCTCCTGAAGCCAAGGAAAACAATGAAACGTGGAAGGGCCGCGTAGTCTTGGTCCTTTGTGTACAGAGGAAAAGGTTAGAAAATGAACAAGTCGAGGAAAAGACTGGTCATAAGCGCTCTCTTGGTTGCTGCGGCTTTTCTTTCCGGCCTTTGCATTCAGGTTCGAGCATATAAGGCATGTCCGTCGGGAGCCGAAGGACCGAAACCCGGTGAGACGCCTCCTCTGGTAGCCCTTTCGGCTCAAAACGGCATGGAGAATCTGTTCAAGCTGGTTCCCGGTGCGGTTGACCGCCCGGACATGGACAGGGACCCCGGCCTGTATTTCATGCTGGCAGACCAGGCGGCAGCCGAAGGCGACATGGAGACAGTTCTTTTCTATTATCGGAAGGCGCTTTCCCTGGACCCGTCTTCAGCGTATCTGCACACGAGATTGGCCGATATCCTGGCCCGAAGGAGGCTGGTGGCGGACGCCATGATTCTGGCCCGCATGGCGGCTCTGTTTGATCCCAAGTACGAAGGGGCCTATGCAATTCAAGGACGGATCTTCAAGACAACCGGGGACCTCGACCGAGCGATCGAAGCCTATTATCGCGCCCTGGAATTGGATCCGGACTCCAAGGACCTGTATATTTTTCTCGGATTCCTGCAGGCCACCGAGAAGAAATATGACGACGCGGAGAATACTTTCAAGAAGATGGTTGAACACTTCCCCGACGACTCCGAAGGTTATTTCTATTTGGGGAAGGTGTACATAGAAACGGATCAGACGGACAAGGCGGTCGAGCTGTTCAGCAAACTCTTGGAAAGAGACCCCGATAGTGCAGCACAGGTTCATGCCGAACTTGGCAATGTCCTTGCCCGCCAGAAGAAATACGACAAGGCGGAGGAACATCTCAGAGAGGCTGTGAGATTCGATCCATTCAATGTCAATGCTCAATTGGGTCTCGCGCGAGTCCTGGCATCTCAGAAGAAGTTCGATGAATCGTACAAAGTCTTTGAGAAGCTCTCAGAGATCGCTCCCTCAGACCAGAGCATCCGAATAAGGATGGCCCTGATCCTGGCCGCTCAGAAGCAGTTCGATAAGGCCACGGAAATACTCAACACAATCCTCAAGACCAAACCGGGATGGGATCAGGTACGATTTCATTTGGGCCGGGTGTTGCGAGAACAGGGCAAGATCGCCGAGGCAGAGAAGGAGTTTGTTCAGATTCAGAAGAACTCGCCGGTCTTTGTGGACTCGAGACTCGCCCTGTCTCTCATGTTCCTCAAGGACCGTCAGTTGGGCAAGGCAATAGTGTACATCAACGAGGCTATTGAAGCTGACAGCAAAGATGTGGACTTCCACCAGATCAAGGCTTCGATCCTTGAAGAACTCAACAGATTCCAGGAGGCGCTCGACAGCTACCGCAAGGCGCAGGAACTCGATCCCAAGAACACGAAGATGCGATACTCCATCGGCAACGTGTATGAGAAGAGCGGCCGTCGGGGCAAAGGAATGGAGGAAATGACAAATCTGCTCAAGGAGAAACCCGACGATGCGGGCGCGCTCAATTTCATAGGGTACACACTCCTTGTCGTGGGACAAGATCAGGACAGGGCTGAAGAACTAATTCAAAAGGCCATCAAACTGAAACCCGACGACGGGTACATCATGGACTCCGTGGGCTGGATGCTCTTGAGGAAAGGGAAGATCGACGAGGCCCTGGACTACCTGCAGAAATCCGCTGCAAAGGTGAAGTACGACCCCATAATAGCCGATCATCTCGGCGACGCCCTTCAGCTCAAGGGGAAAAAACAGGAAGCGGCTGAATCGTACAGGCGTTCCCTCAAGTTCAATCCGGACAACCTGGTGGTTCAAGAGAAACTGCGCAAACTGGAGGAAGAACTGAAGTCCCAGCCCGACTGACGAGGCTTCGTTATCATTCCGGCAAGACCGGTGAGGAATTCATAGCGAACCGTTTCGCACAGCCCCATAGGGTATCCATGACAGCCTGAGGATTCATGCGGTTCAGAGAACTTTTCTTTCGTGCGATTCTCCTGGCGTGCCTCATGCCTTTTCTCGGCGCAGAAGCGCATTGCGCCGGGGCTTCCGGTCCGCGCAAACAGACGTCCGGCGTTCCGGCAAGATACTCGATTCCCCAGGCTGTGCTGGAAAAACCATTCACCTTTGCCGGAGAGGTAATCCCTTTTCACAGGCCCGATGTGGCCGCGCGGATACGGTTTCAATTGAATTTTCTGCTGATCGACGCGCGAAGTGTGCTCACATCCTGGCTCACTAACAAGAATCGCTACGGATGGATGTTCGAGGAGGTATTCGGAAAGGCCGAAGTACCCGAGGAATTTGGGCTTCTTGCTCCCATTCTCTCGGGAATCAGTGCAAAATCGTCTCCCAGCCTCCCCGGTGCGGGCTGGTGGGCCCTGGACACGCCTTGCACGGCCGATGAAGGGATCGCACTTTCCAAGGATACGTGGCACGATGACAGGCTGGACCTGGAACTCTCTACCAGATGCTTCGCCCACAGGATAAAGCGAATCAAGGAGAAGCTCCGAACCCGAAGCTGGCTCCTGACAGCCGCAGCGTATGTTTCGTCCGCGGAAGCTGTTGAAGAGGCCGGCAAGAACTGGAACGCTTTCAAGTTCTGGGACATGCCTCTTCCTCCGAACGCTGATGAACTCATTCCCCGATGGATAGCGCTCGGAATCATCAGCGCTCATCCGGACAAGTTCGGACTCAGGCTCAAGAGCACTCCTCCTTTCACCTACGACGAGGTCAGCGGTCTGGTCCTGGCCAAAGATCTGTCCGTGGCGGATATAGCCGAGTTTGTTGGGATTCCCGCAAGGAAGATCTTGAGGCTGAACCCGAGGATCATGGCTTCCAACGCTGTATTGCCCGCCACGGTCAAAGGACGGCCCGTGTCCCACAGGGTCATCGCTCCCAAAGGAAAAGGGCGTGTCCTCGTGGATGCTCTCAAGAAAAACGGATACTTGCTGCAGGCGCCTCATGCGAAGAGATCATCGAGGTGAGGCGAACCTTCTTGACACGACCGGCCGTGCGAAAGCCTTCTTTGGTCTTGACTTAACAACGAAAAACAATTACGCTCGATCTCGGGAATTTCATGAATGATCGCAGCCTATTGAGTACTCTTGACCGGGAGTTGACGCCATGACGCTTAATCGCTGGGACCCCTTGAGAGACTTGCTGAATTTCCAGGAAAGAATGAATCGGGCAATGGACTCGGCTTTCTTTGAAGCAATTAGCCGTCCGACGCCCGCGTGGACCCCAGTCGTGGATGTCCTGGAAACCCCGGAAGCCTACATCTTTCGTGCAGACTTGCCTGGAGTGGGAAAGGACAGGATTTCCATCGAGGTCATCGGCAACCGCTTGATCATTCGGGGCGAGCGAACGCCCAAAGCGGAATCCGGTCTAACCTCCTACCACCGCCTCGAACGGGAAAGCGGATACTTCGAAAGGAGCTTCGGGCTGCCTGGGGACGTAGACGTGGAAAGAGCCGAGGCTACGTACGAGGACGGAGTGCTCCAACTGGTGTTGCCCAAGTCCGAGAGCGAACTGAGACCGAGAAGCATGACAATCGTTTGTCTCGGTTGAGCCGTTTGAACTGCGTTTCCTACTTCGAGGCCCACTACGACACAATGCACGGATCGGACCTTTATGAAATTTTCGGAGTAAGCCGATCAGCCTCACTTCAGGAGATTAAGAGTGCTTATAGGCAGCTTGCCGGACGCTTTAACCCGGACCGGAACCCAAACAGCAAAGCCTGCGAAGCCAACTTCCGGGAAGTGGCCGCGGCTTCCCCGTTTTCAGAACCAACCGCAGAGGCGACTTCTTTGCCACCGTCCACGTGGTTGCTCCAGCCTGACGAAATCGGCCGCTATTGTCCGGCTCCTGCTTGAGAGAATGCCGCAGGGCGAGCAATCCGTTCATGCCAGAGGGAGGAACCATGGAAGAATCCGATACTCCACAGGGATTCAAGGTAACAGACAAACGAAGATTCTCCACAGAAGGGGAAACCAAGACGGATGATCAACCGCAGGCCCAGGAAAGGGCCGAGCAATTGCCCTCTGAAGGCGAACCGGCTGTCGGAGCCCCCAAAGAGGGCGCAAAGGCGGAGAGCGCGCGACCGAGAACGCCTCCGGCTCCCATGGACTTCACGAACCTTGTGGTGAGCCTGGCGAACACCGCGTTTTTCCAACTCGGCCTCGCCAAGGGAACGGAAGGCGGACCCGAGAAAGACATCGACGGGGCACGTCAGACCATAGACATCCTGTCTTTGCTGGAAAAGAAAACCGAGGGGAACCTTACCCCCGAAGAGAAAAAGATCCTGACCGAGGTCCTGTTTCAATTGAGATTGGCTTTTGTGGAGGTCAGCAAGTCCCGGGCTTGAATCGGAAGTCAACGGCCCACTGCCCTCAACTGATACGTCGACGTGCTCTCCGCAACCACCTGGCCGGACTCGTCCTTGATTTCGCCATGGAGGACGAATTCGGCCTTGCCTTTCTCCGAAGCTTCGGCTCGGATCCTTTGTGCCTCGGCTTCGGAAATGCTTACTTCAACCGATACGTCCGTCTTGGCGAGCTTGAGATACCTTATGGTCACTTCTTTAACGATCGGATAGAATTTCGATACGTCGAATGTGGTGAGAAACAGCGCGCCGACCGGCATCTCTGCAAGAGTGAACAGCGCGCCTGCGTACATGGTCCCTATATGGTTCTCATTGCCGCGAAGAGGTGCGGAAAGCTTCACCCGCCGAGGCTCCAGTTCCACCGCCTTGATCCCCATCCGCTCCACAAAGGGCACTTTGGTTTCAACGAGTTCCTTGATCATTTCCCGGGAGAGGTTCACGCTTCTCATCCTCCTTTCAGAGGTTCTTGAGCCTGGATTCCATTCGGCCCGACTTCACAAGCCCATGAACTTGGCAGCGATTCCCTTCATGATTTCGTTGGCGCCTGCGAAGATTCTCATGACTCTGGCATCTCTCCAGGCACGAGCTATGGGATATTCCTCGCAATAACCGTATCCGCCATGAAGCTGCAGGCAGCGATCCGCGACTCGACAGGCCATCTCGGTGGTCCAGTACTTGGCCATGGAGACCTCCACGACGACGCCCTTGCCTTCCATGTGATCCACAACAAGCTTGTCCACGAACGTCCTGCCAAGCTTGATCTCCGTGGCCATTTCCACGATCTCGAACTGAACGTGCTGGAATTTTGAGATGGGCCGTCCGAAGGCTTCCCGCTCTTTGCAGTATTTGATGGTGTTTTCCAGCATGCGTTCCGCCGCAGGAACAGCGGCGAGCGCGACCATGAGCCGCTCCTGCTGGAGCTTCTGCATCATCATCAGGAAGCCTGAGCCCTTTTCCCCGAGGCGGTTTGCCTTTGGAATTCGGCAGTCATTGAAGAACAACTCGGCCGTGTCCTGGCTGTGCCACCCTATCTTCTTGATTTGTCTGCCTTTTTCAAATCCCGGAGTAGCTGCTTCAACAAGGTAAAGGTCTATGGCTCGGTGGGGATCGGGCTGCTTGGGATCTCTAGCGGCAAGAACGAGCAGGTCACAGAGAATTCCGTTGCTGATGAACGTCTTCTGCCCGTTTATTACCACGTGATCGCCGTCCTCGACCGCGGTGGTTCGCATGGCTGCCAGATCGCTCCCAGCGTTGGGCTCGGTCATCGCGATGGCAGTGATCAAGTCGCCCGAGACACATCCGGGAAGGTACTTATGTTTCAGTTCTTCGGAGGCGAAAGCGGTGATGTAAGGAACCACCACGTCGCTGTGAAGGGGCGCGGCAACCCCGGCATGACCCGTACGGACAAGTTCCTCGGTCATGATGACCGAATAGAGGAAGTCCGCTCCCATGCCGCCGTACTCCTCGGGCACGTCCATGCACAGGAATCCCTGCTCTCCCAATTTCTTCCACACGCTTCTGGGAACGATGCCGGCTTCTTCCCATTCTTCCACGTAAGGGACAACTTCCCTATCGAAGAATTTTCTCAATGCTTCTCTGAAGATCCTGTGTTCCTCGGAGTACTTGATTATCTCCATCGGTCTGCCTCATCATTTGCGTGCAACTGCGTTCGTTGAGGCCCTGGCGTCCGGCACGGCATGAGAATCTATTTGTATTTTCCGATTATGGCAATGCTGCAAACGTTCATGAACGGAACGCCCCCAAGGTTGTGGGTGAGGCCGAAGCGCGGATCGGCAATCTGTCTCTCGCCGGCCCTGCCGTGTAACTGGAGGTACATCTCATAGAGCATGCGGAGCCCGGACGCGCCTATGGGGTGCCCGAAGCACTTCAGTCCTCCGTCTACTTGAGCGGGCACACCGCCGCCGTCCCTGTCGTAGAAGCCGTCGAGCGCGTCCCGGACTGCTTTACCTCTCTCGGAGATATGCAGGTCCTCGTAAGTCACCAACTCCGTGATAGAAAAACAGTCATGAAGCTCCATCATGCTGATCTCGGACCTCGGGTCCTTGATCCCAGCTTCTTCATATGCCTTGACGCTGCATTTGGACGTGGTGATGAAGTGGTCGCCGTCCCAGTCGTTAAAGCCCATCTCCTCGCCGCTGCTGAGGGCCAGTTGAAGAGCCTTGACCGAAACGAAGTCCTTCTTGCCCATTTCTTTGGCCCTCTCGACCGTTGTCACGATCGCGCATGCGGCCCCGTCGGAGACGCCACAGCAGTCAAAAAGCCCCAAAGGATACGCGATGATAGGAGCGGACAACACCTGGTCCTCGGTGACCGGTCTGCGCAGGTGTGCCTTTGGATTGAGCGCTCCGTTGGCGTGGCTTTTTACGCTGACATGAGCGATTGCCCGCTTTAGTTCACTGTCAGGTATCCTGTGCTTGGCCGCGTATGCAGAGGCAAGTTGAGCGAAAGCGCCGGGCGCGGTCACATTGGGCCAATGCAGCCATGCGAGCGATCCCCAGTCCGAACCGGGATTGGGCAATCCGCCGTATCCCGTGTCTTTGAGCTTCTCCACGCCCATGGCAAGAGCAATGTCATAGGCGCCGGAAGCCACTGCGTACACCGCTCCCCGAAAGGACTCAGTGCCGCTCGCGCAGAAGTTCTCCGTCCTCGTCACGGGGATCAAAGGAAGACGAAGTGTCATGGACAGCGGCAAGGCGCTCTTCCCCACATTCACTTCGTCCATACACGTTCCCAGCCACGCGGCCTGGATCTCATCACGGTCAATTCCCGCGTCCTGGATGCATTCAGTGAAAGCCTCTACCATCAGCTCTTCAGCCCCCACGTCCCATCTTTCACCGAAACGGGTGCAGCCCATGCCGATGATTGCAACCTTGTCTTTGATTCCAGTAGCCATATCTCAACCCTCCTCAAGGGGCGGTTAGGACCTGTGACGAAACAACGTTGGCATTGTCAGGCAGGGGCGGACCGATGTGTCCGCCCTTCTTCGCCGTGCAATGCTCATTAAGGGCAGACACGCAGGTCTGCCCCTACAATCCGTACGGCAGTCTATTGCAGTGTTTGGTCTTGCTCAGATCCTCAAGTCGTTCATACGTCAACACATTTGGAAGACGGTGTACTCAGAACTTGAATAGCTTCTCAATAAGCTGGGATTTCATGATGTCGCCCTGCACCTTCAGCTTGCCCGATGTGAAGGCCTTCATCGCATTGAGTTCTCGTCGAATGAGGGCCAAGAAGTCTTCATCGGACATGAGTATGGTCGTAGTGGGCTTGTCGTGAGTCCCTTGAGCAACCTCGCAGGCGCCCTCTTTCACGACCACGTACCATTCTCCGCCGCCCGGCCCGGAAATCTTGTACTGAAAAACCACGTCCACACCGGAAGCCTTGTCCGCCTGAAAATAGCCGGGCATGGAGTCGAAAACGCTTTTCACGGTCAGTTCCCTGGGTTTGCCGGGCTTTTCTTCCTTGGGCGAGAACGCGCTGAGCATGTCTCCAAGGGCTGCCGTAGCATTGTAAGCCTCGACTGCGCCGGTTAGATCGTTGATGGCCGCCCAACTCTGGTGGACCTCCTCCGGGGTAGGCGGAGTGACTCCGTCTCCCACTACTGCGCCTGGTCCGGTCACAACCGCAGCCCGGTTAAAGCACCCCATGCCTGCATTGAATATCATGCCCGTCTCGGAGCACCGGTCGGAAGAAAGGTACAGCACCAGCGGCGCAACGAATTCCGGGACAAGCTTTTCCTTCAGATCGTCGGGCAAGACGTCTTCCGTAAGCCTTGTCCTGGCAATGGGCGCTACGGCGTTCACTTTGATGTTGAACTTCTCTCCCTCGAGTTTGAGAGTGTTCATCAAGCCGATCAACCCCATCTTGGCAGCGGAATAGTTGGTCTGGCCGAAATTTCCGTAGAGGCCCGCGGCAGAGGTTGTCATGATGATTCTGCCGTAACCGTTTTGCCGCATGTGCCGGAACGCGGCCCGAGTCACATTATATGCCCCGTCCAGATGCACCGACCGGATCGCTTTCCACTCGGCAGGTTCCATCTTCGCAAGAGTCTTGTCGCGCAGGATGCCCGCATTGTTGACGAGAATGTCAACCCTGCCGAACGCTTCAACAGCCTTGTTGATTATGGCTTGTCCGCCCTCGACTGTGGCCACGGAGTCGTACGATGCCACCGCTTCTCCGCCCGCTGCCTTGATCTCTTCGACAACCTTGTCCGCAGGGCTTGTGGAGCCGGCCCCTGTGCCGTTCCTTGCTCCTCCCAGGTCGTTCACCACGACCTTTGCGCCTCGTTTGGCAAGCTCAAGGGCGTACACGCGGCCGAGGCCCGCTCCTGCTCCGGTGACCACTGCCACCTTGCCGTCGAAACGGATCTGTGCCTCCTCGGCAGGTTTCGGAGCCTCCTCCGGAATGGGGATCGCTTTCCAAAAATAGCCTGTGAAGCCTTTCTCCCTGTCGGTGTACCGTTTCCTGAAGGCAAGCCTCACCGACTGCCCAACCCTGACCTCGGACAGCTCGCAATCGGTGAAATCCGCCATGTAGCGCCCGCCGCCCTCGAATTGCACCATGCCGTAAATCGCGGGCGGATCCAAAGACACTGCCAGCAGATCACCAGTGAAGCTCTTGACTGTGGCCGGCCTTCCTATGAATTCGTAGTCTTCCTGGCTGTAAGCGGCCCGGCAAGCTGGATTCACGCATATATCCATTTTCGGCCATTGGGCGGCGCCGCATTTGGTGCACTTCCCTCCGACCATGCCGAAAATCATCTTGTTCTTTCTCCAGAGCACGGTCATGGCCGTTTGGGTGGGGCACTCGGCCCGTATGCCCATCTCCGTCTCAATAAGATCCCTGAATTTCAAGAACTTCGCGTAATTGTCCGTGGTTTTCTTGTTCTTCAGAGATCCCGATATGCCTGTCCTTGGCGGAAGTTTGAGAATGTTCTCGGTCACCTGAAAGTACAGCGCATCACATCCCTGGCCGAATCCGGCCAGCAGGATGCGATCTCCCGGCTTTGCCTGTTCCAGAGCGAGGCACAGCATTACCAAAGGATGGGCGGTCCCGGTCTCTCCGCAGACTTCATGGAGGTTATCCACAACCTTCTCGGGAGTTGCGCCGAGCTTGGACGCTATCTTTTTGTGTTCCGCCTTGAAGAAGCAAGGAAAGACGAACTTGTCAACGTCCGCCATGGATATGGAGAGCTTGTTGAAAAGGCCTGAGACCGCTTCGGGAATAATCTTGGAATAGCCCTCGTCGCGTACCCAACGCTCCTCCCACATGTAGTCGTAGCGCTTACCTTCGGCTCGAAAATGGTCCACAAAGTCGTGGGCAACGGAATAGGAGCCTTTGAATTCGGCTATGACATCCGAGTCTCCCACGAGGACTGCTGCCGCGCCGTCTCCGAACCACATCTCATAGAAGTACGCTGCCTTGGTCTCTCGCCTGTCCGAAGCCACCAACAGAGCGCGATTTGCCCCCCCCTGACCTACCATGGACAAGGCCGTTATCAGACCTGTGGTGCCGGACCTCAAACCGGACGTTAGATCCTGAGCCACAATGTTGTCTTTAAGATTCAGTGCGCTCTTGACGATTCCTGCATTGAGTCGGTCCAGGAACGGCAAAGTGGTGGACGCTAGAAACACCGCATCAACCGCTTGCTTGTCTTTGCCTTCCAGGCAGTCCTGAGCAGCAGCCACAGCCATGGTAACGCTGTCCTCGTCCCAGTTGCAAAAGGACCTTTCCCCCTGCGCAACCATAACGATGGCAGGCGCAAACCAACCCATGTTCCGGTATATGCTCATCCGGTCGAGCCGCAGTCTCGGGATATATCCGCCGTAGGAAACGATGCCTATCATGGTTGGCCCCTTTCGTGATCTAGAACTTGAACAGCTTCTCAATGAGCTGGGACTTCATCAAATCGCCTTCGATCTTCAGCTTGCCCGAGGTGTAAGCTTGCATCGCGTTGAGTTTGCCGCTGATGAGCGCAGCAAAGTCTTCGTCGGACATGAGTATGGTGGTGGTGGGCTTATCGTGCCTGCCCTCCAGGCATTGGCAAGCCTGGTCTTTGATGGTGACGTTCCAATCTCCGCCGCCCGGACCCGATATCCTGAACTGAAACACCACGTTCACTCCGGCGGCCTTCTCCGTCTGAAAAGCTGACGGCAAGCGATCGAAAATGGTCTTCACCGTGAGTGCGGGCTCTGCTTCAGGTTCCGCATTCTTAGGCCCCGAAAGTGTTGTCAGCATGTCGCCAAGCGCTTCGGGCGCACTGCGAAACGGGGACGCTCCCTCTATGGACGTGATTTTCTTCAGACTTGCGGCTGTTTGCTCCGGAGTCGGGATCTTGTCAACGCCGCCCACTGCTGCTCCCCGACCTGTGACGATTGCAGATCTGCTATAGTAGCCCATCCCCGCGTTGTAGATTTCTCCGTTGACAGGGCACTGCTCCGAACAGAGATAGGTCACCAGAGGGGTTACGAACTCCGGCTTGAGTTTCTCGAAAAGATCAGGGGGAAGAATGTCCTCGGTAAGCCTTGTGGCAGCGACCGGCGCGACGGTGTTCACCTTGATGTTGTGTTTTTCCCCTTCAAGCTTCAATGTGTTCATGAAGCCCACCAGGGCCATTTTTGCAGCCGAATAGTTGCACTGGCCGAAGTTGCCGAAAAGACCCGCCGCGGACGTGGTCATGACGATGCGGCCGTAGCCGTTTTCCCTCATCTTCAGAAACGCCGGCTGCGTAACGTTGAAAGCTCCGTCAAGATGCACGGAGAGCACCGCGTCCCAGTCCGCGGGTTCCATTTTCGCAAGAGTCTTGTCCCGGAGAATCCCTGCATTGTTTACAAGTATGTCTACCTTGCCGAACGCATCGACCGCGGCCTGGACAATGGCCCGACCTCCTTCGGGCGTGGAAACGGAGTCGTAGTTGGCCACGGCTTGTCCGCCGAAAGCACGGACCTCTTCCACTACCTTGTCAGCAGCGGAATGTGAACCCGCGCCTGCGCCGTCTCTCGCGCCGCCAAGATCGTTGACCACAACCTTTGCCCCTCGCTTTGCCAATTCCAGGGCGTAGCTTCGTCCAAGGCCTGCGCCTGCGCCCGTGACAATTGCCACCCTGTCATCAAAGCGTATCCAGCCGCCCCTGCAGCGCTTTTGTACCTCATCGCGACTGATCCATTCCACCACTCCCCGGTCTATGGTCACCTCGCCCGTCTCGGCATTGATTGTCCTGAAGACCGCCTTGCCTTCCTGGATCTTCCAGATCTGGGTCCGGATGGGAACACCGGGATAGAGTGGTCTTGAGAAGCGATTGCGAAATCTGGTCATTCGTTCCGGTTCGCCGGGGAACAGATGTTTGATCACCGCGCGGCACGCGTACCCATGAGTGCACAGGCCATGCATGATGGGCATTTCGAACCCGCTGGATTTCGCGAAATCGGGATCCACGTGGAGCGCGAAGATGTCACCGCTAAGCCGGTAGATCAGCGGCTGATTCGGAGAAGGCCGGGCTTCTTCCGTGAAATCGGGCGGCC
>DYLG01000041.1:0-12341 GCA_020722215.1 Desulfomonile tiedjei
ACCAAGGTCGGCTTTTCCACCTTAACCTCCTGTCCAGTTTATGGGGTCCATTATAGTTTTACCCAGCAAATCTCGCGGGTTACAAACGTTTGCCGCTATTTCTTTTTTATCACCCGCACCTCAACGCCGGACACGCCCTTCATGGCTTGCGGAAGTTTGGGAAGTTGCGACTCTGCCATGTCGTAGTGGTAAGGGTACAGGATTTTCGGAAGGAACGCCTTTGCAGCATCCGCTACCATTGCTGCGGTCATGGTGTACGGCAGATTAATGGGCAGAAAAGCTGCGTCGATTCCTTTGAGCGCCTTCATTTCCGGGATGTTTTCCGTGTCTCCCGCGATGTAGATCCTTTTGTCGCCGAAGGTGATCACATAACCGTTGCCGACTCCTTTGGGGTGAAACGGCTCGCCGGTCGGCCGCTTGTGGACCACGTTGTATGCGGGGACCGCTTCGATCTTGAGCCCGAGCGCTTCCTTCACGTCCCCGTTCTTCATGACCGTGCCGCCCTTGACAGTCTTCGCGCACGTTTCGGTCAGGATTACCACTGTCTTGTCGGTCCGGACTTTCTTTAGCGCAGCGGCATCCATATGATCGGGGTGGTCGTGTGTCAGCAGGATAAGGTCGGCCTTCGGGAGCTTGGAATAGTCACCCATCTTGCTGAAGGGGTCCACATGGATCACCTTGCCCCCATATTCGAACATGACTGAAGCATGGCCAATATGGGTGATTTTCAGATCGCCGCCTGAAGTCTTGATAACGTCCGTGTTCGACGCGCTCAGGACTGCCCCGGCCAGTGCCGGCACGAGCGCTGCCGTGAGTACTGCTATCCAGAGTCTGGCCATAACTCGCCTCCTTGATAAGTATGCGCCGTGATTCACTCGGTTGGCCCAATGATAGCGAAGATCACGCGGCCGGTCCAGCGCTCTTTGTCCGTTAAGGGACTTGTCTATCTCCCGGACACATCATTCCCCGGAAAGAGGCCGCTCCGTCAAGATCGCCCCACGACGCGCAAGCGAATCAGACCCTCTTGATCATGTCGAAGTCTTGGAACGAACTCTCCCTCGGTAAGCTGTACGCCGTCCAATAGGATTCCCCTGCATCCTTTCCAAAAAGCCTCCGTCCTTTCCAACATGAATGCGGTGAGTCTGTCGGATCCGATGATTACTCCGGAAGCGAGGAAAAGCGGCCCGACCTGCCCAAGGAGCATGTTGAACAGCTTTAGTGTGAAAAGTACTTCCTTTCCAGGGGCGGACGGAGCGTCCGGCGAATGCGTAATCGTGTTTCGCATTCCGGAGAAAAATCCGGCCTTTCGCAGTACCGCACCGGCTAGGCCGGGCATGGAGGCGGACAGGGCAAGGGTGCAGCCCTGGTGAATTCTCGCTGAGTCCACGTTGTCAACAGCCTTACCATCGAGAAATATCGTGTTTACCCTGCCATCGAGGTAATCATCGGACAAGCCATGCCTTCTGCACAACACTTCCCTGATGGTCGCTCCGGATTGACCTTCGAGAAGGAGCCCCTCCTGAAAGAGGGTCACGAAAACGCTTATTCCTGCAGTATCCCAGACAAGGTCGAGCCTTGCTGGGGCTTTGTCTTCAATGCCTATCCCGTTATCGTCAGTGAAGCTACCGGCCAAGTTCCATGTCCTCCCGAGATGTCATACGAAAGATCCGTTGAGCCCTATAACACTAACGGCCGCTCGTCCCTGAAACCAAACGGGAGAGCCTTGCGCGGCCCTCCCGTGGTTTTTCGGCCTCAAAAGAGGCGGTTACCAGTTGAATACACTGTCCAAGTCTTCATCTTTCACCTTGAACACAATGTTGTGCGGTGACAGAGCCTGTTTCTTCATGAATGGAGGCAGCCTGTCATCGGCCTTGGAAAAGCCCGCTGCCAAGTTGAACTCCCTCTCGTTCTTGAGAATGGACTTGCCCAGTGCGGCCACATCGTCCCCGGTGAGACTGAGTCCGTAAAAACTGTTGATGATGTCGATGAGGGCCTGGAACGTGTCAGGCTGATCCATGGCAGCAAACGCTACGAACAGGCACATTCCGGTGGAATCCACCGCCGCGGTGGTTATCTGAAGCTCACGAGACAGCGCCGTCTGTCCTTCGGGAGATTGCGGGTCCACGTCCCCGCCTACCTTCATGATGTTCTGCGCGACAGCATAGCCCGAGGTGTGATCCGCTCCCATTGGGCTGGTCGCGTAGGTGACCCCGATTCCCTGAACTGCTCTCGGATCATACGCGGGCATTGCCTGACCCTTAACCACAGGGACTCTTTCCACGCCGAAGACCTTGCCGGTGACCGCAGCACCGCTGCCGAGGATTCGTCCCAGAGGCGTGCCTTGGCCGACCTCCTTTACGAGATTGATCGCGGCCTGTCCGTCTCCGAACTTGGCCACACCTGCTTCCATAGCCACGCCGATGGTTGCGCCCATCTCAATGGTGTCGAGACCGAAATCGTCGTCAAGCCGATCCAACTGCGCGATCACGTCAAGATCATCGATGCCGCAATTCCCTCCGTGAGCCCACACGGTCTCGTAT
This sequence comes from Desulfomonile tiedjei, assembly GCA_020722215.1. Taxonomy (GTDB): domain Bacteria; phylum Desulfobacterota; class Desulfomonilia; order Desulfomonilales; family Desulfomonilaceae; genus DYLG01. The sequence goes on from DYLG01000041.1 coordinate 2,541, forward strand.
TCGGGCTGCTTGGTCAGGTAGTTGCCGTCCTTGTCGTTGTAGATTCCCGAGCACTGAATGATGCATCCTCTATGGCAGCCATGGGTGGCGCTCCCGCCGCGTTCGGTCTCCCTGGCGGCCTGGGTCTCGCCGCTGATGCTCTGGTGTCCGGGGAATCTGCCCATCGAGAAGTTGTGGGTGGGATACCCGCCCGCCTCGTTGATGACGTTCGTCAGGACATTGGTTCCGAAAAGGGGAAGGCCTTGGGATGTCACGGGGTGTGTCTTGAGACCGTCCACCCATCTCTTGCATGCGTCCTTGAATTTCTCGGGGTCCTTGGGCGAACGCATCTTGCACCCCGAATCGTCGATGACAATGGCCTTCACTCTCTTAGCACCCATTACTGCGCCGACCCCTCCGCGGCCCGCATGGCGTGTCGGTCTCATTTCCATGTCGGTGCATGCCACGGACGCGGCGCCAAGTTTCATCTCGCCGGCTGGGCCAATGGAGATGCAGGCCACCTTGTCGCCGTACTGCTCCTTGATCTTGTCGATCGTGGCGTAATTGCCCAGCATCTTCAGGCTGTTGTCAACGGTGATTTGGACCCCGTCGCTGTTTATCAGGACCTTGTAAGTGTCGTCCGTCTTGGGTTTGCCTTCCAGCACGATCGCTGCATAACCCAACCTGGCAAGGCATTGAGCGGCCTGGCCGCCTGCGTTGGCTTCCTTTATGCCCCCTGTGAGCGGGCTCTTGCATCCTACCGAAATCCGTCCCGACATGGCAGCGGTGGTTCCGCTGAGCATGCCTGGAGCAATGACCAGCTTGTTGTCTTCACCGAGCGGATGACACGTTGGAGGGACTTCCTTGGAAACGATTGCGGAAGTCAACCCTCGGCCGCCAAGACCGGCATAGTTCCCAATTGGCGCGACAGTGGCCTTGGGACCGCCTTCCGCTCCCATATCGATTCTCAGTATCTTGTCCATCGCGATTCCTTCCTTTGGCTTTTTCTATGAACCTGGGGGCATGCAAACTGATCCGCCTGGCGGATTTGCTCTCACAAGTTGTGGGAAATCTGGGCAACAGTCTTGAATGTACAATCAGATTAACCGCGGTCGTTCGGGGAGTCAAGGGGAATAAGGCAGGAAAGAGTAAGAATATCTGTTAGTTATGTCGATTGAGACATAAGCGCTCTTCCCCGGAATCTCAGAAAGCCTTGGGTTGCGGAACGCGGCACGAAAATCGCAAGCCTCGAACAGGTGACATCACCGTGGAGTGACTCGCGCGGAACGTTTATGGTGTATCGAGAGGTTGAGACTTGAGCCGGCAGGATCGTTCGATTTTTGCCACGAGATCATCCAGCTCGCATGGTTTCGTGAGATAATCCACTGCTCCTAATGCCAGTCCGTCTCTCGCTGCCTTGTGACTATCATAACGGAGGCTTTGTCCAATTCCAACTGAGGCGGAACAGATGCTCGGATCGTGACACGATGGGAATCAAACAGGTCCGGGCCGCGAAGCGGCAGGAGGCTTCTTCTCCGGAGTCATGGGCAAAAACCAATTGGCAGAAGCATCCGGATAGCCCGGTCAGGCCTCCGGTTCCTTCGGAATCCGGACGCAGTCGCGTCCGGGCAACCCGCGCGATGCGACAGCTCAAAATACGTCACCGTGTTTTCGCCGAGGAGCACTCAAGACTCCTTCTTTTCCGGGCGGTTCTTGTCCTCGTAGTACTGGAGCAGTGCCTTCTTGGTACGAAAGACCTGGTCCGACAGAGATACCTTGTAAATATGTGGATTTGAGAACCGTTTGTATTCGGGCTCAAGGCTGTCGAGCTGCCTGATGGTTTTTTCCCTGATTTCGTGCAGGGGAGGCGGTTGATAGACCTGTCTGCCTTCGAGGAAGACGGGTACCATAAGTTCGGTTGCAGTGTAAGGCGGTCTATAGGTTTTCTTCATGTAGTCGTACATGGGATGGTGAGCGCGCACGGGTATGCCCTGAGGCACCGGCTCATCCACGCCGGTCAGGATGTCTCCCATCATGCGTCCGCTGCCGTTGTGGAAGCGTATGATCTTCTTCACTCCCGGGTTGGTCACCTTCTGGGGATTCTCGGAGATCTTGATTCGCGGTATCCACCTGCCGTCTCCCCAGTCTATGGCCATCAGCTTGTACACCACCCCAAGGGCCGGGGTCTGGTACGAGGTCATCAACCGGGTGCCCACGCACCACACGTCTATGGGAGCATTCTGGGCTCGCAAGCTCTGGATTAGATATTCATCGAGATCGCTGCTCGCCAGGATCTTGATCTCATGCAAGCCCGCGTCGTCTAAGACCTGCCTGGCAACCTTGGACCAATAGGCAAGGTCACCGCTGTCGATTCTGATTGCCTGGAGCCTATGTCCCGACCTCAGCATCTCCTTGGCGACCGTGGCGGCCTGCCGAACCCCTTCCAGCGTCTCGTACGTGTCCACAAGCAGCACGCAATTGTCAGGGAACACTTGCGAAAACCCTCGGAATGAGTCTATCTCAGTGTCGAAACTCTCAACCCAACTGTGAGCATGTGTACCTCTGATCGGGATTCCGAAAACCTTCCCTGCCTTAACGTTGGAGGTTGCTACGCACCCCCCGATGTAGGCCGCTCTGGCACCGTAAAGCGCGGCTTCAACTCCGTGGGCCCTGCGAGTGCCGAAATCCATTACCGGGGCGCCGCCGGTTGCGATGAACATCCGCGCACCCTTTGTTGCGATGAGCGTCTGATGTCCGACCAGAGCCAACAAGGTGGTTTCAAGAATTTGCGCCTCGGGAATGGGGCCGGACACTCGGATCAGCGGCTCATGGGGAAAAACCACCGTCCCTTCCGGCACCGCCCAGATGTCCCCGGTGAACTTCAGTCCTGACGACAGATAGTCGATGGCTGCCTTGGAGAAAATCCCAAGACTCTTCAGGTAATCGATGTCCTCAGGATGGAACCCCAAGTTGTTGACATAATTGATCACGCTTTCCAAGCCGGCCGAGATACAAAAGGCCCCATCGTCGGGATTCGTCCGGTAATACAGGTCAAAGCATCCCTTCTCGCCGGTCTTGCCAAGCACTCCATAACCCGCGACCATTGTCAGTTCGTATAGATCCGTATCCAGGGTGAGATTGCCGCATCTCAGGCCTTTGAGTGCTGACGCGGAATCAAGTGTACCCAGATGAGTGCCGGACTCGGAGTCGGCGATATCAACGGAATCCAGAACCGCTCCGGTCTTGGGATCTTTCAAGACGGGCTTCATGACTTCCCTTCCTGTTCCTTCTTGTCAAAGAATATCCGGAATGATTCCTCAAACGGATCAGAAGCTATTCCCATTTCCGTGACGATTCCGCTGATCAGCTCATGAGGCGTCACGTCGAAAGCTATATTGCGGACTTTCACGCCCGCAGGGGCTATTTGCACCGTGCCGATGTGAGTGACTTCGTGAGGGTCGCGCTCCTCGATCGGAATACTCCTTCCGTCTGCAAGAGACATGTCGATCGTGGATAGAGGAGCAGCAACGTAAAAGGGTATCCCATGATGTCTTGCCAACACCGCGACCGAGTATGTTCCGATCTTGTTGGCCGCGTCGCCGTTGGATGCAATACGATCCGCGCCCACGATCACCTTGTGGATTTCTCCGCGCTGCATGAGAGCACCAGCTGTGTTGTCGGGAATCAAGGTTACGGGAATTCCCAGCTTCATCAGCTCCCATGAAGTTATGCGCGCCCCCTGGTTGAGCGGCCTGGTTTCGTCTGCAATCACGCTAATTCTCTTGCCCCCTTCCCAGGCTGCCCGGATAACGCCGAGGGCTGTTCCGTATCCCGCTGTGGCAAGACCTCCGGCATTGCAGTGGGTCAGCACGGTTTCGCCGTCACCCAGCAGATCCTTGCCGCAGCGGGCGATCTTGCGGCATAGGTCCCGGTCCTCCTGTTCCATGAGCACAGCCTGGCGTACCAGCTTGTCCCGGAGGTCCGCTACATCAGCCTCGGGAAACGCTTTGACCACTTCTTTCATTCTGTCTATGGCCCAGAACAGGTTGACCGCAGTTGGACGGGTGGACCCGATCTGCCTGCAAACTTCCTCCAATCGCCTTTGAAAGTCTCTCTTGTCGGCGTCCGGCACATCAAGCATCCCCAGGGCGATGCCCATCGCTGCTGCAACTCCTATTGCTGGAGCGCCCCGAACCGCGAGTCTGCGGATCGCGTCGCACAGATCGTCCACCCGGCTAATCCGAAGATAAACCTCATCTCCGGGGAGAAGCGTCTGATCCAGCAGCCGAATGTGGTCGCCCTTCCATTCTATGGTCCTGAAAGGATCATCCACGTGTCAATTCTCCTCATGTCATGGGATGGTGTGGCGTCGCCCCGCTCTGGTGGAAAATAGCGCCGGAAGCGTTGTCACTTGGGCCTACGGCATCCGTTTTCCCTTCTTGATTGCAGGGCCAACGGACCTTGCACGGCTCACGGGACGGAGGGTCAAGCTTAGCGAGCGTAGCGGCAATAGTCAATCCCCGGCGCGGGGAACGGGCTGCATTCAAGGGGCTTATGAGAAGCTTTATCCTGTCAAATTAATTTGTTATAGCTATTACAGAAAAATTAGGTTGATAATTCTTAATAACTATATTATATAACAGGAAAAAGACCTAGTGAGGATTCACGATGAACCTCGGACGACTAGTTCTCGCCTTTTCTATCGTGGCACTATCAGCCGCTTTTCTCTCGGGACCCGCTTTCGCGGAACGAACGATGTTCCTCAACCTGTGTCAGGAACTGGTGAACCAAGCCAGAGCCTATGAGTCCAGGGCCAACTACCACAAGAACTCCGCCAAGATCATCATGATGCAGATAGAGTCCCAGTCACGGATGTCACAGAACCAGGCGACGATGCAGATGATAGACACCCTATTCTCCCAGTACGACGAGCATCGGGCCTTGGAACGGAAGTGCAGGGATCTTTACCGGAGAATTGCGGAGGAAGCCGACAAGTGTATGCAATCCGCAGAGTAGCGAGCGTCTCGAAGTAGCGTCGGCATCCCGGTCAAGGGGCGGATCCATGTATCCGCCTCTTGCCGCCATGCAATCAGCGTCTTGCGCGAACACGCGGCTCCGCCCCCGCAATGAACGCGGCCTGCCGCGGGCGGAGCTTCACCTACTCGTGTCCCCTTGCCGTCTCTCCTGAAATTGCTATAAGAAAGGGGGGGGAGCCATGTGCCGAGTGTGGCGCACAGAGTTGGCGATCGAGGGGGCGCCGCGCTTTCAGGCTTCGTCGCCGACCAGCTACGGTCTGCCGGCAAGTAACGTGCCTGAAACTGGAAATCTTTGATGTGATGATTGCCCGCGCTATGTCTTGTTCAGATAAGAAATGGACTGCAGTTGACATAACCGTTCCCGACGAGTTGTCGGACGCGGTGAGCGTCTTTTGTCACGAACACGGATCAGGTGGGGTCGTCCTGGCCGAAGAGGGCGCCGGCTGCACTCGCCTGACGGCATATTTCCTCAGCGATCGCTGGCAGCAGATTCATCCCTTGCTGGAAGACTACCTCCTGCGACTTGGCACGCTGTTCCCGGACCGGCCTGCGCCCGTCATCCGCACCGCGCCCCTCAAGGACGAAAACTGGGCTGTAATGTGGAAGGACAGGTTCACCCCGAGGCACATTGGCGAAGGCCTCCTCGTTACTCCTCCCTGGATCAAACCCGAGAGTCACGGCCGTCACGTGATAGTGATAGACCCGGGCGAGGCTTTCGGAACCGGGACTCACGAGACAACACAGGGGTGCCTCATTCTGCTGGAACATGCGGCAGCATGCCTGAGACAAGACTCCGAAAGGTTCTCCTTGCTGGATGCAGGCTGCGGCTCCGGCATCCTGGCTATTGCCGGGAGGAAACTGGGGGCTGAGCCTGTGCTGGCCGCTGACAATGATCCCACCGCAATAGAGTCTGCGAGGAAGAACTTGCGTCTGAATGATCTGGCCGGCGAAGTTCGTCCGGAATGCCTGGCGGTGGGTGAGGTCTGCGGCGCCTATGACGTGGTCGCGGCGAACCTGGACCCCATGGCCCTTCGGCAAAATGGAGCGAGGCTCATTGCTCTCGCCAAACGGTTCCTGATAATCGCCGGAGTTCCCAAGGACCAATGGGAATCGGTGAAAGGCCCGTTCCTGGACAAGGGACTGTCGCTCGAGGAAGAGATCGTGGGGCAGGAGTGGGGTTGCGGCCTTTTCTCCAAAAGCCGGTGAGTCTCAGGTCCGGGATTGATCCTCTGTGCCGTAGCCGTGAGAGCCTCCCAAGAGGAAGTGAATGAAAAACAAGCCCGCGCCGATGCAGAGCGCGGAGTCCGCCACATTGAACGCCGGCCAGTGATAACCGTGGACGTGAAAGTCCAGGAAATCCACGACCTCGCCAAAGCGCAATCTGTCCACAAGATTCCCTAGCGCGCCCGCGAAGAAAAAGGAACAAGCCGCCGTGAGCCACAGATCCGCCCTCGGGGACGATCTGAGCAGCCACAGTATCCCCACAAGGGCAAGCAAGGAAGCGCCCAGGAACAGGATGGGCCGGAAACTGGAGTCGCTCCCGGAGAGCATCCCGAAAGCGCCTCCCCGATTGCGTTCGTGCACTATGTTCAGGCAGCCCGGAATTACCTCGTATCCGTCATGCAACGGGACGTATGACGAAACGAGTTGCTTGGTGAATTGGTCTGCTCCGGTAAGCAGACAGACGATTAGTGCGAACACGAAATACTTCTTTGGGACGCTAATGGTTTTCTCCTTGCTGTCGGTCCCATTGCATGGTCTGTTCCGCGACAGGCTGTCATAAGATGTAACGGCTCAAGTCTTCGCTCTTTACTATGTCCTGGAGTTTGTCCCGCACCATTTGGCGAGTTATGGACACCGTTACGCCCTGCATGTCCGGGGCCTCGAAGGAGATCTCCTCCAGCAGATTCTCCATGATCGTATGAAGGCGTCGTGCGCCGATATTCTCTGCACGCTCGTTGACATCTTCGGCCATTAGGGCGATTTCTTGTATGGCCTCATCCGTCAATTCCAGGTTGACCCCTTCGGTCTTGAGCAGTTCCTGATACTGCTTCACCAGAGCGTTTCTAGGCTCGGTGAGGATTCTGACGAAATCGTCGCGGGTGAGCGCGGACAGCTCGGCTCGAAGGGGAAAGCGTCCCTGAAGCTCCGGGATGAGATCGGATGGCTTCGAGACGTGGAATGCGCCTGCTGCGATGAAGAGTATATGGTCGGTCTTGACCACGCCGTGTTTGGTGTTCACCGTTGAGCCCTCGATGATGGGCAGCAGATCCCTCTGCACGCCTTCTCTGGAGACGTCGGGGCCATGGAGTGCAGACGAGGACCCTGCCACTTTGTCCAGTTCGTCGATAAAGACTATGCCCGTCTGTTCCACTCTTTCTCTGGCCATCTGGGTAACCTTATCCGCGTCGGTGAGGCGGCCGAGTTCTTCCTGGACCAGCATTTGCATTGCCTCGGGTACCTTGACGCGGCGGCGCTTGGTCTTGCCCGGGAAAATATTTGAGAACATATCTTTAAGATTTATGTCCATCTCCTCCATTCCTGCGGGAGAAAAGACCTCGACAACTGGTACTGCGCCGACCTGGGTCTCTATTTCAACCTCGCGATCGTCAAGCTTGCCGTTTCGCAGCATTTTCTTGAACTTTTCCCTAGTTCGCCGCGTCACATCCAGTTCTTCGGAAGATTCCTGTTGAGAAGAGGAGAACTGAACCCTGCGGACATTGCCTTGAGACCTTGTGGGCAGCAGAATGTCAAGGAGCCGCTCTTCCGCCAGTTCCTGGGCTTTCGGGCGGAGTTTCTCGTACTCCTCCTCACGAACCATGCTGATCCCGATCTCCATGAGATCGCGTATCATGGATTCCACGTCCCGGCCTACGTATCCGACCTCGGTGAACTTGGACGCCTCCACCTTAAGGAACGGTGATTGCGCAAGCCTGGCCAGCCTCCGTGCAATCTCGGTCTTTCCTACACCGGTGGGCCCTATCATAATGATATTCTTGGGGGCTATCTCATCGCGCAGTTCTTCGGGTACCTGGCGCCGTCTCCACCGGTTCCTAAGAGCGATGGCGACCATCCTCTTCGCCCGATTCTGACCGATGATGTATTTGTCCAGTTCAGCGACTATTGTTCTAGGAGTAAAGACTTCCATTTCTCACCATTTGCTCGCCGATTGAGCGTTCACCCGCTCAAACAACTTGCTTCCACAAAAGAATTGACAGCGCTTCGATTACGCAGTGTTCAGAGTTCTTCCAACTCTACCCGATTATTGGTGTACACACATATATCGGAAGCTATCTCCATGGCAACCCTTGCGATCTCGGCGCCTTGCATGTCGGTGTGAGCCATCAGCGCTCGCGCCGCAGCCAGCGCAAAGTTTCCGCCCGAGCCTATAGCCACGACCCCGTGGTCCGGCTCGACCACGTCGCCGGTCCCGGACAGCAACAAGGTCTTCTCCTTGTCCGCCACTATAAGAAGCGCCTCCAGTCGCCTGAGCATCCGGTCAGTGCGCCAATCCTTGGCCAGTTCCACCGCTGCTCTGGTGAGGTTGTTGGAGTACTTGTCGAGCTTCTCCTCGAACCGATCCAAAAGCGTCAGCGCATCAGCCGTTGAGCCGGCGAATCCGGCCAGGACCTCCCTGGACTTGCCCAGACGCCTCACCTTTCTTGCAGAGTGCTTGACCACCGTGTCACCAAGGGAAACCTGACCGTCGCCGGCCATTATCACCTTATTGTCGCGGCGGATACACAACACGGTTGTTGACCTGATAAGTTGGTTCGACATTAGGGACCACTTTCATCCGGATCCGCTGCTTAGGCGATCCGGCTGTTCCGCAGCGGACAGGTCATTGACTTCACTTGGGCTCATCGTCTTTGTCGACGGCTGTTGCACCGCTTCTCGGATGAGCACGATCGTAAACCTCCATCAATCGGCCCAGGTCCACACTGGTGTATCGCTGGGTCGTGGACAGGCTTGAATGTCCGAGAAGTTCCTGGATGGACCGGAGATCAGCCCCTCCGTGGAGAAGATGCGTGGCAAACGAATGCCTAAACGTGTGCGGTGACGCATCTCTCGCCAGCCCGGCCGAGTCCAGGTACGGCTTGAGTATACGACGGATGCTGCGCGTTGACAACGATCCCCCGCGAGAATTGAGAAATAGCCGGCCCTTGTGTGCCGCACTCCCGCTTGTCGCTTCAAGTAGAGCGCGAAGGGGGAGGTATTCCTTCAATGCCGTGATCGCCTTTGAGCCCACCGGCACGAATCTTTCCTTGTTGCCCTTACCCAACACCCTTGCCCAACCGCTGTCCAGGTCGAGATCATTCACTTTCAGGGCGGCAAGTTCGCCGACCCGAAGACCTGACGAGTAGAGCAGCTCGAAGATTGCTGCATCGCGTTTGATCATGTCGTCGTTGCGAGAAAAAAACCGATCCATCTGATCCACAGTCAAAGCCTTGGGAAGCGGTTTCCCGCGCTTGGGCGCCCGGATCGCTGCCGCGGGATTGTGCGAAACGGCTCCCTCTCTCAAGAGGAACTTGAAAAAAGTGCGAAGGGCAGCGAGCTTCCGTCCTGCGGTAGACTTGCTGATTTTGCTGAATTTATCAGCCAGAAAGCCTCGCACATGGAATGTATCCACATGATCCGGGTGGTCCGGGGCTTCACGGGAAGCAAGGTATTCCCTGAAGTCGGAAATGTCGGCAAGATATGCTCTGACCGTCTCCTGTGAGCGCGCCTTCTCCGTGTTGAGATAGCGACGGAACAGTTCGACCGCCTCATCGAAATCCAACGGCTT
>DYLG01000041.1:12351-19634 GCA_020722215.1 Desulfomonile tiedjei
CCGGCAAGCCGTTATAGTGCCGCGCACTGAAATCCGCAATCGAAAAAGATGGGACGGATTGATGAATCAAGAGCAGACGAGATTGCCTGAAGGCCCCGAAAAAAAATGCCGGGCTCATTTTGAACCCGGCCATGAGGAGGTAAGGTTTTAGTCGCGGTTGGTGATGTATCACTTTAACCTTAAAGGATAACATAGCAAAACAAATCTAGTTTGTCAACAAGAAAATGTATAAGACTATTTCTCGGAATATTCTCCAATTATTTGGAAATACAGAGGAATCATGCGACGTGCTCGTGGAGACGACAACCCGCCTTTAGGACAAACGGAAACCAGCCGGGCATCGTTCCCTTTCCGGACTTGTGCGAGATCGTCCTCTAATTCGTCTGCCAATCCCTTGGGACCTGTCACGAAATAAACGATGCAAGCGACAGCCGAACCGGGGGTAGGGGCAGACCTGCGTGTCTGCCCCAAAAGAGGTCCGGTACGGCCGAAGAGGGTGGACACGTGGGTCCGCCCCTCCAAAATGCCCACCTCATTTCTTGACAATCCCTTAGCAACCCGCCTTTCTTAACGAGGTTTACCGCATCGAAGACTCGCTCACTCCTTCCAACGGATCTGCCTCAATAATTCCAAGTGCCTAAGAAAGAATGATCGCGCCTCCCGTCAATGTCCAAACCGTGGTAGAATTTAACAAGTGACCGCATTTCCCGTCTGTTTCAAAGGAGGCGAAGCTGTCCGGAGCTGTGGAGGCGCCGTCGTGGCCTTGATTCGCATGGAGACCGTGGGTAAGGTTTACTTGGCAGACTCTGTTCAGGTGCCTGCACTCACGGACATCAACCTGTCCATCCAACCCGGTGAGTTCCTCGCGGTGATGGGTCCGTCCGGATCAGGGAAGTCCACACTGATGAACATCCTGGGGTGCCTGGATGCGCCTACGAGCGGCCAGTACTACCTCGCGGGAGAAGATGTCTCCAAACTGGACCGGGACGGCCGCGCGGATGTCCGTAACCGCAAAATAGGATTCGTCTTTCAGGGATTCAACCTTCTTCCGAGAATTGATGCTGTGTCGAATGTGGAACTGCCGCTCATATACGGCCATGTCCGATACAGCTTGCGACGTAAGACGGCCATGGCGGCCCTGGAACTCGTGGGGCTCACGGACAGGGCTCACCATCTCCCGACCCAGCTTTCAGGAGGCCAGCAACAACGAGTGGCAATCGCCAGGGCCCTTGTAAACGACCCGGAAATCATACTCGCCGACGAACCGACCGGTAACTTGGACACTCGCACAAGCAAAGAAATCATGATGGTTTTCCGTGAATTGAATCGACAACGGAAGATCACTTTCGTGCTGGTCACGCACGACCCTGAGGTGGGAGATATTACTGACCGAAAGATCCTCATCAGAGACGGACACATTGAGAGCGACCAGCCAAGAGTCGGAGAAGAATAGTGAAGAAACTGATTACCATCGCGGTTATCGTGCTCCTCGCGGCTTCAGTGCTCGGTTATGTTTACGTCAATTCTTCCCGGAAGGAACCGGAAATACAGTACATTGCCGTGCCCGTCGAGAAGGGAACACTCAGGGCTGAGATCAACTCCACCGGAACCATACGCCCGCGGGTCGAAGTGCAGGTTGGGAGCCAGGTATCCGGAACAATCAAGAAATTGTTCGCGGATTTCGAGTCGGTGGTCAAGAAAGACCAGCTTATTGCTCTGATAGACCCGGACACGTACAAGGCCAAAGTGAACCAGGCCAGGGCAAACCTCTTGTCAGCAAAGGCCAACCTGGCGAAGTCGGAAGTCACGTTCGCAGACCAGATGAGAACTCTGCGGCGCAAAGAGGAGTTGATCCGGAAGAACTCCATCAGTCAGCAGGAATTCGATACTGCTCAGGCCAACGCAGACGCTGCACGCGCTCAGGTGGATGTTTCCAAGGCCACGGTTGCGCAGATGGAGGCGAATCTCGAGGAAGCCGAAGTCAACCTGGCGCATACTCGGATTGTCGCTCCAGTGGACGGCGTAGTGATAGCCCGCAACATGGATGTGGGACAGACGGTCACGGCAAGTTTCCAGACGCCGTTGCTGTTCCGGATAGCTGAAGACCTCACCGTCATGCAGGTCTATGCAAGTGTGGATGAAGCGGACATCGGCCGAGTGCGAGTCGGACAAGAGGCCGTTTTTTCGGTTCCGGCTTTTCCCGACGAGTTTTTCACGGCATCGGTGATGCAAATCCGCAACGACCCACTGATCCAGCAGAACGTGGTCACTTACAACGTGATCCTCGACGTGAAAAACGACAACCTGAAATTGAGACCGGGCATGACCGCGAGCGTCAGGATAAACCTTAGCGAGGTTCATGACGCCCTCATGGTTCCTGACCAGGCTTTTCGATTCTCCCCAAAGGTCGAAAGACCCGACCTTCCCCTATTGAACCCTGGGGAACGCCGCCTGTGGAAACTCGAGGCGAACAACCGAATTCGGCCGGTCAGTGTGCGTGTAGGAACGATCGGCAGCGAACGCACACAGATTTTTTCCGATGAGCTGAAAGCCGGCGACCGGGTGGTGGTTGAGGCGGTAGCAGCGAAGAAAAAGACCGGCCCGGACCTTCGGCTCCGCTTTTGAGGCGACCGCAATCCTGACGTTTGCGGCAACATCATTAGGAAGAGCCCTCGAACGATGATCAATCCTCTGGACGGTATCGTTATCGCGCTCGGCACATTGAAAGTGAACGTAATGCGGTCCGCTCTCACCATGCTCGGCATTGTGATCGGCGTGGGCGCAGTGATCGTCATGGTAGCGGTGGGCGCAGGCGCTCGGGAAATGATCGGAGAGCAGATCCGTTCCATAGGCAGCAACTTGATCCTGGTAGTCCCGGGGGCCGCTGAACGGGGGGGACGACGACTGGGCTCGGGGTCGGTTCACACTCTGCGCTCGGGCGACGCCGAAGCGATACTCAAGGAATGTCCTGCGGTGAAACTGGCTGCACCGAACTGGGGTGAGGTCACTCAGGTAGTGTACGGCAATCGCAATTGGCCCACACGCGTTTCCGGGACATGGGATACGTACATCCTGATCCGCGAGTGGCCTATCCGATCCGGCCGGATGTTCACCAGAGAGGAGGACAAGCGGGCCGCCAAAGTGGCGGTGCTCGGTTTGACCGTCGTTGAGAATCTCTTTGGGGACACATACCCTCTCGGCAAGGTGATCAGGATAAAGAATGTCCCGTTTACGGTAATCGGTGTTCTGGACCGCAAGGGTCAGTCTCCGCGGGGAGATGATCAGGACGACACGGTTCTCGTCCCGCTTAGAACCTCCCAGTACAGACTTTTCGGCACACCGTTCCCGGACGAAATCCAGGTGATTATTATTCAGGCAAAAGACATTTCTGCCATTCCCAAGGCCGAGAAAGAAATCGAACGGGTGTTGGCCCGACGTCACAAGATCGGCAAGAATCAGGAGAATGACTTCACCATACGCAATCTGACCGAAATCTTGGAAACGGCGGAAAAAAGCCTGAAGATAATGACCACATTGCTCGGCGCCATTGCTGCCATATCCCTTCTGGTGGGAGGCATCGGGATCATGAACATCATGCTGGTCTCCGTGACGGAGCGCACTCGGGAAATCGGCATCCGGATGGCTGTTGGAGCCAGGTCCGCTGACATATTATCCCAGTTCCTCATAGAGGGTGTGGTGCTTGCAATCGCCGGGGGATTGATGGGCACCGTGATCGGAACGACCGGCGCCTCCATTTTCGCTCGCATGACCGGCTGGCCCGCCGTGATCGACATCGCGACCATCTGCATTGCCATTGCGTTCTCCGGCGCGGTTGGGGTGTTTTTTGGGTTCTACCCTGCTTTCAAGGCATCGCGTCTCCATCCCATTGAGGCCTTGCGGCACGAATAGCCGGCCCAGGCATCAAGACAAAGAAAATGAGACTTTTCCCTGTAGCTTCAAAGAGCTTGACGTCAACCGATGCTTCTGATATTTCGGCTTCCGACTAATCTTACCATAGGAACCGGCAGGCGACTTCCGTCAACCGCGCCGCTTTTCGGAACGGCACGGCGATAGTCAGACCCCCGTCATGACCGGTGCAAAGGGCAGCATCAAATGATTATCATCCACACAGGCATCCGTTCAGGACGCATGTTTCTCTGGGGAGAGATCTCCGAAAACGGAAATGGGCTGAAGAAAGGCAAGACTCTTCGAGCGAACGGCCGAAAATCAGGGACGAAGCGCTACAGTCACGGCGCTGACATGAAAGACCTTGAGTCCGCGCTGAGCGAAGCCGTTCCTGGTATAAGGCCGGATAAGAAACGTTTCCGGGATCTTGCTGTGTGGCTGCCCGCACGTGGCGGCCAGGCAATCCCGTCGAGCCCCGTCATTGCGGAACAACCCGCCGGCAAAGGGAAGGTGAAACTTTCCCCATGGACCGTTACCGCGTACCAAATGGAATGGGGCGAAACCGTTGACCTTCTCTGTGCCTGTTCTCGGAAGAAGGTCCTCGCCCCGGGAGTGGTCATAGGCGATGATCTGAGTTTCTGGTCCGATGCCCTTCGGTCTGCTGGGGCGTTCGTTGCCCGTCAGCAATACCTGCCGTCCATGGAAGCCGATGAAAGCGATTTCCGGGCAGTGTGGCAGCCTGTGTATCTCGGAGATGATGCCGACTGCCTGATGCAGCTTGCGCAAAGAATGCCTCCGTCGGCGCGGGCACTGAGCGAGATCCCTTCTGCCCAACCGCCTGCGATGCCGGCCGTTGATAATGTGAAGGCCTTTCTTGGAAACGTCGTCGACTATTTGGTTCGGTCCTCGGGTTGGGCCGAACGGTCGATTCCGAAAAGCACTAAGGCGGCCGATTTCGAGAGTGTCCACGACGCGTGGCTTTTCGCGTTGAGATCGCCGGACAACAGGATCCCCGGGGAAAAGAGCGAACTGGCCGACCTGGTCGCGAGTGTCCGAGACTGGTCAAGGCCCATCGCGGTCACGGCTTTATCGCCGCTTCGCCTCTGTTTCCGACTGGAAGAGCCCGCCGATTCCGAGCCTGCCAAAAAGGATCGAGCGAAATCCGCAACGGAATCATGGTATGTGCGCTATCTCCTGCAACCAAAGGATGATCTAAGCCTCCTCGTCCCGGTTGAGGACGCATGGAACAACGGTTCGGTCAAGACGGCAGCCCTGAAAATGACCGGTCCCCAGGTGACGGAATACCTTCTCACGTCTTTGGGACAGGCATCGTCCATGTGCAAAGAGATCGCCGCCGGCCTGAAGGGCGCTCGGCCCGCAGGGTACGCTCTAGATCCGCAGGGCGCTTATGATTTCCTCACGGAAAAGGCCCTTCTGCTCAGGCAATCGGGATTCGTCGTGATGCTGCCGGCGTGGTGGACCGGCAAAGGCACGAAGCTGCGCCTGTCGCTCAGAGCGAACGTGAAAAGTCCGAAGATGAAAGCCCGCAGCGGGCTTTCACTGGACGAAATCGTGCAATTCGACTGGGAAGCGGCCATAGGAGATCAGAAGATCACGCTTCAGGAGTTGGAAGCACTGGCCGGGCTCAAGACCCCCCTGGTGAGAATACGGGGGCAGTGGGTGGAGATCGGGCCGGAACAGATCCAGGCGGCAGTAGACCTCTGGTCGAAAAAGGCATCGGAACAAGCAACCGTAAGAGACGTGGTTCAGCTTGCATTGGGGGTGAAGGACGCTCCCCAAGGGCTCCAAATAGAGAAAGTAAGAGCCACGGGATGGGTCGGTTCCCTGCTCAAGCAATTGGCGAACACCGCCGGAGTCAAGGAGCTGCAGCCGGATCGGGCTTTCGCGGGGGAACTCCGGCCATACCAGATGAGGGGCCTGTCCTGGCTCGGTTTCCTTTCTCAATGGGGAATGGGAGCGTGTCTTGCCGATGACATGGGTTTGGGAAAGACGATCCAGACTCTCGCCCTTATCCAGCACTACCGGAACTCCAACGGCAAGAAGCCTGTTCTCCTTGTGTGTCCCACCACGGTTGTCAACAACTGGCAGAAGGAGGCGTCTCGATTCACTCCCGATCTTCCCGTGATGATTCATCACGGAGTCGGCAGAAACAAGGGCGCCGCGTTCAAGAAGGAAGCGTCAAAGCATTCCTTGATTGTGTCCAGCTACGGCTTGCTGCACCGGGATGCGAAACTGTTCCAGGACATCCAATGGTCCGGCGTCATCCTGGATGAAGCCCAAAACATCAAGAATCCCGAAACGCGACAGGCCCGTGCCGCGAGGTCTCTCAAAGCCGATTATCGGATTGCGCTTACGGGAACTCCCGTTGAGAACAACGTCGGAGACTTGTGGTCCATCATGGAATTCCTCAATCCGGGATTTCTCGGGAGCCAGGCGGAGTTCAAACGCAAATTCTTTGTGCCGATTCAGGCTGGGCGGGACCCGCAGGCGGCCGAGCGCCTCAAGCGCATAACCGGGCCGTTTATCCTGAGGCGTCTCAAGACGGACAAATCGATCATCGCGGACTTGCCGGACAAGATGGAGATGAAGGTTTTCTGCCCTTTGACCAAGGAGCAGGCATCGCTCTACGCCGCAGTGGTAAAGGAAACCGAGGAGGCCCTCAAGTCCTCGGAGGGCATCGAGCGGAAAGGCCTCATATTGGCAACTCTGTCCAGGTTGAAGCAGGTCTGCAATCATCCTGCGCATTTCCTGGGAGACAACTCGGCAATCCCGGGCCGTTCAGGCAAGTTGGAGCGTCTCACCGAGATGCTGGAAGAGGCATTGGAGATCGGAGATCGAGCCCTTGTGTTCAGTCAGTTCGCGGAAATGGGCAAGCTTCTCCAAAAGCATCTTCAAGAAGTGTTCGGCAGCGAGGTCCTTTTCCTTCACGGCGGAGTCGCCAAACAGCATCGGGACCGCATGGTGGAGCGGTTCCAGGACGGAGCCGGCGGTCCGTCGATCTTCGTGCTTTCTCTCAAAGCCGGCGGGACCGGTCTGAACCTGACGGCAGCCAACCATGTGTTCCATTTTGACCGCTGGTGGAATCCCGCTGTCGAGAACCAGGCCACGGACAGGGCGTTCCGCATAGGCCAGACGAAGAATGTCCAGGTGCACAAGTTCGTCTGTGCAGGAACCCTGGAAGAAAAAATCGACGAAATGATCGAGAAAAAGAAGGACATAGCCGAGCAGGTCATCGGAGCAGGCGAAGGATGGATTACCGAGCTGTCGAACAAAGACCTGAAGGAGCTGTGGAAGCTCCGAAAAGAAGCCATGGGGGAATGAGATGAGCCGTTGGTATTACCAGGATTATTACGTTC
>DYLG01000042.1 GCA_020722215.1 Desulfomonile tiedjei
CGGCGGATACCATTCATCAACTGGTGGGCGGACTGCAAGCGGGTATGGGATACGTGGGCGCTTCAAACATCGGAGAGCTTCAGCAGCGTTGCCGCTTCACGCGAATTACTGCCGCGGGCCTGCGGGAGTCACACGTTCACGACGTTGTGATCACCAAGGAAGCGCCTAACTATCGGGTGGAGTCGTAACCTGGGCCTGCGCTCCGGTACTCGTCAAGGACCTGGAGATTCGGCGTGCAACAGGCGTTTTTGCTCGAACACTGCGCGGTTGGGGCGGGTTTCAAACCCGCCCCTATTGCCTTGAGCCAAGTGTGTCAACAACAACAGGAAGTGAAGTATGGTTAAAGCCGTAATCCTCGGATGTACCGGATATACGGGAGTCGAACTGATCAGAATTCTGGCAACCCATCCTGAGATGGTTGTCAGCGGCGGCGCCTCCAGGCAGTGGGCGGGCCGACGGGCGAGTGAGGCCTTTCCCTTTTTCAGAGGACACTGTGATTTTCTGATCTCGGATATGGAAGACGTGCTGAGAGAACCACAGGCGGATGTAGCATTCCTTGCGCTTCCCCACGGAGAATCCGCATCCGCTATCAGGCCGCTTCTTGACGCGGGAGTGCGGGTGGTTGATCTTTCGGCGGATTGCAGGCTGAGGGATCCGGATGTGTACTCGGAATGGTACGGCCCGCACAAGGACCCGGGAATCGTTGACCAGGCCGTGTACGGTCTGCCGGAAATCCACCGCGACAAGATTAGGGACGCTCAACTGGTCGCGAACCCGGGCTGCTATCCCACAAGTGTCATCCTCGGCCTTGCGCCGATCATGGCAAGACAAGACCTGGACACAAGCAACGTGATCGTGGATTCCAAGTCCGGGATCTCAGGCGCAGGTCGGGCCGCGAAGCTCATCACCAGCTTCTGTGAGTCCGGTGAGAGTGTCAAACCGTACAGCGTCCTTCGGCACAGGCACATCCCCGAAATGGAACAGGAGCTTAGCGGACTGACGGGTCGGCCGGTAAGCGTCCGATTCACTCCCCACCTGATGCCCATGAGTCGAGGAATGGTTTCAACGATGTACCTCCGACTCAAAGAGGACGTCACTGCCGAGAGCCTTCGGGAAGACTATGAACGCCGCTATGGCGATGAACCGTTCGTGGCCGTGCTTCCGGACGGACATTTTCCCGATACGGCCCACGTCCGGGGATCGAACATGTGCCAGGTCGCGGTGACCGTGGATTCCCGAAGCGGATGGGCCATTGTGGTCTCCGCCCTGGACAACCTCGTCAAGGGAGCATCAGGCCTGGCAGTTCAGAACATGAATCTCATGATGGGCATGCCGGAAACCGCAGCGCTAGACACGCTTCCGGTGTTTCCCTAATCTGATGACGACAATCGTCTGGCGCGCCGGGGTATGAAACGGTCGGCAGTCAGGGGATAAGATGTTGATCTCCACGGAGCTATTCTTGGCTTGACCAATTGAAGCCGAAACGGAGTTTGCCATGTCGGCGGAAAAGAAACATCCGGGAGTGGACTTGGGTCTGAGTGACCGGGAGAAGGAGGAACTCCTTCGGATCGCCAGGACCGTGATTGAGAAGAAGTCCCGCGGAGAGCCCGCGCCTTCGTTTTCGGCCCTCACGGAGAGACTCGGCGAAAAGTTTGGCGCATTTGTAAGCTTGTACAAGAAAGGCATGCTGAGAGGATGTATCGGGTCAGTCGATCCCGAAAAACCTCTCTGGAAAACCGTCGCGGAAATGGCCGAGGCAGCCGGTTTCCGAGACCCTCGATTCATGCCCATAACTGAGGACGAACTGCCGTACATTGAGCTGGAAGTGTCGGTTCTTACGCCCCTGGAAGAACTACAGGATACGGAGAAGCTCGAAGTGGGAAGACACGGCCTCATGATAACCGAGGGTTCCAGGTCCGGGCTGTTGCTCCCGCAGGTTGCCGCGGAGCGTAACTGGGACAGGATCACGTTTCTCCAGGAGACCTGCAGAAAGGCGGGATTGCCCAGAGATGCCTGGAAGGACAAGGACGCGAAGCTCTTTGTCTTTGCGGCGGATGTTTTCTGAGGTTGGAGACCCGGCCGGCAAATGATGAACAGAAAGGCTGTGGCTCTCATATCCGGCGGTTTGGACTCGGCCCTTGCCATTCAGCTTGTAAAAGAACAGGGAGTGGAAGTGACCGCGCTGCACTTCACCTCGTTCTTTTCCGGCGGAGACCCGAAGGCGGCCGACTCGCCCGTGGTTCTAATCGCGCGACACCTTGGAGTGCCCGTGATTTATAGACCTAAGGGCGAGGATTTCCTCGAGATCATCCGCAACCCGCGATTCGGGCATGGCAAGAACCTCAACCCTTGCGTAGATTGCCGTATCTACACATTCATCGCGGCGAAGCGCGTCATGGACGAGATCGGCGCGTCAT
Source organism: Desulfomonile tiedjei (assembly GCA_020722215.1). Classification (GTDB taxonomy): domain Bacteria; phylum Desulfobacterota; class Desulfomonilia; order Desulfomonilales; family Desulfomonilaceae; genus DYLG01. The sequence goes on from DYLG01000042.1 coordinate 2,418, forward strand.
TCATTGTGACCGGCGAAGTTGTCGGGCAACGGCCCATGTCTCAGCAGCGCCACACAATGCGGCTCATAGAAAAGAGGTCCGGATGCGAGGGCATCGTGCTTCGCCCTTTGTCCGCCAAACTCCTGCCGCCGACTCTGCCGGAGCAGGAAGGTGTTGTGGCCAGGGAGAAGCTCCTGGACGTATCGGGTCGGGGAAGGAAGACTCAGCTTGGGATGGCCGAGCAATTGGGCTTGACAGGCTACTCTACGCCCGCAGGCGGGTGTCTGTTGACGGACAAGATCTTCTCCCGTCGGTTGAAGGACATTCTTGATGAAAGGTATGAACTTCCTCCTGAGGAGTTGAACCTCTTGACAGTGGGCCGGCACATCAGACTAAGACCCGGGCTGAAAGTGATCGTGGGCCGCAATCAGACCGAGAACCGGCGGCTTCAGGACGCGGCCAGCTTGGGGTATTTCTTCTCACCCGTTGGTTTTCCCGGGCCGTCCGGTCTAGCACTGGGCGACCTCAGCCCCCGGGACGAGACAATCATAGGCAGCATCATCAGAAGGTATGCCAAGGAGGCGACGCGCGGGGAATGGATAGAAATTCGCGGCCCCGGCTCCGAGAACTGCCGCATTAAGGTCTCGGATGTGGCGCTCGAAGAATGGATCGCTCATCGAATGATCTGATGCAGGGCCCCTCGGCCTGCAGAAGATGGAGAAGCCAATCAGTGGTGCGGAAAGGAGTATTCCGTGAAGTGTCCTCATTGTGGTCGTGAGTTGGACCCCGGCCCAAGCGACGATTACTGCTATTACTGCGGCGGCCGTCTGTCCGAACCCGATGATTCCGGCAAAGTGACCTCAACGGAGGATCAGAATAGCCGCAAGTATCCGGATGCCTGGTCTCGACAACGATCCTCGAGGCTTTCGAAAGAACACTGTCCGTGGGAGGATCAAGAATCTCTCGGTTTCTTTCAGAGCGTTTACCAAACCGTTTCGCAAAGCATGCTGAACTCCGCGGATTTTTTCTCGAAGCTTCCCAGGACGGACGGTTTTCTCCAGCCGTTGCTTTATGGGCTGATTATCGGCACACTCGGCGAGATGGTCAGCGCCCTGTGGCTCTTCACCTTGGAAAGCTCCTTGTTAGAGGAAGCTCCTGCTCTGGCGGGCTCACCTGCAATAATAGGCATCCTGATACCGATTCTCGTATTCATGAAGATCGTCGGCAGCGGCCTGGTTCTTCACGCTGCATTGTTTTCGGTTGGAGCCGCGAAGGAGCAACTCGAGGCAACCTTCCGGGTTTATTGCTATTCCTCCGGGCCCGACCTCCTGAACATTGTGCCGATTCTGGGGCCTTTTGCAGGTCTAGTCTGGAAATTGTACATCCTTATTGTCGGCTTACGGGAAGTCCACGGCGCCACAACCTCTCGTGCTGCTGCTGCGGTGTGCATTGGCGTGGCTCTTTTCTTCTGCTTGCTAGTCATGGCTGTGGTGGCGATTGTTGGATCGGTAGGACTCAGTGCGGACTGAGCCGAGGACATGTGCGTCGGGTTTGCGGGTGGAGCAGGTGCGGTTGAACATTCCCTTTTGATCCTTGTCTTATGGAGTACCATAGACCACTGTAACAACCACCTGGTTGTGTGTGGAGACTCCTGAAGCGGAGCGGTACGATGCCAAATTTGGTGACAGAGTTTCTCGATGGCGAACCTTACGACTACTACCCAATAGGGAATTACGTCGTGAGCGCACTAGGCGTATGCGACGGGCGGCCCACATTCAAGTATACGCGTGTTGAAGTTGCCGGGACCCTTGATCGGCTCGATGCAGGCGAAGACATTGATGCAGTCGTAGAAGGTTATAGGGGTCTGGTGTCACGAGAGGCGATTCTCGAAGCAATCCGGCTCGCGGCGGATCTGCCCCTGTCGAGCGTCGCGTGATACCGCGGCACGACTGTGGTAGTCCTCGATGAGCAGTTGCTGGGGCGCGGCGTTGATGAAGAGATTGCCGCATGGTACCGAGGATCGGTTGTATTTGTGCGGGATTTGCGACCGAATACTCTCGTCAAGGATGACGCGATTCCTCAACTTTTGCGCAAGCAGCAGAAACCCGCTTTCGTGACAATTAATACGGTGCATTTCTGGCGGAAGGCTTCTGCCGACAAGAGATGCTGTCTGGTCTGTTTTTCGATGCGGGATCGGGATGTTCCCCGGACTCCGTCATTGTTGAGATCCTTGTTCAGGCACACGGGATTTCAAACGAAAGCCCGGCGCTGTGGACACGTATTCCGGGTGACTCATGAGGGGATAGTCCGCTTCTACAAATGCAACGATAGCCAAGAGTATGAGATCACCTTGCTTCCGAGAATATGATGCGGCTGGTTGGGAGCAGCCATGGCTGAGACAGGACCGATACCGGATGCGTAATCGTTCAGCGCGAAGCTTTGTTGAATTGGGAAAGTCAAACCACAAAGCCACCGTCGAAAGAGCACTGGTATTACTCGCCTCTTGAGACAGCGTAGGGTGCGGTGACCAACGGTAACCGCAGTGGTGGCTCCTTTTCATAATGAACCATGTCCCGCGGGCAAAGCCGGCATGACAACATTAGGCCGCGGACAAACCTCTCGTGCACAACTCCTCTTCCTCGATCGACATGGTTCACTTCGTGCACCGCATGCTACTATTCAGGAAAAGGTGGTTTCTCCGGACTCACTCCTCAGAATACTCATTGGTATTACCGGTTGCTCTCGAGTTCAAGGATCTTCTTCTTGAGCCACATTGCGTGCCGCATTTCGTCCAGTAATTGTTCTTCAAGTATTTCCAACGTGACTATATCGTCCGTGATATCTGCCAATGGCTGAGCGTAATCCTTGATGGCTTGCTGTTCCTGCTCAAGTTCCATCCTGAGCATTTGAAGGGTACCCTGTGGGCGACTTTGCTCACCCATCTGCCGTCCCCGGAGTGAGGCGTCTCCCCCTGCCACCGCCGGCACACCTCCGAGATCTCGAATTCTTCCCGTCAGGGTTACGGCATGATTATATTCTGCAGGGAAGATAGATCGTACGCCGTCAGCGATGTCTTCTTCGGCAATTGCCTCCCCGTGAATGCGATAGTACTCCAGGGCCATGAGTTCGGATTCCAGTAGCCGGTTCAAAACGTCGATTGTTTCTTGAGTGTTCATAGCTGAATCTCCTTATTCCTTTGGCTGCGCTACCAGAAGCAGAGGCAATGAGGATCTTCTCTTGACTTTCTCTTCGAGGTTCGAGAAAAACCAGCTTCCAACACCACCCCTCTCCCGGTTTGACAGTGCGATGAGATCACAGCCTTTCTCGACTGCATACGCAACAATCTCGTCTGCCTCGGCGCCTTCCACCACGAGGAACTCCGCAGTGACGTCAATTCCGTGCCGGCCAAGGGTCTCTTCAAGCTCAGGGAGATAGGTTTCGGCTTTCTGTTTGAGTCGGTGCCCTTCTGAGCCGACCTCCATCTGGATTTTTTCCATAAACGGATCGTCGCTCTTGATAACCCTGTGCATCATGATTAGCATAACTGAGGCTCCAGCTAGTTTGGCCAGCTCCAATACATGTTTGAGCATTGCTTCGTCATTCTTTGTTCCGCTCAGCGGAACCAGGATTTTCTTGTACATGGCGACTTCTCCCAAGTTATAAACACACCTTGTCTCGCGTCATTTGACGATTCCCTCGCCGTCCAGTCCCAAAGGTCATGCCTCCGTCATGCTTGATCGCAAAGGCCGCCTGGGAGATGTGCGAGGCCAGGCGCTCTTTGATCTCGCGGTGCGGGGGATCTGCTGACAAACGCGGGTTCTCGGATTCTGATGCCAATCGTGCTTGCCGCCATGGCGGATCAAGAGGCATATTCTCCTGGATCATGGGCCAAAACCAACTCGCAGAAGCATCGGGATTGCCCGCTCAGACCTCCTGTTCCTTCGTAGCCGGGACGCGGTAGCGTCCGGGCTACCCGCGTGCTGCGACAGCTCCGAATACGCCACCGAATCTATGCAATGGTGAACTTAACCATCGGACAACTCACAGGTTCAACCTGCAATGAACCTCATCCAGACCGTCCTGGTAGAAATCCATCAGGCGGCCGCACTGGGAGAAGCCCTGTCGTTTCAAAGCTTCTTCAAAGTGAGGAAGATCCGACGGAAAACCGACGAATATGCAGCGGCCGTTCCATTCGGCCACTTGGTCGATCATTCGTCGGAGGTCCTCCGGATGGAACATCGCTCCTTCGTCCGTGTAATCCCATTCCACATAATATGCGTCGTCCGTTTCGGGTATTTCACCAACATCCACCAGAGCAACGCCTGCCGAGTCAGGCTCGAACACGGGTCTCGTGGCATACAACGGTCCGATTCTACGGCCGTATGTCAGGCGGCTCTCTCCAGGCGCGTAGTAGTCTTCATGCTTGGACTCCAAACGAAAACCGACCTCTTCGTAGCAGCGGATCGCAGCACGGTATACCTCACCTCTCTTCCGGTCAGCCAGATCGCTTGTAGTGACAAACAGCTTGCGGACGCCTCTGGCAGTCAATATCTCTATGAGTTCACGGAGCATTGCAGAGCCCAGCCCGCGACCAGCGTGCCTGCGGTCAATATAAGTCCACGAGAGCTGGTATGAACGATCAGTTCTGTCCATGTAACGGGCGCCGGTCATACCGATAACCTTGTCCCGAGCAGTGAGGACATACTGCTCCTCGATCCCGTACTGGTCGTACGATTCCCGGGCAGCCTCGAAGTCGTCTTCGTCGTGGTCCCGGATTATCCTGAGAATCTCGGGAAGATCCGTTTCTGTCATCGGCCTCAGTTCAATACCCTCGGGCAACATGACGTGCTTCACCTCTAGTATTCCGAGTCCTCCCCAATGTCCAGCGAACGCAGGGACAGCTTACCTCCGGGATTCAACCACCAACAAGACAAGAGGTCAAGAGCTACTCGGAGGACTCACCCCCGCTTCCTTGCGAACTCGATGCAGCCATGCAATCGCTCGTCCCCTGCCACGATGTCCTCAGACTGAGGATTGGTCAAAGCAATCGCGTCGCGGCGTGCGTCAGGGAATTCCAGTTCCAGGCAAACATGGTCGGTCCCCCGGTCCGTTCGGCTCGCCTTCACGCCCGAGACCGGCCGTCCATCAAAAGGAAAAAGCACCCACAAGAGAGTGAGAGGAAAGCCTCCCCTGACGTGGTACTGCACCGTGGTTCCGGGCAGGTCACGTCCTCCTACGGAAAACCAACCTCTGGGTGGATGCGAGGCTCCGCTGGACTGCTCGATTTCGATGACATGAGGCCCCGCAGCAGGAATCAACTCGAAACGAGGTCCTGTAGCATCAACGCATCGTGCCGCAAGAGACTTCATGTCAATTTCGACTCGGCCAGGCATGAATTGCCAGCACGCTGTTACTTCATGGTTGCCCTGGCCCGTGACAAGGTCGCGCACGACCCAATAGTCCGGCTTTACGAAAATCACTGTGCGCAGCCAGGTGATGTCGTCTTCTATTCGCTCCCAGGGCCCTCGGCACACGCCGGTGGCTATCTCAAGCGATTCCCGGGTCGTAAACGAGAAGTTCCCTCCAGCAGGTCGAATCCTTTGAGCATATGACAGCGCGCCGCGCAACGGGCCTTTGCCGTCCACAAGAACCATGTTGTGTGCGACGGCTGATCTGTAGTAGTCCGTAAGCACGTCGGGCGAATAGGACGTTATTCCCGGGTCGGCCAAACGAGTGATGCCGAGCGCGGTCACTTCCACGGAAAGCGCGTCCCCGTGCACATGGCTCGCGCCGGCCGGCCCGGTCCGGAACAGGAGTTCATTCGCATTTGGCCCGCGTCCTAATCGCATGACCGCAACCCCGGCGTCCGGGAATACCCTCGAAACCCCGGCCGGCGCCGTCCCCGACCGCCCCCGCGATCCGATCCAAGTAAGGTGGGGTGAATCCAGCACCTCGCCCACCTTCCTCATCAAGACACCGAAATCGCCGGACGTTGAACCCGAATCATTCAGTGAAGGCCATGTGAAATCAGGTCTGCATAGGGATGCGAGGTAATCCCAACAGCATCGAACGCTCTCGCCGAAAAAATCGGGCAGGTCAATTCCGTTGAACCGGGCCGCTTCACCTACCTCAAGCAGCGCGTGCAGGCAGATGGACTGGTACAGCGGCGATAGTTCGAAATGCGTCCCGTCCGGAAAGAACTGCCGGTGAAATTCCTCCCTGAGCCTTTTCAAACCGGTGCTTCTCCATTGAGGGGCTTCGTTGAATATGGGGAAACAGATCCCTGCCAGGGCAAGCGCGGCAGACTCGACGATGATCCAGTTGTTGGGATGACCGGTGTGATCCATGAGACTGCGGGCATGCTCCCATATTGAGCGAAGCATCATCGTCCGGGTGGAATGCCCGAAAGATGGATCTTCCCAGGCTATTCCCGCAATCCATAACCATTCCCGAAGCCTCCAAGCAGCCGTTAGCGTCTCCCAGGAAGGGCCCGCTCCTCCGTTGGAATCGACCGGTACCGGGTTCGAGCGTATCCAGCTTTCGACAACGCTCTTCAGGTGATGCGCGTATCGGCTGTCGCGGGTCTCAGCGAAGCCCCTGACCACTTCGCGCAGAAAATGATGACGATGCAGGAAATGCCGCCATTCAAGGGCTTCGTGTGGATCCGCGTCCCAGGGAATGGGCTCCGGCAAACGCTGCCCCAGGATCCGCCCTGCGATGACGTCATCAGCGCTTTCCTTGGGATAAGGATGGGGAGGAGGGACAAGAAGGCTTGTGTTGCCATAGGAATAGGGTTTCAGCCCCATGGAGATGGCAGAGGAAAATCCCCTTGCGCCCGCATTTTCTTCCAGGTCTGGTCGGAGCACTTCCCGAAGCCCCGCTTCAGTCAGCCGCGGTCCGGAAGGGATTCTTCTGAGGCAACCTTCGAGAGAACCTATGACCAGATCTACCGGTCCGGGTTGAGAGGAGGTTTTCTCGCGGCCGAAAGAGAGTTCCATGCAGTGAACATCGCCCCAGCCGGACGGTTTGCCGTATGTGCCGAAACACTCTCTGGGGAACTTCAGCCAGGTCCATTCATTGGCCGGAAGATTTTCCCTACCACCGGAGAGGGAAACGCGGCGCGGGGATGACTCGTCCTGCGGACTGTGCAAGAGCCTCATATCCGTAAGTACTCGTGATCGCGAGAGATTCAGCACCCGAAGCACGATGCAGTCGAACCTGGAGAGGTCACCGGGCCCGACGGGAAGCTCCACGGTGAGTCGGTGATCGGAAGCGAACCGGACGCCCTCAGGGTGAGGCATCGAGGTGGGGAGCCGCTCAAGATCGCGCGGTTCCCAGAGAGCCTCACGCCCGCGAACCGCGTCCCGAACAAAGAACTCCTCAGGTAGACCGGGATCCCTCATAAAGGCACATCAACGGGTGAAAGCGAGGTATGCCATCCCCAGAGGCGTCGTGCATGGCAGGAACGCCAGAATACCCCAGAGCGCGGATTTACGACGCTCCCGTGCTATCCCGAGCCAGATAAGGAGCGCTATCAGTATATTCACCACGGGTATGAGCAACAGGATGATCCACCAGGCCGGCTTCCCCGCGGACTTCACCCAAGGATAGACCTGGATGACAGGTATGAATGCAAGCCAGGGAAGACCAACGCCCGTCTTGCCGGCAATGAGGAAAAGCATCAGCTCAAAGATCACGTACAACACCACGATCGGGATGACCAGACCCAATATTCCGGCGGATTCCGAGGCCGAGTTCATTGCCCCGGCCAAACTCTTTACCGTCTCAGGAGATACGGGCAGGTCGCGCAATTGTTCCGGGGTCAGCTCGATGACGCCCAAAATAATTATTTTCTCGGGCTTGGGAGGCGGAGCAGGCTGTGCTGCCGGCACTGGCGGCTTCTTAGGAGGCCCTGCAGGGGGCTTCTCGCCTGGGGCCGGCGGCTTGGTCGCGGGCGTGACCGGAGGTTTCTCGCCAGGAGCTGCAGGCTTTTCCGGTACGGCCGGAGGTTTCGCAGAAGCAACCGGCGGAACAGCGGGCGGCTTTCCCGGCGCGGGCTGGTCTGAGGCTGCAGCCTCCTTTTTGGATGGCGGCGCTTTCTTGGCGAGATTTCTGATTTTTTCCAATAGCTCCTTCTTGTCAGGCGCGCCGGGCTTAGCCTTCAGGTATTGGAGGAACTGGTTGGCCGCGAGACGGTTTTTCCCTTGAGCTTCGTAGATCAAACCAATGTTGTAATAAGGTTCTGCAAATTCCGGTTCAAGCTCCGCAGCCCTCTGAAAATCCTTCAGTGCATTAGCGAAGTCCTTTTTTCTCCGATAGACTTCCCCTCTGTTGTTGTACGCATCGGCGTATGTTGAGCTTATGGAGATGGCCCTATTGAAATTCGCGAGGGCCTGGGTAAGTTCATCCATTTCCAGGTAGGCCAGACCGCGCCAGTTGACCGCATGAGCGGCTCCGGGGTTCTTCTCGATATACTTGGAGTACAGTTCTATGGCCTGCTTGGGGTCTCCGCCTTTGTGCAATTCCAGAGCGTACTCCAGATCGGCCTCCAGATCGGCCGCGGGAGCCATGCTTCCCCATAAGAGCGCAATGCACAAGAGCAGGAAAGCGTGGGTCGACCGCGCAAATACTTTCATCGCCTTGCCTCGAACTCCCTGCCTCCCGGCCTGACCGGCAGTAAGATCGGCATCCGTTCGACCATCGTTTTTCGTTAGAGAGATTGGCGCCCGCCCTGAAAAACGGTCACGAAAACAAACGATTTCACTGGAAAAGATGGGCACTTCCGACGCTGGACTTTCTGCAACCCTGGAGTTTTTCATGAGGTCCCCGTTCTTACTCCGGCATGAGCAGTGATAGATTTATGGAAACCAATTCTGTCATAAGTTACCAGAATTTCTTAATTCGGTCAAGCATTATCATTGACAGGTAATTGAAAAAGCAGGTGTTTTCAAGTCTTGAATCGCTGTGGCCGCATGTGCGTCGCGCTTCGACTCAAGCGCTGATTTTCTCCTTGCGCAATTGTCTGAATATTCCCTCCACAAGCGCGTCCGGGTTTGATTCTATTATAACCGATGCGCGGGGAGATTTGCCCGAGAGAGAAGCCAGTCGGGCAAACTCATCCACCAACCCTCCGGAACCGACCAGTATTCCTATGGCGCATTCCGAGCCCAGGTCGTCGAACGCGATGGTGAACTCATTGAGTGTCCCCATGCCCCCGCCGACGAAAATGCAGGCGTCGGAGCTGCGCACCAGAATCACGTTTCGCCCTTTGGCTCCCATCCCAGTGAAAACCATAATCGAGCCATTCAAAGGGTAGGAGAAGATTCCGGCATGCTCGGCACGATTTGCAGCAGGGGAAACCGCCACCGTGGTCCCCCCGACGGACACAGCTCCCCGAACCGCGGCATGGGGGAGGCCCGGACAACCGCCTGTCAGCAATATACCCCGGTTGAGAGCCACCAATTCTCCCACGCGAAATGCCTTGAGCCCCTGTGATGAATCCTCCAGAGCTGAAGCCGAACCCAAGACTGCTACATTGAAGCGACGCATGCCGTCCATGTCTTGCCTCCAGCCGGTTTCTCGTTGGAATTGAGAATCCGAAGGATAATTCCTTACGCCATGCCGCGCAATCAGGCAAGGCCACTGGGCCGCTGAAAAAAACCACGAAATGCAGGCGCGTGGGCTTACGGCCCGGGATTCACACGGACTTTAATTGATTGAAATCCCGTACAAAACGGGGCACCATACATCAGGGGGATCACCTTGACAACCCGGGGGCAAAGGGCTACGTTTGTGCGGCGCGACAGTCCGGAAGCGATTTATACTGCCATGACGAGATATTCGGCGATTATATTGGCGGCGGGCAAGGGGACACGAATGAAGTCACACCTGTGCAAGGTGCTTCATCCCATTGCAGGCAAGCCCATGATCTTATACGTGATTGACGCGGTCCGCTCTGCGGGCATCGAGAAGTTGGTAGTGGTGACCGGCCACCAGGCCGACCATGTGAGGCGATGCCTGGATCAAGACAAGGTGGAGTGCGTCATCCAGGAACCACAGCTCGGGACCGGCCACGCTGTGGCAGCAGCGAAGGGAAGCTTCTCGGATTTCAGGGGACACGTCCTGATCCTGTGCGGGGACACCCCTCTCATCGAGCCGCAGACCATCACCGATCTGATGGGCTTCCACGGAGGCGCGAATTCCCGTTTGACGGTCCTGACCATGGTGCTCGAAGACCCCACCGGTTACGGCCGAATCGTCAGAGACGAAACCGGGCGGGTTTCCCGAATCGTTGAGGAAAGAGATGCAGACGATGAGGAAAAGCGCATCCGGGAAGTGAACACCGGCATCTATGTAGCGGACTGCGGGCTTCTGTTCTCGCTGATCGAAGCAATCCGGCCGGAGAACGCGCAGGGTGAGTACTATCTGACGGACATGGCGGCAGAGGCGGTGAGAAGGCAAATACCCGTCCACGGATGCGTTCTCAGGGAATCGCTCTTGGCAATGGGAGTGAATACCAGGATCGACCTGGCCGAGGCATCCCGTGAGATCTGGAGCCGGCGGCGCCGGAGACTTATGCTTGGAGGGGTTACCTTGCTGGATCCCGAATCGGTGTTCGTTGACAATGAGGTGGAGGTGGCCCCGGATACGGTGATACATCATACGGTCACGCTTGCCGGCAAAACGCGGATCGGAAGAGACTGCGTCATTGAACCCGGCGTGTTTATCAGAGATTCCCTGATAGGAGACCGGGTGAATGTCCTGCTCGGATCGCGGCTGGACTGTGCGGTAGTGGAGGATGGCACGTCTGTAGGTCCGATGGCGCATCTCAGACCGGAAGCGAGAATCGGTAAGAACGCCCGAATCGGAAACTTCGTGGAAGTGAAGAAAAGCGTTGTGGGAGACGGGACAAAGGCAGCTCATCTCACATATCTGGGAGACAGCACGATAGGCAGCGATGTCAACATCGGCTGTGGGACCATCACCTGCAATTATGATGGGAAGAAAAAGCATCGGACCGTCATCCACGACGGATGTTTCATCGGTTCGGATGTGCAGTTCATTGCGCCGGTTGAAATCGGCGAAGGCAGCCTGATCGGTGCAGGCAGCACAATAACGCGGAACGTGCCTCCCGGGACTCTGGCCGTATCCAGAGCCAGACAAAAGGAGTATCCGCTCCGGCGAGGACAGGGACCCAAGCCGTCTGATGAAGATAAGAAACCTTGAGCTTGCCGGGAACGTGGTTTTGGCTCCCATGGCAGGAGTGACCAACCCCCCTTTCCGTAGGGTGGTCCAAAGATTCGGCGTCTCTGCGGTCTGGACGGAGATGATCAGCGCCAGAGGGCTCGTGGCCACTGGCAGAGCAGGCCGAACAATGGATCTCCGGGGGCATTCGGTTCCGACGGTGTTTCAGATCTACGGTCACGAACCGGCGGTCATGGCTGACGCGGCGCGTGTGCTTGAGCAGAGAGGTGCGGCCGCGGTTGACCTCAACATGGGCTGCCCAGCGAGAAGGATAGTGGGCCAAGGTGCCGGCGCGGCTCTGATGAAAGATGTTCCCCGCGCAGGCCGCATCGTAGCGTCGGTGCGCAGAGCAGTGCAAATTCCCGTCACGGTGAAGATCAGATCCGGCTGGGATGACGGCGCCCCCACTGCGCCGGGTCTCGCAAGAGTGGCGGAACAGGAAGGAGCTGACGCAGTGGTGGTCCATGCTCGAAGCAGGTCCAAGATTCATTCGGGTCCTGCTTCCATGAGCATTATTGCCGCGGTGAGAGATTCCGTAGGCATACCGGTAATCGGCAACGGAGGAGTGGCCGGAGTCCGGGACGCGAACGCGATGCAGGAGGCAACGGGATGTGACGGAGTAATGGTCGGGAGAGGGGCCCTGGGCAGACCCTGGCTGCCGGCGAAGATCCTCGGACTATTCCCGGGGACGGGAAAGGCCTCGGGAAAGGACATCACATTCTTCGACGTGATTCGTGAGCATTACATGCATCATATGCAGTGGGAAGAGCCTTCCAAAGCGGTAAGGCAAATGCGTAAACACCTCATCTGGTATTCGAAGGGTTTCACCGGTTCCGTGGGATTCAGGTGTCGCATCGTGCGGCTGGAAGACCCGGCGGAGGTCATGGAAGCAGTTAAAGAATTCTTCGGGGAAGTGACCGTTTCATGAGTTCTCAAGAGACTGACAAGCAGGCCATATCGGGCGCACCGGAAAACCCTCCGGCATCCAAAGGACCTGAGGTGTTCACGAAGACAAGCATCGGGGATTCCATTGACTTTCTGGTGGAGTACCTGGTGGACAACGAAGTGGAGGGCATTCACCCGCTGATTATGGGCGAAGTGGAAAAGCGCCTACTCATCAAGGCTCTGGAACAAAGTCGCGGCAACAAGCTTCGGGCGGCTAAGATCCTGGGGATAAGCAGGAACACATTTCACAGGAAGCTGAGCAAGCTGGGGGATTTCGGGGAGATATACGACCCGGAGAGAGAATCCTGACAAAGCTGCGCCCGCCGGTTGGAGCCCAAGCACTGCCACATCAGAGGCGCTGTGGCTCGACCGTAAGACTGAATGCTTACCGCCTGTTCAACATATTTCTTGACACCTGTTGCTAAAGAAATATAATTATAGCGGATCTCAAAAAGGCTTCAGGGAGCCCCCAGATGGACGAAGATAAGCTTGCTCTTCTCGAAAAGAAGATTATGCACCTAATAGAGCAGAACGACCAGTCGAAGAAAGAGCAGGAACGTTTCACCAAGGAATTGGAGAAAAGAGACAAGCGGATCGGCGAACTGGACAGGACGCTCAAGAAGATCCAAAAGGAACACAAAGCGGCGAAAGGCAAACTCGACAGAATTATTGAGAAGCTGGAGGCGTTCACCTGAAGCGTTACGGCGCGGATGAGTTCCCGGATCAGTAGAGTTTCCCTGACGAGTCCGCCGAAGCAGTGAAGGTGAGACCTTTGGGGCGTGAATACGGCATTCGGGGTCACTGAAGCGGGAACTACTTAAGAAAACGGGCGGATTTCATCAATCGCGAGACAGAAGAAATCCATTGATAAGGCAATGAGATCTTGGAATGATCCCCTGCGCGGCACGTGAGGGACAGCAATTTTTTGAGCCAACACTCAAAAAAAGGGAACCGCGTCAGACTGTGGTGAGCAAGCCTGCCAGGAAGCAGGAAGCCTAAAGCAGCCGTGAGGATCCCACCTGGTATACCAGGTTCAAAGGATCTGTCGCCACGGCCGACCGCGGGGGATTCGTTCCGTTTTGGATCGTGTTCATATACGCAAATAACTCGGGACGCGGATAGCACCTCTGAATGGCGCTTCGGGGGAGCAGATATATATCCTTAACGGATGAGGGTCGCCACGGCTTTACATTGTTACCCGACTTTCCAATCTGCAACATTCTGAACTCCCTCTGGGGTCTTACCGCACAGTCGTCCCGCCTACCATAGACAGATCGGAGGGGGTTGTGGAATCGATTCCTTTTCTGATTCCCGCCCTTGTCGCTGTGATCATTGTGTTTGCTGCCGGTTACGCGGCCGCGAGGATTCTCGACAAGAGCCGGACGGACAAAGCCACATCTGATGCGGAAGAAATAATCAAAGCTGCTGCCAGGGAAGCTGAGACAATAAAAAAAGAAGCCCTGCTGCAAGCCAAGGACAAGCTCTTCCAGGCACGGGCCGAATTTGAAACCGAACTCAAGGAGCGCCGGGCGGAACTGTCCGCCAAGGAGTCTCGCCTTCTCAAGAAGGATGAGCACCTTGAACGTAAGGCTTCACAGCTTGAGACCAAGGAGATTTCTCTTTCCAAACGCGACAGGGATATAGAGTCGAGTTACAGAAAAGCCAAAGAAAAGCAAAAGGAAGCGGAACTCCTCGTGGAAAGCCAAATGAGGAGGCTCGAGGAGATCGCTGGCCTGTCTGCATCCGAGGCAAAGGAAATTGTCCTGAAACAGGTGGAAAATGAGGCCCGTATAGAAAGTGCGAGGATTCTCAGAGAGATAGAAGAGCAAACAGTCACTGACGCGGACAAGAAGGCCAAATCCATTATTGCTACCGCGGTGGGGCGGTACGCCGCCGACTTCGTTGCAGAGCGCACCGTCTCCGTAGTCAATCTTCCGAACGAAGAGATGAAAGGCCGGATCATCGGCAGGGAAGGCCGCAACATCCGGGCCATTGAAGCGGCCACAGGGGTTGATCTGATCATTGACGACACTCCGGAGGCTGTTATCCTTTCCGGGTATAATCCGGTGCGCCGTGAGGTCGCGCGGATCTCGCTGGAGCGCCTGGTCAACGACGGCAGAATACATCCGGCTCGAATCGAGGAGGTCGTCAAGAAGGTCACCCAAGAAATCGAGGAAGCAATTGTTGAACTGGGCCAGCAGGCATGTTTCGACGTGGGGGTCCACGGAATCAATCCCGAACTGGTCAAGCTCCTTGGAAAGCTAAAATACAGGACGTCTTTCGCCCAAAACGTGTACCAACATTCCATCGAAGTTGCTTTTCTCAGCGGGATCATGGCGGCGGAGCTCGGGTTGAACCCCAAGAAGGCCAAGCGCGCAGGGCTGCTGCACGACATCGGCAAAGCTATCGATCATGAGGTGGAAGGACCTCATGCCCTTATCGGAGCAGACATAGCTCGAAGATGCGGGGAATCTCCTCTGATCGTCAACGCGATCGCTGCCCATCACGGAGACGAAGAATTCAGGAACACCATCGCGGTTCTCGTTCAGGCCGCGGACACGCTTTCCGCGGCAAGACCCGGATCTCGAAGGGAGATGCTCGAGAACTATGTCAAGCGGCTGAAAGATCTCGAGCGCATCGCCGATTCATTCAAGGAAGTCAGCAAATCATTTGCAATCCAAGCCGGTCGCGAGATACGCATCATAGTGGAGAACACAAACATTAATGACGACGGTCTGGCCTTGCTCGCCCGAGATATTCGCAAGAAGATCGAAAAGGAATTATCCTATCCCGGCCAGATCAAGATAGTGGTTATCCGGGAATCAAGGGCCGTAGAATACGCCCGCTAGGGACGCTCATCCAATACCCGGGATAGCGGCGGCATGACAGGTAGCCATTTAGGCGGCAAGCCACCAGAGTCCTACGTCCTGACGGTCACCGGACAGTGCGCCGTTCGGCTCCGTCCCCAAATCCCGACTGACAAGCCCTGTTGACTACGCAGCGACCTTTTCCGAGGAAATCATGGAATCGATTCCGGACCTTAGCCACGAAGAACTCCTACACCTCATTTCCCTGAGAGAGGTCTTGGGAGGTTTTGCTCACGAGATCGCCCAGCCTCTTAACGCCGTCATGATCGCTTCTCAGGTGATCATGCTGAAGCTCCAGCAATCCCAGCTCCCCCAGGACGACAAGGATTACGTGAATCAACGATTGGATCTTGTCGCCAGGCAGGTCAGACGGGCCACCGACATTATCGGGGAACTCCGCAGCTTCAGCCAGGGCAAGTCCGATTACCGCGGCGTAACCGACCTGAAAGGCATCTTCGAAAAAGTCCAAGGGTTGATGGGGCAACAGCTTTCCAACAGGGGAATTGAACTCGAATGGGAAGCTCATGAGCCACTGCCTGCCATTTCTCGTGATTTCAGCGTGATTGAGGCCGCCATGATCCATGCCTTGGCCTACGCCAGAGATCAGGTGCAGGCAATAGGAGACTGGCATGACCGGAAGGCCGTGCCGTACAAGAAGGGGCTGACCGCGAAACTCATGGACGTCGACGGACACTCAATCTTTCAGGTGAGTTGGGACCCAGGCCGCATGACCGAAGAAGACCCGTCCGTGAGCCCCCGCCCACACTGCGGACTCACCGTGCTCAATGCCGTCCTCAATCCGGGAAAAGGCGCTATTGAGACAGCCTTCGGGTCTGTGAAGGTATCATTCTGAAATCATGGAAGATCCGTTGATATACAAGGACCGCTTCGAGAATCTGCTCCGAGTGGCAGAAAAGATTACCGCCACTTTGAATATCGGGGACATTCTTGAGACGATCAGAGACCAGGTCAAGATCACAGTCCCCCATGCAAGAGAAGCGTGTCTCATCCTGGTGGACCCCGAAGCCCCCACCTACACCCGGCCGTTGCATTGCACCATGAAAAAGGAGCAGGTGAACTGCCAATTGTGCAAGAAGGGGAAGGAAATCGTCAGCAAGGCACTAGGGGAACCGGTGGCTTTTCAGTGCACCAGCGAGGACGGTTTTCCGCAGCCATTTGGTTCCGGAGCGGACGACCGGTCCGTGTGCGAGATAGCGTTGCCCATCTACGACGGTCGGGAGCCTTTGGCGGTCCTCAGTGTTGTGACCCAAACAGGGCATAGCTTTGCAGAGCGGGACATGGTGCTGCTCAAGGATCTGGTCAACCTGGCAACCAACACCATTATAAACGCCAAGAAATACCATAAGATAACGCGAGAAAACCTCACTCTCGAACGCATAATGTCCCACATAAAACCCTTTGTGCCGGAAACCGTCCGGCGCATCGTGGAAAAGAACCCCGACGCCCCGGCTCTGGAGAAGACGGAAGTGGACGTTTCCATTCTTTTTCTCGATGTGGCCGACTATACTCGAATCAGCGAAACCCAGACCCGAGATAAGGTGAACTTCATCATAGAGAAGTATTTCTCCAGCTTCCTGGATATCATCTATTCACATGGGGGAGATGTGAACGAGACGGCCGGTGACGGCCTGATGGCCATATTCCAGGGGGATGAAACGGAACATGCGCTCAATGCAGCGGCCGCGGCCCTGAAGATCCGCGGTCAGACGGAACGGATCAACGAGGAACTGCGAGGGCTTTTTCCCCCGGTAACCGTGAACATGGGAATCAACTCGGGAAAGAGTCTCGTGGGCATGACTAGGTTTGCAGGCGAGTCCCATGTGAGAACAACCTTCACCGCATCCGGGTCTGCCACCAACCTGGCAGCGCGACTGGCAGCGGCCTGTCAGGAGGGGGAGATTCTCGTGGGTCCTGAGACGGCGCGTCGGATAAAGCGCTCAATGGTTATTTGGGATCGGGGGGTGATGAGCTTCAAGAATTTCAAAGGGAGTTTCCACGTGTACAGCCTGGTTCCTCCCGCGTAAGGTCAACTAAGTGGTCCGTTTCCTAAATGCGGTCACGTATTCGGCGCCGGCCCGCCACGCGCGGGTAGCCCGGACGCTGCCGCGTCCGGGTTCCGAAGGAACAGGAG
Source organism: Desulfomonile tiedjei (assembly GCA_020722215.1). GTDB lineage: Bacteria > Desulfobacterota > Desulfomonilia > Desulfomonilales > Desulfomonilaceae > DYLG01. The sequence goes on from DYLG01000042.1 coordinate 19,605, forward strand.
GTCTGAC
>DYLG01000043.1 GCA_020722215.1 Desulfomonile tiedjei
AGGGGCTGCCCGCCGTGACCACGGTCGGACCTTCCGGCGCAGGTCCTCCGGCCGTACCCATTCAATCCGCTGCCGAGCACTATCAGCCGGCTTTCACTGAACCACCGCCCGCTCAAGCCGGCGCAAAGGTACTTGAGATAAAGGCCGTGTCAAGCGCCTGGGTCAGGGTTGTCCCGGACATCGGCCCAGAGGAGGACAAGACAATGGCTCCAGGTGAGAAGCTCATGTCCACTGCCAAGGAGCGCTTCCGTGTGGTGACCACTAACGCCGGGGGCATTCGCATTCGTTTCGACGGGCAAGAGCAGCCCTTATTGGGTAACGAGGGCGAATATTTCTCCGGACAGTTCCCTTCATCCGAGTGAGTCGCCTGTCTGCCGGGATGCCACCGCGTCACCACTCTTCGGAGGCCCGGAGCAGGCAGACCTCTGACACCGGCGGGCATCTGTCCCAGAGATCATAGCCTCCATGCTGCGCATTTTCAGTCGCGTCTTGCTTCTTCTTACATTGTCGGTAGTGTCGGGCAAGGGCTGTCTTGCCGGAGGGATACTCCATGCGTTTGCGCCGGTTGTGGACGGAAGATCCATAGCTGTTGCCAGGGCGACCATCCTGCTCTCCAAGACGTTGATCACGGTGTCGGAGTCGAGCGCCGAGCATCGAATTGATCAAACCTTTTACAACAACAACGACTTCCCGCTGACAGGTGTTTTCCTGGTCCCAATGGGGACGGATGAGATCAGGGGGAGCCCGACGCTCACCATTGACGGTGTTGGCGCCGATTTTGAACTCCTCTCCCCTGCGGACTTTTTCGGCACACTCAAACGATTGACGTTGGATTGCAAAGATCCTTCACTGCTCAGCCTGGCAGGACAACGGGTGCTCGTGGTTCGAGACGTGAAACTGGGCGTCAGACAGCAGAAGTCCTTCAGGTTGACCTACCATAAGCCCTGTCGCCTGATGCGCGATCATGAGGACGTCTTGGTGCGCCTCGACGGAGAGCGCTATTCACGCGGCCCGGTTGGAGAGCTGGAAATCGGGGTTCGGGTCAAGGCGTCTCGCCCTGTTCGCGCTGTGTTTTCGGCGTCACATCACATTTCAGTTTTTCGAGAAGCGCCTCACAGATGTCTTGCGGTTGTTCGGCATGAGGGAGTTCCAGTTCGCCGCCATTTCCACCTCCAGGTGCTCTACCTGGGTTCCGGACTCGATCTGAGGTTGTTCACCTACAGGCAGCCTGGGAGCGATGGCGCTTTCATGGCCTTCATCCTGCCTCCCATGACCGTCGCAACGGAGCGGCAACCGGGAAAGGACGTGGTCTTCCTCCTGGATTCGTCGGGCAGCATGGGCAGGAAACACCTGAAGCTCGCCAAACGAGCGGTGACTTTCTGTCTGGAAAGGTTGCAGCCTGGGGACAGTTTCAACGTAATGGTCATGGGAACCCGAGTGAAGAAGATGACCGCCGGCCTGATCCAAGCAACGGAGAACAACGTCAGGGATGCAGCGCGCTTCGTTGATTCAGTGGAAGCCGTGGGAGGAACGGACCTGTACAACGGATTGATAGATGCACTGGAGCTGTTCAAGTCCAAGAGAGGGTCAGCCGCCATTGTGCTTGTGGGAGACGGACGGGGCACCGTAGGGATCACCGATCCCGCCCTGATCGTGGAAGACGCGGTTCGCAAGAACAGGTTGGGTGTGAGGCTTTTTGCCCTTGCAGTAGGAGAATCTCCTGACATGGTCATGCTGGGCAAGCTCGCCGAGGCCACCAGGGGCAGCATCGCCCGTTGTTCGGAATCGGGGGATCTCGCAGCCGTTATGAATCGCTTCTTCGGGAGCGTATCGCCGGCCAGGGCTGTCGACATTGCGTTGAGGTTCGAGAACGTTAGGACCCAGGAGGTCAAACCGCACCCCATCCCGGATCTTTTCGGCGATCAGTGCTCAGTTGTTCTGGGCCGATACGTCAACCTGCACGATACCGTCGCAAACGTAGAGCTCAAGGCTTCCGTGAACAAGCGAGGCAGGACCGTCACCCGGAGCTTCGTCTTTCCGGAAGTTGATACGCGTCGCCCATACATTCAGACACTCTGGGCCATGCGTCAGCTTGCCGAGCTTGTGGAAAGGAGCCTACTCAAGACGTCCGATGCCGGAATTCGCAAAGAGATCCATGAGTTGGCCGGCCTCTATGGGCTCAAGAACCCTCTTGGGCCCCGCTCCGGCCGAAAAGCCGTATCCGGTCGCGAGAGAGACCCCGATCTCGGCGTCATTCTCTGGACACTCAAAACGTCCCGGGTACCGGCGGACGCCGAGTCGGAGGCTTTCAGACATGAAAACGCAAAGGTGTTTCGGCGAGAAAACGGGCGATGGGTGGACGTGCGTTACGTTCCCAACATGCCTACCGTGACGTTCCGGTTCCTTGGTGAGGGATACTTCTCGCTTCTCAGGCAAGCCCCCGAAATAGGCGCCTACCTGGCTCTGGGGCCTCATGTGACCTTCCTCCACGGGAACACTGCGGTGGTCATTGTGAGCGACCGTTGAACCTAGGCCGGCAGCAGGGAAAAAGATATTGTGAAGTCCGTAGAGGCGGATTTGACACCTGCTCCTGCGAAGAGATCGGATACTTCTCTGGGCAGCAATTGCAGGCTCCCGCCGAATTCTCCGACGGCTAGATGACCGGCGATCTCATGATAAGTCCGATGGCATCCCGCGCGGTTTGAGCCAGCTTAGGTTGTTCTCCTTCAAGGGAAATGAGCTGCCTGAGATGGTCGGCTGTGCGCAGGACGATCATGGCCAGGTCACCTTCATCAGCGCTAACATTGGAGGTCAGTTCCGACCAAGGCGCCTGCTCTGCCCAGAGAAACACGGAAGCGGCCGGCCAGAACATTATCGAAGGCACTTCAAAACCTCCGGATACCAGGAAGCCCATGAGAGGCTTGAGCTTCCGCATGCCCATCACGAACTTCTTCCAAAGGGGTCTTGTGATCTGCCATAGATTCCTGCTTACGAGGATTTCTCGCTCCTTGTCGATGACGAAAGGGGCCACCACGGAGGCCAACTCCTCCGGACTGAGGCCTGAAAGCGCTCCTTGCCTGATCAGCTCTGCAATAAGCAACGGATGATCCAATCGAAGCTGGGCGGCCCACTTCCCGTCGTACGTAGGTACGCCGTGTTCATTGACGTATCCGAGTTCCTTGAGGACTCCCAGATGCTTCCGGAACTCGACAAGAAGCCGGTTGTGGACCTTCATGGCCACCCGCGGATTCTCATGAAATGCGGCAAAGGAAAAACCGAGCAGCTCTTCTACCCCTGCCGGATCGTGGGAAAGCAAGAGGTTGAGCACCATGGAGAAGTTCACCGCGATCTTCGACTTGAGGGGCTCAGGCTTGGAGAGGAGAAGCTGCTTGACATGCCTTATATTCAAGTACTTGCCTGGGACTATGAGGGTGAATCCCGCGTTGTCCATGCCGCGACGGCCCGCGCGCCCCGTCATCTGGTGGAATTCCGTCGCGGTCATGTCCACGAACGATTGTCCGTTGAACCTATCGCTCTGAAGAATTGCCACGGTTCGGGCAGGGTAGTTGACGCCTGCGGCAACGGTGGACGTGGATAGTATCGCTTCCAGATGTCCTTGAACCATCAAGTTTTCTATGACAAGCCGCCAGGCGGGGAGCTGGCCGGCGTGGTGCGATCCCGCTCGACATTCGAGCAGCCGATCGACCTGGCGTTGGTTGTGCAGTTCGGGATACGCTCGGAGTTGTTCCAGTAATGCGCTTGCAAAGCCGCCTTCTTTCGGATCCATGGGCGACGGCAGCAGCGTATCCAGGGCTTTGTCGCAGTCGGACCTGGACTTGAAAAACACTATGGCAGGCAGCAGTTGGAACTCACGGAGCATTTCAATAATGTCGTTGATGTCCACGTCCGCCTGCCCGGGTTGTCGCCGACGGCCTTTGCCGGCCGATGCAAGTTCTGCGGCCTTGCCAAATAGCTTGCCCCCGCGCAAGAACGGGGTCAGTTCGCCCTCGGGAGTTCTGAAAAGCACGTGGAGCGGCACCGGTCGAACGTCGGACCTGACCACCGCGCACGGCGCTTTCCGAATCCTGGTCAGCCAGGCGGCCACTTCCTCCGCGTTCGAGACCGTTGCCGAAAGAAGAAGCACCCTGACTCTCCCGGGCAGATATATAAGGACTTCTTCCCAGACCACCCCCCTGTCCGGATCTCCCAGGTAGTGGGCCTCGTCCAGAACCACCAGGTCCACGTCCAGGTCCCGACCTTCCTGCATGGCATCGTACAACTGATTCCTCAGGATTTCCGTAGTGCCGACTATGAGCGCCGCGTCCGAGTTTTCTTTTCGGTCGCCGGTGAGTATTCCCACCCGGTCGGCCCCGAAGATATCTGCGAATTCTGAGTACTTAGCATTGGACAAAGCTTTCAGCGGGGTTGCGTACCACGCCTTGCAGCGTCCGGAGAGGTATTCCCGAACGGCCTCCACAGCTATCCACGTCTTGCCCGAACCTGTGGGTGCGGTAACGAGAACGTCCTGGCGTTTGATCTCCTTGACTGCTTCCACCTGGAAGCGATCCGGAACGAAAGGCCGCGGCTCTGGCCTCCCGATATCCTTGAGAAGTCGAGCCGCTTCCCGATGGGCCCGCGCAGTCCGTCGTTTCTCGGGCGGCTGTTTTTCGTGAAGCCTCTTTCCCCGGCCATGGGAGGAACGCTGCTGAAGGGGGGGCTTTCTGTGTCTTTTGAATTGAACCTGTGACATGAGTGTCCGTTAAGCTAGACCAAATTACCAAGGATAGCAAGCGGGGCGATGAAATAGATGAAACAAAAGAGGCTCAGAAATGTGCGCGCATCCCGGCAATTCTCCCGCGTTCGTAGTTGCAGTTCGAGAACGCGGACTTATCCACCGCCCACTCTTGGTGCACGCGGTGATTGTCGGATCAGTCCGAGCTTTGCCTCCAACGACAAATGATGTATAGTGCCTTCCGAATTCCGACTCCGCGAGAATCCGGCGGAAATTCCATCGGGAGTTCAGTTCCGCAGGATGGGCCATTGGCAAGACACTACAAGCATGCCCTCTGCCTGCACCCCTATTCCCGGGACAGTCATTCCGGGTCTTTGGGCTTGGCAGTATTCCCTCCCACCGGCCTCGAGTATGTTGCTGCGGCACTTCGGCCGCATGTGGACCGCCTGACCTTTGTTGACCTCAGACAGGCAGGTCCTTTACGCAACATCGAGAAGCTCAAGCGATTTATTGCGAAGGAAGTAGATCTCCTTTGCATCAGCGTCAATTGGGAATACCTGTTCCGCGAGGTTCTCGACGTGGTGAACATGCTCCCAAGGGAAGTGACCACCGTTGTCGGAGGAAAGCAGGCCACGGATAATGTGGAAGAGGTCTTTGAAGCGTGCCGCGGTGTGGACATCATCGTCCGCGGAGAAGGTGAAGAGACCATTGCCGATATCGCCTCCGGAATGGAGCTCAAAGACATTGCAGGCATCTCATACCGTGAGGGCCAAACCCTTTGTCACAACCCCAACCGGCCGCTGGGCGAGGTGGATCAGTACCGATTCCCCGATCGAACCCTCCGACAACAGAAGTACCACTTCAATGTGGGTGGCTTTGCCCTTCGCGGGGAGGAGTTCGACATAATCGTGACGTCGAGAGGTTGTCCTTACAACTGCAAATTCTGCACGTTCAACCTCAACCCCTGGACGGAGAAGCGACGCTATTCCGCGCGGTCCATCGATTCCGTTCTTGAGGAACTCCGTCAGATCTCGGCAGGAATCGTTCTCATTGCGGACGAGAACTTCTTTGTGAATCCCAGAAGGGCCAAAGAGATCTGCGACAGAATTTCACGGGAAGGGTTGAACAAGAGATTCCTCGTGCAGGCGCGCATCGAGATATTCGAGCACCCGGATGTTCTGGAGGCCGCGCTGCGCGCAGGGATAAAGATTTTTCTGTTTGGAATCGAGTCACCCACGGACAGAATTCTCGACCAGCTCAACAAAGGGTTTGACACGGCCAAGGTCAGGCTGGCCTTCGAGACTTTCCGCCAATATCCCTTCTATTACCACGGGTATTTCATGTACGGGAACGTCACCGAAACGGAGGAGGAGATGATGCGGATACCCGGATATGCCAGGGAACTCGGTCTCGACTCCATAACGTACCAGAAATTGCGCATAGAGAAGTACTCTCCTCTGAAGGAACTCGTTGAACAGACCCCGGGTTATTTCATCGGTGACGACCACACAGTGTACTCCGAGGCCCTCATGCGGCCCGGGCTCAAACGCATTAGCCGGCAGATCACCAAGGAATTCTACACTCCCGCTCAGTTGCTTAGAATCGTCCGGAAGCTCTTCCGCGTGAGACTTTTCCACGCAGGCAGTCTGTTCCCTCTCACGGTCAGTCTCCCTGTTGTTCTGTCTAGAATCGTGGGCCGCAAAGTGAACAAGAAGATGCGACGATTCGTGTTTTGGCGTCGTCTATTCCCAAGTTGGGCATGACGGTGACGGCTCGTCACGAAACGACGCAGGAATTCTCGTGAAGGGCCTGTCGCGAAACCTCCTCAATGTCCGAGATAGTGCCACGAGGGTAGCCCGGACGCCACTGCGTCCGGGTTCCGAAGGAACAGGAGGTCTGAGCCGGCAACCGACCTGCTTCGGCAAATTGGCTGCGACACATGGTCCCGGACAATGTGCCTCCTGCCGCTTCGCGGCCTGGAGGTATTGAGTCCAGGCCACCCGGACCTCTTTGATTGCCGGCGTGCCACGATTCGAGCATCTTCAACGGTTGCGAGACACTCTCCTGGCCGCTATCGACCTTGCGCTAGGGGTTGGGAAATCCGGGATGTCAAGTCAACCATCGGCAACCAAACGGTGAAAACGGTCCCGCTTGTGTCCGACTTCACCGAGATGGACCCGTGATGGTCCTCGGCGATCTTCTTTGCCACGGGCAGACCGAGGCCGGTTCCGTCCTCCTTCGTCGTGTAGAACGGGCTGAAGACCTCTTCCAGATGTTCGGGCGGGATCGGCGGTCCGCCGTTTGTGACTTTCATTTCAAAAAAACATTCGGAATTGAGCTGCCCGGTCTTCTGGGCCTTGTCGCTGGGGATGGAGGCTCCGGTCTCAATTTTCACGACGCTTCCCTCCGGTGCGGCGTCCAGCGCGTTCGAGATCAAGTTGAGAACCAGTTGCTGGAAGCGACCGGGATCGAGGGGGACCTCCCCGATTTCCGGGCCAAGATTTGCCGATACCAGCACTTTCTTCTCGCTGGCTCTTATTTCGGTAATACCGACAATGTACTCAATGAGATCGTTGGGATCTATGGGTTGCAGGTGCACATTCTGCCGTGTGGTGAAGTCAATGAAACTATTGAGAATTTTCTCGAGTCTTGCAACCTCGGACACGATGATCTCCACATAACGCCTGTACTCGCTTATGTCCGGGTAGACGCCTGACTCCAGTTGCCTAGCCATCCTTCTTGCAAAGCCTCCCACTATTGCCAAAGGCTGACGAAGCTCATGGGCCACTGCGGCAGTGTGCTTTCCGATAGCCTGGCACTTGCCCGACTGGACAATGTGCTCGTAAAGCTCATCTATGATGCGGATCTTTTTCATCAAGGCTTCTCTGGATCTCTTGAGATCCTCTTCGAGCTTCCGCCTCGATGTCCGGTCTCGAATGACACCTTCGAATCCGGTTATGCGTCCTCTCTCATCGAATGAGGCAGTACATCTGATTCTGGCGAATTTCTCGTGGCCTTCCGCGTCCAGCAGACCCACTTCTTCATCCCAGACCGAGTTAGGCTGCAGCTCCATAATGCCCGAGGCGATTGACCTGTATGGACGTGAAACCAGTTCGGCGAAAACCGTTTCGAGAATTGCGTTGACAGGATACCCCAACAAATCTTCTATCCTGGTGTTGACAAAAAGGAATCTCCCTTCCGCGTCCAGGGAAAAAACCACATCTGGGACTTCCTGGACCAGGTTGCGGTATAACGCTTCGGATTCTCTGAGTGACTCTTCCATCTGCCTGCGGCCGGTGACATCAATCATCAGCTCACTTGCGCCGACAATCGCCCCCCTTTCATTTCTGATGGGGGTGGCCGTGTGCTGCCACCAAATGGCAGCCCCCTCCTTCGTCGTTCTGCGCCTTTCTGACACAGCTCGCTCTTGGCCGTCAAACACCTTTTTCACGGGACACCCGACACAAACCTGCTTGCCACCGCCCAAGAACTCGTAACACAGCCGCCCGACAGGATCTCCGAACACGCCCTTGAGCAGGCTATTCGCATAGACCACTCGGTGATTTCGGTCCAGTTCCCAGAAGAACTGACCCGCTATGTCGAGCAGCGCGCCGAATCTCTCTCTGACGAAATCGTCCGTCAATGTAGCCCTCCGGTTCCTTTCCCTGCGCCCATCTTTCCGAAGGCAAGCCTCCGAATCAAAGTATTGCCACCCTGGGGTTGATTGTCCACGCTTTCGGTCACCGTCTTTTCGCCGGCAGTCTGTGACGAACCAGCCAGAACGCCGGCGACAGTTTGTCGGCGTATCGCTCGATCAACGCTTTGAGTTCGACATTATCCCCGAGAGTATAAAGCAAGTTCCTCTCATCATGGAGTTCTTTTTCAATCCGGCGCACAAACCTGTCCGGAGCTTGTTTCAGCGCGCTTTCCAAGTGTTCTACGGTCTTCGCTTCATCGCCCAGCTCGGAATAACATTGCGCCATCAGGTAATTGCCGAAACCTTTCTCATCGTCACGCTCATATTTCTTGAGGTTGCCCTTTATCTTCTCAGCCTGCTCCAACAGTTTTCTTGCCCTATCCCGTTCCTCCATTCGAATGAACGTTCTTGCTATCAAGACGAGATAGACGGGGTGGTCATCCACCAGCGAGGCTGCCTGCTTGTAATATCCGAGGGCGGCTTGAGGTTTTTTCGCGGAGATATAGAGATTCCCAATGTTGGCCAGGACCTTGGCCTCATCTTCCTGGGACTGAGCAAATTCAAGTGCTCTCTCGAAGTTTTTCATAGCTTCCTGATATTCACCCATATTTTTATAGCATACAGCCATCGCGTTGAAGCCGAAGAACTCCTCGGGCTCCTCTTCAATTGCCCGCTTGAACGCTTCAACGGCCTCATTGAAGTTCTTGTCTTTGGCCAGCCGTATTCCCTTTTCCCGCCATGGCTCCTTGACCTCGGGCTCGGCTGGGGACGAGGTCTCCATCGCCTCCTTTTTGAAGGCCTTGTCCAGATCCAGCAGCATTCCCGCCTGGGGCGCCTTTCTTGCGCATCCGGCAAATAACCCGAGCCCTAGGGCCACAATCAGGACCAAGAGCACACGCGGGCCATGTCCGAATAGGCGCCTTGCAAGTTCTAGGGCTTTCATTTTTCTCCAGCCGGATAGCATGTTCGACCGGGGGCACACTTCCGCCCTCTTCGGGACATAGCACTCCGGCGAATAAGTTTCAACGATGCATCCTGACCATGTATCCGATCATAGAGAGTTGTTCAAGACAACCTCGGCGGATGTTCTGCAATCTTGACAAATTAGCTTCACACCTTTAGAATTGGCAAAGGTATGCGGCGACCGCGCCCAATTGATCTCCAAGGTGCAATGCTTGCAATGGCTGATGCCGACAAAAAAGTTGTGAAGGTGGGCTCCAAGCTCTCCAAGTACATCGGCTCCAAGGCCCCTCGGGACAAGAAGCTGCAAGCCGCGTCCATGCAAGCCGAGTTCACCCTGGCCGACACATTGATAATGCTGTGCTATCTTGGGAGGGATCCTGACCCCGAGATATCTGCCTTGGCCCGCCAGAACCTGATCCCGTCCGCCCGCGCATGGTACTCCCGCGAAGACCGACCCGACCTGCCTGATCCGGTCCGTGAAGTGGTGATGAAGGTCATCGAGAAGATCGGCCTTGGGGCCAAGGCGGCAGGCCCCAGCGAAACCGACTTGGTTTTTGGAAACATCGGTCTGTTGGGACTGGGGGAGATCATTCAGGCAGTTGACCACAATAATCGAACCGTGTCCATAACTCTTCGCCGCAATGGAGATGTCGCCAGGGTATTCACAGATCAAGGCAAGGTCGTGGGGGCCGTCTGCGGTCACGACGACGGGCTTGACGCCCTCTATCGAACTTTCGGCTGGGCAGACGCGGCATTCGAGTACTGTCACGGAACAGCCGGCGACTTCAAGAACAGGATCAGGGTCAACACACTCAACCTGGTAATGGATGCTCTGGAGTACGCTCCGGAGCAGGACCCGTTCGACAGCGAGGCAAGCTTCGTTTGGAAGGTTGAAGGTCATCTCCGGGTGATGAACATATTCGAGATTGCCGAGATTTTTGAGATGAACTCAAAGAGGGCCACCTGCGGACTGCGCAGAGCGAACAATGACGAAGGGACCCTGTACTTCGGCAACGGGCGCATCATCAACGCCACCCTTGGAGAGATGACCGGCATGGATGCGGCATGCCATCTGCTAGCCTGGCCCAATGCCATGTTCGAGATTCGCCGTGGCAGCGAGGACGTCGAAGAGGTGATTCACATCGGCATGCAGACCCTCATCATTGAGGCCATGCGGCTTCTTGACGAAGGAGTGACTGCAGACGAGACCATAGCCTCGGAAATCGAGAAGATCAACCAGCTCTTCGACGGCCAGGATGTGGTCACTCTACCGGTCTTGGACAGAGTTCGCCTGGTTTTCGGAGAAAACGAGCAGGTCCGGGAAGCTCTGGAACTGGACACGAATCCTCTGGTTCGCAAAGCTGTCAAGGTCAAGATTTCCAAAACTATCCACAGGTATCTGCTTCAGAGCACGCCCCACGATTTGAGGCTTAAGGCGGCCCAGGGTCGAGTGCCGCTGTCCACTAGCGAAAAACTGGTCCTGCTTAGCTACCTGTCTCACGACGAAGTCACCGATATCAGAGACATGGCCAAGAGGACTCTCATGTCACTGGAATCATCCGCGTTCCGCAAGGGTTTTGGCGGCGATCTTCACCCTGCCGTCATGGACTTTCTCGTGAGGGAGGCTGTCCAAGACGAGACGATCATACGAGTCGCGTGCGTGTCTGAAGGGCTTATGGCCGAGACCGCGATGTACGTCCTGGAGAACTGGAAGTCGAACTACATATATCAGGCCCTTCTGGAAAACACAAAGCTTCTTGAACGAAGCCCGGAAGTTACCGCCAAGCTGGCCGAAGCCGTCGCGCAAGAGCCGGCTATGATCAAGCGCATCGAAATCCTCGAGGCCTCCTTCCTCAAAGGAGACGGGGAAGTTAAAGTTGAAGGGCCGTTGTGTTTCTGCGGTATTGGAGGCCTGTTCAGGGCGGCCAAGCACGGGAACCGTTCCGGGACCATTGTCCTCGAAAAGGACGAGATGGAGGGAAGAGTTTACGTCAAAAAAGGGAAGCTCATCGGGGCTTACTGGGATTCCATCGAGGGCATTCCCGCGCTGGAAGCTATTGTTCGGGCACGGGGGGTCAAGTTCCGCTTCGTCATGAGAACCCACTTTCATGTGGAGAACCTCGATCCGTCCAAAGCCGAGGAATTCCTTGCCACGACGGATTCCGGGCCATACGTTGAGGAGTATGGGAAGGCGGGCATACACATCATGTCGGGCCATCTCGAGGCAATGGATCTGTTCGAGACCCTCACATCCGTTGAAGGAACTCCTGTTCCACTAAAGATCTCCGTGAATTGCGAAGAAGGCAACGGTGAGATCTGCGTGTCAGCCACTAGGGTGCTCCATGCCCATGTGAAAGGCAAGGAGGGACCTTACAAAGCCATGGCCGCCATGCTGTCATGGTCGGGCATAAGATTCATAGTGCGCCGGGCGCACGAGGAATTCCCATGCACTGTGGACAAGAGCGTGGGTGATTTCTTCACCGAGTCTCTGAAAGAGGTCCCCGAGGAACTCAAGCAGACCATCCGCCCAGGGGAATTGCCTGAATGGGAATTGTCTGAGGTGGAGTTCCAGAGCCTTTACAACAGGATTCTCAACATGGGAGTTGCCGACAAGATCAAGCTGGCCTTCCTGGGAAACAAAGAGGCACGAGAGTTGCTGGTTCGAGATCCGAATAGGATGGTAGCGCTCTCCGTTGTTAAGTCGCCGAAAATCCAGGAGGATGAGATCGAAGCCATCGCCAAGTCCCGCAGCGTCGCGGAGGACGTGCTCCGGCAAATAGCGGGTTCCAAGGAGTTCCTGAAGAGCTACTCGGTCAAGCATAATCTGGTGGCCAATTCCAAGACGCCTGTCCCCATAGCCCTCAAGCTGTTGCCTCACATCAAGGAGAACGATCTGAGGAGGCTTGCCAAGAGCAAGGACGTGTCTTCGGTGGTGGCTACACAAGCAAGACGTCTGCTCAGATCAAGGGGCTCCAGTCACTGATGGTCGCTCCGGAAGGAACTTGCAGTAACGGCCGTCCGGGGCTGCGGAGCTGCAATGGAGTGCGAGAAACAGGCCGGCTGGTTCGTCCAGCAACGCACGTGATGAACTCCACGAGGCTGTGATGATGCAACAAGGAATTTCGAGGCGCCGGCGTGCGGCAGATCCGATCGTCCAACAGAATATGAGGCTTGTTATCTGACAAGAACCGCTGCCTTTTGAGGATGAGCTTCCGGAAAAGGCAATGGTGTGTTAATCTCTGTTGTGGTCCCTGGTACGATTCATCCCTATGAGAGAGGGAAGATCGGAAGCGCTTTGAAGGTGGCATCGCCGGCTCCGAGCCGACGCCGAGTCGTACCCGCGGGAACCGGTCCTCCGGAGGGACCGTTGGGGGCTGGTCGTGTTCATCGTACGCCAGTATTCTCGCACCAAAGGACATGAGGCAAATGGCGGGAGAACAGTTGGGTGTCAAAGACATTTTCGAGGGGGCTGAGAAAGTTGAAATCCTTGGCAAACTTCCCATCATCATGTGGACCTATTTGGATACCTTGCGATCGGCGCTTAAGGAACTGCAAACCAATCCCGATGATTGTGCTCAGGCGGTAGAGCACCTGCAGAGCCTGCTCAGTGTAATGAAATCGGCAGCGATGTTTCTTGCCAACACCCAGTTGCAGGACCGAATCGATGAGCACGACTCGCTTCTCACCGCATTGGTTGACGGCCAAACTTCTCCGAACCAGTTCGTAAACACAGTCGGGGGGCTGATTCCCGAACTGGAAAGGCTGGCAGGTCCTAGACCGGAGTCGATGGGCGATCGTAGCCTGACTAACGGGTTCATTAAGAAGGCTATTCGGAAAGTGGAACACATCAAACGAGGCAGAAGCGGCGATATCGTCGTGAGCGCGGACATCCTCCAGGACATCCGCGCTTTCCTGATCACTGCGGTGATGATGGAGGGGATATCCTCGATCATGGTTATCGACAACGCAGGCACGTTGATCGCTCATGTGGGAGACAAGGTGGAACTCGACGCCGTCTCACTTGCCGCGGTTGCGGCCGCGAATTTCGCCGCAACAGAGAAGATTGCCAGGCTGATCGGCGAGCAGGATTTCGTACTGCTCTTTTACAAAGGCCACAACGAATCCTTTCACTTCAGCCGCATAGGCAAAGGGTACATCATCGTCACCATTTTCAACAATTCTCTTTCGCTGGGGCTGTTGAGACTGAGAATAGCCGAAGGGGTGCAGGAACTGGAAAAAAGGCTCCCCACGCTCGAGGATTGATATGGCGTTCATCAACAAGAGTGCAAAGGAAATCCAAGTCAAGGTGGTGTACTACGGCCCGGGAAGATGCGGCAAGACCACCAATCTGCTCTATGTGAATCAGAAAATGAACGCCAAGTTCATGGGAAAGATGATCTCCATCGACACCAGGGGTGACAAAACGCTCTTTTTTGACTTTCTCCCGCTCCAACTCGGAAAGATCAGGGGCTTCAACATCAGAGTTCAGCTTTATACCGTGCCGGGTCAGGTCCTTTACAACGAAAGCAGAAAAATGGTTCTAAAAGGCGTCGACGGTGTGGTTTTCGTGGCCGACTCAATGGAGGTTCAAAGGGAGGCGAACAAAGAAAGCCTGCAAAACCTGCGTGACAATCTCGGCGAAGACAATCTCGATCTCGATGAACTCCCGCTGGTCATACAACTCAACAAGAGAGACCTCGAGGGAAGCGTCATCCCGGTTCTCGACGCGGAGACCATGGCACACGACATGTTCGGCATGCTCAAGGAACCCGTCCCCCTCATCCCGGCAAGCGCCCTTCAGGGTCCCGGCGTGTTTGAGACTTTGCGCGAAATAAGCAAAATCACCATTAAATCGGTTCACTACAAGCTTCGGAAGTAGGAAGCGTACGGCAAGCAACATGGCAGGCCCGGATTACAAGGAAGACCTTAAAGGTCTCATTGATCTCGATCTGGAAGCCTTTCTGGGCGAAGGCGATAAGTCAGCCGACCCTTCACGCAATCCGAAGAAGGCCGGTCAAGATAAGTCGCGCTCCCAGTCTTCGAACGCTCCTGCCCTGGACGAAGCCGTAGATTCCCTTTTTTCGGGAACTTTTCGGATACCGAAGCCGCCTGCGGTAACATCAGGAGACGACGAAACGGACCGCGCCATAGACCTGGCAGTGGAAACTCTCTTCGTGGAGGAGATCGAGACCGCGCCCCCAGTGACCACCGAAGTTCGGGCCGACTTGGTCCAAGATACCGTCGTGGAGGAGGGACGGCCACGGCCGCCCGAACCTCCGGTCGAAGAAGAAGCCTTGATTGAGCCGGAGGTGGCGCTGGATTTGTCCGAGCCGGCTCTGGCGGCCGAAGAGATTTCCATTGACATCGAGGCCACCGTTGGAGAGTTCGAGCCCGCCATCGACGGGGACATCGTTCTTGAACCCGACGCGGGCGAAGGAATCGAAATTGACATAGATCTGACCACGGAGGAGGAACCTCCACCCGCTGAGGTGCGGCCCTCGCGTCCCGTCCGGGCCCCTGCAACTGCTGTCGCTCCGCCAAGAGCGCCTGAACCCTCACGTCGGGATACCGCTCTGAGGAAACTCCAGGAGGCGATCCTTACGCTGGAATGGGAGATCTCTGCCCGATCCGTCAAGGCGCTCGCCGCAGAGATCCAAAGAGTCAGAACCGAGTTCCGAGATGACGTCACGGTTGACTTTGCTGCCCTGGCAATGAGAGTGGTCCTGGGTTACGTCGTCAAGCGGATGTCACGGGCACACCCGGAATCCATACGGTTCCTGTTGGAGGTAACCGGATATTTCAAGGATTCCACTTCAGCGTCTGTTGACGATCCACTTGTGTTGTTTCATCAGATACTGTCGCGATACGAAAAATACAAGTCCGTGGTGCGCCGGGCGGAAGGAATTCCTGACAAGGCCAGAGCCGATCTTGGCGATCTCCGGATCGGTAATCCGCGCGCCTTCTACAGAGTGGTCAAGAGTCAGGCCTCCATGTTGGCCCTGGCAGGACATTCGCTCGCGAAAAGAATTCGAGATGCGGACGATCCTGAGAACTTGATCAGATCCTTCCGGTTTCTTGTCAATCGGTCGATGAATCGCATACTGGAAGCCACTGTAAGAGAAGGGACGGATCGCAAAAAGAAAAGGAAGGGCGTGCCGGGGCGTCCCAGATAGCGATAGGGCTCTATAACGGGCCGGCGCCGATTTCTTCCTTGGCGCATTGAATTGGTTCGCATGACGGCAGTTTCGCGCGCCGCATCTCGTCCTCCCCTAATATGCAAAGGCGGCTCATTATTAGACCGGTGGCCGCTTTAGGAGATAATCATGAGTGTAGACACTTCCGTCGAGAACTGGGAAAACCGCCGCAAACACAAGAGGAGATATCTGCTGTTCAAGGTCCCGGCTTATGACGCGCAGACGCGGCGATTTCTCGGCCTCGTACAGGACATCACGGAAACGGGGATACAATTGTTTGGTGTCAAGGTGGACGCTAACTCCACACGAACTTTGATCATTCAGGCTTCGGACTATATTCACGGGGCTCCCTTGAGCTTCGTGGCCCAGTGCAGATGGTGTCGGAGAGAGAGTCCACAGGGCTATCACGTGTCAGGATTCGAAATTACAGCCATAAGTGAAGAAGCCCGGAAGAGTCTCCACAGGCTCATGGAACTGGTCACTCTCGGCTGATCAATCGGGCAAACGCTTATTCACGGTGAGTGTCGCGGACAGCGGATGGGAAAGTTGAGGTTGGCGCTGATGCAATTGATCATTTCCCGTTTACCGCAAGCGATTCGGGCCGGCGGCCGAAGTCGAGGATAGTGGCATCGGCCTTGTCAACAATTTGATATCGTTAGTTATTACAAGCAATGAAAGAACCGACTGAACAGGAAAACACCGCTCCCTTGTTCCACCTCACCGTAATCCGGCCGGACGGCAAGGAAATAGTCCAGAATTTCGCCGCCGAGACCGTTGTGGTGGGCCGTACGGAGAAATGTGACCTGCGCCTGGTCGACGGCATGGTATCGAGGAATCATTGCATGATTTTTCGCGAGGGCAAGAGACACCTGGTAAAGGACCTGGAAAGCCAAAACGGCACGTGGGTCAACGGCAGGCGACTGCGCAACCGGAAAACGCTCAAGGAGGGCGACTCGATCCAACTGGGGCCATTCCGGCTTGTTTTCGGGGCTGGAGAGGCCCGGGAGGCAACTGTTTTCAAGGGCAAGAGGAACAAGCATCAAGTGGCGACGGATTCATACGTCCACAAGACGGAAACTGAAGAAGTGGTCAAGCCCTTGGGAATTATCAGGAATTACCTGTCGGAAACCACACAGGACATTGAGCAGTTTCCCGAGTCCAAGAGGCGCGAGCGGCTCAATCGAAATCTCCTGACCTTGTACAGAATCACGGAGGAACTGGTCAGGAAGAAGGATCTTGACGAGATCCTCGACCACATTATGGATCAGATCTTCGAGATCTTCTCACCGTCTCAGGCAACCGTCCTTCTCAGTGAGGGAGAAGAATTCCCCGTCCCCAGAAAGCAGAGACAGGCTGAAGGAAAAGGAAACGAGAGAACCATAAGTCGCACGATAGTCAACAGGATACTGAGCGACCGTGTGGGAGTGTTGACGGACAACGCTCTGGAGGACCCCAGATTCGAGATGGGCCAGAGCATCATTATCGACGGAATCCGCTCCGTGATGGCCGCACCCATCTGGGAGGACCGCGCCATTCTTGGAGTCATCTACGTTGACAGGCTGGACCTGGTCAACGGATACTCGCCCGAGGACCTTGATCTTTTGACGGCAATCGGCCATCAAGCCGCACTGGCAATTCAACGTTGGAACCTGACGGAGCGACTGCGAGAAGAAGCGGTCCAGAATGCCGTGATCCGAGAGAATCTCAGACGCTTCCACTCCCCGCAGGTGGTTGACCTCATTCTCAAAGGCGCCGCGGACCTGGAAGCAAGGGAGACCGACGCTACCGTCTTCTTCTGTGATATTGTCTCCTTTACCCCGCTTTGTGAATCCAGAAGTCCCGAGACGATCCAGCTTGTCCTCAGGATATTCTGTGAAGCGGTCAGTGAGATCGTCTTCGAGGAACAGGGCACTCTGGACAAGTTTATCGGCGACGCAGCTCTGGCCATATACGGCGCGCCTCTTCCCCAGGAAGACGCGGCAGTGCGCGCTGTGAGATCGGCTCTCAAGATCCGCCGCAGACTGGCCAAGGCCCTTGAATCCCTTGATCCCGAGTTGCGTTTCCGCGTCCGCTACGGGATCAACACGGGCAATGCGGTTGTAGGCAACTTCGGATCCGACCAGAGGATGGATTACACTATACTCGGCCATGCGGTGAACATCGCGTCAAGGATTTCCAAGACAGCAGAGCCGGACCAGATTCTCGTCGGCCTGAGGACCTACGACCAGATCCGGGACAAGAGTCTATTCCGGTTGAGAAGCGTCGGATCAAGGCATCTCAAGGGGCTTAAGGCAGAGATGAAGCTCTTTGAGGTCGAGGATTTTGTCTGACCGGCCAAGCATCCTTTCCGATCCTGTACAGCCCCCCCTCACCTTCTTCTCCAGCCCGTTATTCGGTTTGGCGGAATTTCTATCCGAGCAAATAGGCCATGCGGGCCGGTTTGCCCGGCCGGCAGACACATCAGACCTTTGATACGGCACGGCAGTTATGGTATGTTCCCAAAGCCAACGGGGTGAGACATCATGAAGAGAATTCTGACCGTGCGCCTGTTGCTGGACTATCTGCTCTATCTGGTCGTACGCGCCCTGGAAGTTGCGATCAATTTGCTTCCTGAGCGAGCATCCTTTGCCGTGGGCCGCTTTGCTGGAAGACTGGTTTATCTCTTCCTTGCGGACCGCCGATCAGCCGCTATCGAGAACCTCACCATTGCATTCGGAAAATGTAAGCCGCGTGCCTGGATAATCAGAACCGCTCGCAAGAGCTTTGAACATGTTGGTATGCTGGCAGTAGAGTTTCTCCGAATACGCCGCTGGAACCAAGACCAGATGGCCGAGAAAATAATCATTGAAGGGCGTCTTCCGTTCAACCTGACTATGGGACCAGGCAACCACGGAATATTACTGCTTAATTCTCATTTCGGGTGCTTCGAGGTGAGCGCGGCAGTCATCAAGTTCCTTGGAGTCCGCCTCAATCTTGTCCAGAGCGGCCTGAAAAACCCCTTCCTGTCTGTTTATTTCTATACCAGGGGCGGTACTGGCACAGGTATCAAGACCTATGGCCACAAGGGAATCGTCAACCACATGATTTCACTGCTCCAGGCCGGCGAGATGGTCGCGGTTCTGGCAGACCAGCGCGGGGATCCGGAAAGAGGCTTTTTCGTTGACTTTTTCGGCACGCCCGCTCCGGCTAATGAAGTGTTCGCCAGGTTTGCCATAGATGGCGACGCCCAAATATTGCCCCTGTGCACATACAGAAGGGATGATGGACGCTATCAAAGCGTTTTCGGGGAGTGCATCTCCATCGAATTGACTGGGGACCGGCAACAAGACCTCATGACTCTTACCCGAAAATTCCACGATCAATTCGAGCAATGGCTCCGCCTTAGACCTGAGCAGGGATTCTGGCTCCAACGCAAGTGGAGACGAAAGGCTTCCAGACGCAGATCCCGGAAGAATAGGACAAGGACCGAGAACCAGCCGAAGTGATACACCGTTCATTTGCCTGGGATGATCCGGCGCCGTCAGCATGTAAGTATTTCTGCCCGAATGAATTGCGGGAGGGCGGGTTTCAAAAACCCGCCCTCCCAAACGGGAGCATTTCCGTCGGCAACGCCTGGAATCAAACAGGCACTTCCGTCCGTAGCAATTTCCTGGAAGCCTGCCGCAGAATCTTGCGGATCACCTTCCTTTCGGCTGTTGTTGTGGCTGGACCGCTAGACCGGGGGCCGGCATCGGTGTTACATGCGGGCCGGCCGTTGCGGGAGCTTGTTGCCAGATCACTTGCTGCCCTACGGGTTTCGGATCCTGTGGGGGATTTACCTGGGGAGGCGTCGTCCCGGATGGAAATTGAGCCGGCTCGGGCTGAACAATTTGAGGCACACCTGCCGGGACGGCCTGTGCAGCAGGATTGGCCGGCTGAGCGACTTGAGCCGGTGCAACGGGTGCAACAGCCGGGGGGGTGACCATCGGTGGCTGCCCG
>DYLG01000044.1 GCA_020722215.1 Desulfomonile tiedjei
GAGCCTCCACGAATCCTTCTTCATCGTCTACCAGCAGCACTTTCGTTATCATGCTGAATACTTCCTTTGTTGGGCTTGGTTTTCCTACAAATGCTCATCGGGACAGTCCACGGGTCCGCGGAGGCGTCCAGGCGGCCGCCCGCCCCGATTGATCGTCGGGTCAGTACCGGAGCAACAAGAACACCGATGACATGGCAAGACTTATGATCGTTATGGGAGCGGCTTGCTTGATGAACTCGAAAAACGTTACTTTGTATCCGGCTCTCTCCATGATGCCCGTCGTCACCACATTAGCGGACGCTCCGATGACGGTCCCGTTGCCTCCGAAGCATGCTCCGAGAGCAAGGGCCCACCAGAGGACTCCCGACTCGGCTCCCGGCATGGTCTTGGTCAGGAACATGGTAATAGGCAGCATTGTTGCGGTATAAGGGATGTTGTCCACTATCGCGGACGCGATTCCGGAGACCCACAGGATTATGAGCGTGGCCAGCCATAGTCTCCCCTGGCACACACCCAGTATCCAGTCTGCAACAACCTGCAGAATCCCTGTTTGTTCAGCGGCGCCGACGACAATGAAGAGCATCATGAAAAACACGAGAGAAGGCCACTCGACTTCTTTCTCCAGCATTTCCACGATGTCCACCCGGCAAAGGAGGACAACGAGCGCGGCGCCAAAGAGAGCCGCAACGCTCACCTCCATGTGAAGCCATCCATGTGAGATGAACATCGCAATAGTTCCCAGCAGGACAATGCCGCCCACCGCAAGGACCTTTGCGTCCTTGATCTTGTACTTCTCCTTGAGGAAGGCCGTCATCTTGGGGACGTCTTCCACTTTTCCCTTGTGGTAATCCACGCCGTAGTAATATCTGTTGTAAATGAGCTGGACCACCATCACGGCGACCACTATCGGCGTGAGTTGAATCACGAAGTCGTTAAAGGTCAGCCCCGCGTACGATCCGATCATGATATTGGGCGGATCTCCGATCAGGGTGGCTGTTCCTCCGAAGTTCGACGCCACGATCTGCGGTACGAGAAACACGAACGGAGATATTCCCAAGACTACGGCAATTTCCATGGTCACGGGGGTGATCAGGAGCATGGTTGTCACGTTGTCCAGGAAAGCGCTCGTGACGCCTGTAACGACACACAGAGCCGACGCCAGGACAAAGATCCTTCCGCCTGCCATTTGGAAGGACTTGTACGCGAGCCATTGAAACACTCCGGATATCTTGAGCACACCGACAATGATCATCATTGCCAGGAGGAGAAGAATGACATTCCAGTCAATGGCGTGTATGGCCTGCTCATAGGTGAGCACCACGAACCGCTCGTCAAATGTGCCCAAGGCGTGAGTGATCACAAGAATCGTCGCCGCCCCGACAAAAGCGGCAAGCGTTCTGTGCAGCACCTCAAAAGCGATGAGCCCGTACATGACGACGAAGATGATCAGAGCGATCCAGAAGGCCGCACCCTGGAATCGCTGCATCTGCACCGTCGTGGACGTGACGTGCCTGGCAACGCCCTTCTCGTCGGCCCCATCGTGGAAGATCTTCAAGGGGACCTGCTGGGAGGGCTTGAAGCTGGGCCGAATCACCTTGATGGCCCACTTTCCGTCTTTGATCTTGTCCGCGGGTGCGGAGATCTCCATCATGAAAAGGCCGTTGAGGCCTGTTGACGAATCTTTCTCCGAATGGGATCCGTTGAGTGCAGGCTTGTACGGCTTCCCGTCCAGATACACTATGATGTTGGCATCCCCGAGCGGACTCCCGGCAGAGTCCAGAATCTTACCCTGAACGATGAGGACCGCGTCGGCAGGGGATTTGGGATCGGCTGCCAGGCCCGACCCTAAGCCCACGAGGACCCCTAGAAGGACTATACATGTAGTCTGAATGAAACGCCTCATGACGTAACCCTTTCTGGTTCCTGACCGGACAGGAACGTCGTCCCGTCCGCAGACCACTACTTAATCAGAATCGGCATGCCCATGAGCGGCCAAACGACGAAACACATCAGGGCCAATGCCGCCATTAGAATAAGACTGGGAGGAATTCCCTACATGAGGAACTCTCCAGCGGTGAACTGCTTCGATTCGTACGCAATGGCATTGGGAGCGGCCCCCACCAACAGAAAGAACGGCATGCCCGCGCTCGCGAGCGAAGCAAACATGACTACATCGGGAGCCACCGAAAGGTACTTGGCAATGACCAGCGCGACCGGGAGAGAAATGGCGATGGCTGCCACGTTCATGATGAAGTTGGTCAGGATCAGAACGAAGAAGGCCACTCCCAGCACAAAGATCAATCAATGAGCCTTTTGAAACATCGCCAGCCAGTTGATGGCCGGTCATTGCGCCGCTCCGGTCTGCCAGAGACAGGACCCGATGCTCATGGCTCCCGCGAAAAGAAGCAAAATGTTCCAAGGTAAAAGTTCCAGATCTTCTATGTCCAGGATTTTAAGCACAAAAAAGAGGATCGTGGACACGAGAAAGATAGCTGACTTATCCGGAGCCCTGAGCGGCGGAATCATCACCTGGAGGGACATGACAACGATTGCGGCCCCCACGATCGCCAAGGAAATAAGCTCATTTCTCGTTATGGGGCCCAGTTCTTTGCTCAGTTCGCTGACGCGCTCGCCCAGGCCATCTATCACGGGTTTTTCGGGCTTCAGAACAATGGCGAAATAGAGCCAGAGCAGAAAGACCATCGTCCATCCGAGCGGTGCCATGTAGTAGGTGATCTGGAAGAAACTCACGTCGCTTCCGGCCATCTCCTTGAAGAAGCCCAGCGCAACAATGCCGCGGGCCACACCGAGCAGCGTGATGATGCTGCCTGCGCCGCACACGTACGCCATTCCGATGAAAAGGCCTTTGCCGAATTTGGTAGGCCTGTCGCCCTCACCGTAAAGGCAGTAGATGGCAAGAAGCAGCGGGTAGACCGTGGCAGCCACTCCCGTGTGCGCCATAATGCGCGTAAGCAGCGCTATCAAGACGAAGACGCCGAGGTAAATGGTGGTTGTCTTTTCGCCTACCAAACCGAGCATCTTGTAAGCCATGCGCTTGGTGAGTCCCGTCTTGTTGAAGACCAGACCGATCACCAATGAGGCAAAGATAAAAAGGACCGCAGGGTCCATGAAGTCCTTGAACGCCTTGTCCGCGGGCCGAATCAGGAACAGAACCTGTACGACACCGATAAGCAGGTATGTAACACCGATGGGAACAACCTCGAACACCCACCAGACGCCGGCCAGGGCAAAGACCGCTAAGGCCCCTTTGCCCTGGGGGCTGAGTTCGAAGTGCTTGCCCACCCGGTCAATCGCGCCAGGCCACGGAGGCGAGTAGTATATTACCAGGAAAAGCCCCACACCCGCCAGCAGGGCTATCAGCCGAGTCCACTCTATCTTTTTCGGTGCTGAGTATGCTATTGCGTCAGCGCTCATTTCAGGATACATCTTTCAACGATCGAAACTCGATCAGATTTTGCAGGTCTTCATCCGCTCGGTGATTTCGTGAAACACGTCCACCAGGCGGAGGACCCCGATGAGACTGCCCCGTGAGGTCACGAGAAGCGAAGGAAAGAAGCTTCACCTGGAGGTTCAGGGGCAGGTCTCCGATCTCGGTGAGGTACAGGGCGCCCTTGTCCGCGAGACGAAATCTGCCTGGCTTGTGCGCAACCGCTCCGGTAAAAGCTCCCTTCTGGTGGCCGAAGAGTTCCGATTCGAGGAGAGTGTCCGGAAGAGCCCCTCAATTCACTTTGATAAAGGGACCCTTCGCGCGTGGGGAAGCGTTGTGGATGGCTTCGGCCACGTAGTCTTTGCCCGTCCCGGCTTGCCCCGTGATGAGTACTGCCGAATCAGTCTCTGCGATGGAGGGCAGGATCCTAAAACGCGCTGCATTTCCTGGCTCTTGCCGATAAGCCGGCCGAACAAAAACCTTGCTACGTCATCGTGGGGACGCTGCAAGAACCTCATATCCTCCACGGTTTTCAAGAATCCCACCATGCCTCCTCGCGCGAGAAAATCGGCGCAGCGGTGAAACGCACCGGAATCCTCTCTCGGCTCCTGTTTACAATGTCCGCCTCGCAGCACGCGGAACCGCTCTCCTCCAAGGCCTTCCTCACAGGGCAACCTTTGACGCACACGTTACTCCGCAGAATGTACCAGCAGGGAATGCCGGCTGCTTCTTGTTTCAGGGCGCCGGTCAAAGCCTCCATGGCCCGATTCATGAACAAGACGCGGTGCGCGGGATCCACCACGAGGATGCCGATGGGTATCTCGTCCACAAACTGGAAAAGCGGTACGGATTGCCCGCACAACCCCTCGATCCGAGGCGCGGCCGTGCCTTTCATGGGTTTGGTGCTCCTTTCCCGCGTTAGAGACAGGTGCCCCGATCACAATGGTGTCACAACAGAAGCTTCTTGCCAAGGGGCTTGCGGTGAATACCGGCGAAACGTATCGGGGCTTCTCCCCATGCCCGCCTGTTCGGCGGCGGCTGCGCAGCGCGAAGGGCGAACAGATGGGCCCGCACCGTACGCGAGAATGTCAACGCTATTTGGAAAAACTTCCTTACATGAGAATCGGAAATGGGGCTTGACGAGACCGAGGTCCAGGGCTAGAATGACCAAGTGGTCATTGACCGGGTGGTCATCATGAAAAAACTCTCTCTAAAAGAGAACAACACAGCAGATCTCCCCTCCCCTGCAACTCTATTGTTCAGGAAACTCAGCCCGAGCAAGCAGGAGAAGATTTTCCAGGCTGCGGTGCAGGAATTCGCGTCCAAAGGCTACCGAAGCGCGTCCATGAACAGGCTCGTGAAGGACGCCGGCATCAGCAAGGGGAGTCTGTTTCTGTATTTCCGCACCAAGCGGGACCTGTTCGACGGCGTGGTGGAAATTGCCGCGTCCAAGGTCAAGGATTACCTGAAGACCGTTCGTGACGACACAACAAACCTGCTCTTCTTCGACCGCCTGGAACTGATTCTCCGATCCGGGTTTGATTTCATCGATCGTCATCCTCTTCTGGCCCGAATCTACTTTCACTTGCTTCAATCGGGCGAGGCTCCTTTCGGTTCCGAGCGAATCGCAATGCTCCGGCAGCAGGCGGAGAAGTTCCTTTCGGAACTCATTGTCACCGGGATCGAGCGCGAGGAACTCAAAACTGGGCTGGACGTCCCGAGGCTGGCTTTCCTGATAAACTCTCTTCTTGAGACGCTGCTCAGGGCCTATTACACGGACTTTCTTGCGCCCGGCCTGGGCCTTTACCGTGGGAACTCGCAGCAGTTGGACCAATGGGTGCGGACAACTCTGCATCTCGTACGTGAAGGGATCGGAAACGCAGCGCCGGAGTCCGAAAACCCGGCCAAGGAATAGCGGCGACGATGCAAAGCCGGTTGGGGATGAGGACATTCAACGGAACGCATCTCCGTTTTCTCTAACATGAATAACCGGGATTCCATCAATCATAAACTGGAGCAGCAACAATGAGTTATCGTTTGTTCGGAGTTTTGTTGGCGGTTCTGATTGTCGCGGCCATTGCAGCTGCACCCGTTGTCGGTGCAGACCAGGGGACAAAGATACGCTTTGGAACCCTGCCCGTGTTGCAGGCTCTGCCTCTGTACGTTGCGGCAGACAAAGGACTGTTTTCAAGGGCCGGCGTCAATGTGGAACTGATTCCCTTCAATACTGCTGCCGACAAGGACATGGCTCTGTCCACGGGCAGTCTAGACGGATGTTTTGCCGACCTTGTCACCCCGACTGTTCTCAGGGGCAACGGCAAAGACATATTCATCGTGGCGACAAACTACGACACAACGCACGATCGGCGCATGTTCGGGGTTCTCGGAAAGCCGGAGGGCAAGTATGCGACGCCGCTTGATCTTGCCGGAGTTCCTGTCGCAATATCGTCCAATTCGGTAATCGATTACGTGACCGAACGACTGCTCAAGTCCGCGGGAGTGCCGCCTGACAAGATCTCGATGCTGGAAATGAAGAACATCGGACTGCGTTTCCAGATGCTCATGTCAGGAAAAGTGGAGGCAGCCACACTGCCCGAGCCGCTCGTATCGGCTGCAATCGCTAAGGGAGCCGGGCTTCTTGCAGATGATGCCGGACTTGCGGCGAGCCAGACCGTCCTGGTTTTTTCGGGGAAGATCATCAAGGAAAAGCCGGCAGCAGTGAAAGCCTTTCTGAAAGCAGTTGCCGAAGCAGCCGAACTGGTCAACACAGACCCGAATTCGGCCCGTCCTTTGATGGTACAGTACGCACGCCTCCCAGGCCCTATGCAGGACAATTACCCTGTTCCCCGCTTTCCCAAGCTGCACGCGCCGGACAAGGAATCCTTGGCCGGCATAGTCGATTGGCTGGTAGCGCGCAAGGTGATACCGAAAAAGCTTGAATACCAAGAGATAGTGAATGACGCAATGTTGCGGTGAGCTTCTTCGTAGCACCGATCTGACCAAAACCTATTCCGCTGACAATGGCTCGGTTCCCGCGCTGGGGCCCACGAGTTTGGCTCTCGGCCACGGCGAGACATTGGCCCTTGTGGGCCCGTCCGGCTGCGGCAAGTCTACGCTGTTGCTTCTTCTGGCCGGGCTGGAAAAACCTACGGCAGGCGAAGTTCTGTTCAAAGGGCAGCCGCTGACTCGACCGCACCGGGAAATTGCTCTGGTCCTTCAGGACTACGGTCTGTTTCCCTGGAAGACGGTTCGCCGGAACGTGGAACTGGGCCTGGAAATCAGAGGCGAGTCCATGGATTCCGGCCGACTTGACTCTTTGTTGGCGGAACTGGACATCACTGAGAAGATGGACCTGTACCCGCAACAGCTTTCCGGAGGCCAACGGCAGCGCGTGGCTCTCGCGAGGGCTCTGGTGCTGAATCCTTCCCTGTTGCTTCTGGACGAGCCTTTCGCCGCGTTGGACACCCTCACCAGAGAGCGCTTGCAGGATCTGGTTGCCGCTGCATGGCGAAAGCACGCGTTCGGCATGATTGTCGTGACTCACAACATTCAAGAGGCGGTGCGACTGGGGCGGAGCATCGCAGTTATGGGGAGCACGCCGGGGAGAATTCTTGCCCTTGTCGCCAACCCCAGGGGCTGCTCCGAAGACTATCGGGGGCAGGCCGACTTTTTCGAGATGTCGCGTCTGGTTCGGGCACATCTGGAGCAGACCGCATGAGGACCTGGCGGAGCTACCTATTGGGAGCGTCTTTGCTGCTGGCATTCTGGCAGATTGGAGCGTGGTGGGCCGGGGAATCGGTGCTGACCGGGCCGGCCACCGTACTGGCAGAGCTGGTGAGCGAGTCCGAGACGTCGCGGTTTTGGCATCATGTGGGTGCATCCGCGTGGCGCGTCATTGCTGCGCTGGCGGCCTCTTTCGCGACTGCGGTCCCAGTCGGACTGGTGTTGGGGTCCAGCAGGCGAGCGGACAGATTTGTCAGGCCGGTCATCAACTTGACCTATCCTGTTCCGAAGATCGTGCTGCTTCCTCTGGTGTTGCTCATTTTCGGCCTCGGGGACACAGGCAAGATCGTCATGCTGTCGCTCATTCTGTTCTTTCAGCTCCTCATAACTACACGGGACGCAGCCACAGCGGTGAGTCGTTCCGCGAAGTATTCCCTGTATAGTCTCGGCGGAACGAGGCGGCATTTGTTCGTTCACGTCATTTGGCCTTCGGTGTTGCCCGCTGTTTTCACTGCTCTGCGAATCGCCACCGGCACAGTGGTGGCGGTGCTGTTCTTTGTCGAGTCCATAGGGACTCAGTACGGTGTGGGGTTTTACATTCTCGACGCCTGGGGCCGGGCCGACGTGCCTCAGATTTTCGTTGGCATCGTGGTGCTGGCAATCATGGGCGCGGTGTTGTATGAAATCTTTGATGTTCTGGAGAGAGTCTTTTGCAGATGGAAACAGATGTAGACAACAAGCCGATAAGTCAATGGACGTCGCAGGAGCGCGTCGGAGTGGTCAAAGAGATTTTCAACACCGTAACGCCCCATTACGACCTGCTTAACAGGCTCATGTCCGCCCGACAGGATGTGAGATGGCGGCGCTTCGCAGCAAGAAGGATTCCCCGGGAAGCCCGGAATGCTCTCGATGTTGCAACCGGGACCGGAGACCTGGCAATCGACATGGCCACGGCTGGGGGTGAATTGCGGGTCATTGGAGTTGACTTCGTTGAGCGCATGATGCGCCTCGGCCGGGAAAAAACGTCGAGACGAAATCTGACGAGGCTCATATCATTCACCGCGGCAGACGCCCTTATGCTTCCTTTTGACGACAATCAATTCGATGCCGCAACCATTGCCTTCGGCATCCGCAACATCCCGGACAGGCGGTCCGCTTTGAAAGAGATGGCCCGCGTGGTCAGACCCGGCGGCAAGGTGATAGTCCTGGAAATGACCTTCCCGAGGAACATGAGGCTTCGGCGCTTTTTCAGATGGTATCTGAACAACGTTATGCCCGTGGTTGGCAGGCTCATCTCAGGCAACAGCAGGGCTTACCGATACCTGCCTGACTCTATTCAGGATTTTCTTCATCCTGACCAACTTTCCACCCTTTTTGAGGAGGCTGGACTCAAGTCGGTCAAAGCCTTTCCCCTGACCTTCGGGATTACGTACCTCCACGAGGGAATTGTAGCATGAGCATAGACAAGCTCAAGGCATGGATACAGGCGAGCAGAGCACCTTTCTTTGTGGCTACCCTGATTCCTCTGGCGTTGGGAGGAGTCGTAGCCAGATCCGAAGGCCATTGGGACGCGGCAATGTGGATTGTTCTTTTTGTTGCTTGTTTCCTCGTTCAACTGTGTACGAATCTGGCCAACGACTATTTCGATTGCGCAACCGGCGCGGACGCGGGCGACTCGATCGGCGGAAGCCGGGTAGTCCAGGAAGGAAAGATCTCCCTCCATGAGATACGCACTGCTCTGGTGATACTGTACGCGGTTGCGTTCGTGCTTGGCCTTTGGATCATTTGGGTGTCGGAACTGTGGTGGATTGCCGGATTGATGGCATTCGCGTTTTTCTCCAGCCTCTCTTACACCGGCCCGCCCATGCGGTATGGGTACTTCGGCCTGGGTGAACTCTTTGTGGGACTGAACATGGGACCGGTCATGGTGGTAGGCACGGCTTCGGCTCTAGCCGGTCACTATGTGCCGCGGGCGCTATGGCTGTCCGTCCCCATAGCCCTTATGGCGGCGATGATTCTGTATTATCAGTCCCTTCCGGACATCGACACGGACCGAGCGGTGGGAAAACGAACAATCGCGGTAAGGTTGGGCAAACCCACAGCGATCTGGGGATTCCGATTCTTCGCCGCCTCATCCCTGGCGGCCATCGCGCTGCTCGTTTGCCTTGGTCTTCTGCATTCAGCGGCTCTGATGTCGCTTGGCACCCTCATCCTGGCCTGCATGGTCGATCGGATGATTCGCCGGACTTCCGACTGGAAAGATCTCCACGACAGAGGTGCAAAGGTGAGAATGTTCTACCTGACAAACGGTCTCATCCTTGCTCTGACCGTAGGCTGTTTTCGGTAGCCCACCGGTGTTCACCTTTGACAACAGGAGGCTCCCTCCGTTAGTATAAGAATTGCCATATCAGGTGTCCGATTCGCTGGATTGCGGCCGCGTTTGCAACCCGCGCCTACCCAATGTCATTCGGTGGGCAACCTTGCCAACGGCTATGCACAAACCGGATTGCCACGATTGGAGTTTTTTTTTGCATCCCACATAACGAATGACTGAGTCAAACGTCTGATCTGTTGAAGCGCAACCACTCACTCCTGTGGTGCAGGATTGCCGCTGTGCCTGATCCAAGGCTGAGAAGACTCGCAGGATCGAAAGCCTGCGTCACGTTGGTATGGGGCCTTTTTCCGCGAAGATGGATGGTTACCGAAGCGCTCATCGGGGACCGCGTACAACCCGGCACGGGTGTTCCGCGCGGACGCCGGATCATTGCACCGGCTCTCCGAGTCGCTTGCTCACAACTTAACGAATAAAGGAGAGAATCAAATGAAGGCACCAAGAATTGCGGCAGTGTGTTCGCTGGCTTTTCTCTTGGCGATCCCGCTGGTCTGCCTGGCCGGGGACGATTCTCCGGCCCCTTCTGCGCAGCCCCTGCTCCAAGTTGCGCAATCGACGGACCCGGCGCGATCATCTGAACAAGGGCTGGGGCCCGCGCCGGGGAAAGGGCCGTTCGGAAGACGGGGCGCGTTGCGAGAGTTCATCAGCAAGGAGCTGGGCCTTTCCGATGACCAGAAAGAGCGCATGCAGAAGCTCAGAAAGGATTCTCGAGAGAAGACCCGTGAAACCAGACAGGCCATGAGAAAAATCGGAGACGAGAAACTGAAAATGCTCCTTACAGGCAAAGTGAATCTGCCCACGCTTGAAAGACTGGACCAGGAACTCGCTAATCTCCACACGACCCTGTACATGGAACGCCTCAGAGCGAGACGGGAACTATTGGCGCAGCTCACCGGCGACCAGTTGAAGCGGCTGGGGCAATTCCTCTCAAAAAAGAAGGAGCAAAGGCGTTCGGCTTTGGAGAAAACCCTCTCTCAGCGGCGCCCCCTTTCACCTGAATAAGTCCTCGTGACAATATGAGCGTTGCAGGGGCGATCCATGCGGTCGCCCCTACGATGCCAACGGCGCTCATTGGTGGGAGAGACCTTGGTGGGACCGGCGGCCCGCCGGTCGCTACCGATGCATGGCTTCGAGATCCGTACGCTCCTCGAAAAAACACGAAACCTTATTGCGAAAACCTGTCCTAAGATCGCATGGGTTCAGGGAGGGCTATTCCGTGTCCTCAAGAGCGTAAACCGCAGGCAGGTAGCGAAAGCGTTCATCCCAGTCCAGACCGTATCCCACCACAAAGCCCTTTTCGATGGAAAAACCGCGGTAGTCCAGTTTCACGTATTGTTCCCTACGACCTGTCTTGTCGATCAGCGCGGCGATTTCAACAGATGCGGGGCTTTCCTTTTCAAGACGTTTAACGTACTGGCTCAGCGTGAGGCCGGTATCCACGATGTCGTCCACCACTATCACGTGCTTGCCTCCTATAGGGACGCTTATGTCCATGGTGATTTCCAACTCGCCTGAGGAAACGGTCGCGGACTTGTAAGACGAGATTCTCACGAAATCTATCTGACACGGGCTGTCCAGCGCACGTACGAGATCGGCCATGAATACGAAGGAGCCTTTCAGTATTCCGATCAACACAAGATCGCCCTCCGGGTGCTTTGCCGCGATCTCTCCCGCCAGTTCCTTAACACGCCGAGCAATGGTCTCTGCATCGAAAAGAATGCGCTTCCTATAGTCCGTCATTGCACCACTCCTCTCATCGACCGAGCCCGAACGCAGGTTGATTCCCGCGGGCAGGCCAGGCAATCCAAGGCAACAAAGTGATTTCTTTTTCGGGGGCTACAGACCCGATGACCCCATGGCAGGGGAAGAGCCGCTTGTCTGCCCCAAAGCCGTGCCCGGACCGCAGGAAAGGGCGGACACACGGGTCCGCCCCTACCACTAATGCGGACGTTTTATTGGCCCCCGGCCTTTCCCTCTTTGATCGCTCATGGGCATGAGCCCTGCGCTCACCAACGACTCTTTGCATCGAAATCCAATGAGTCGGTAATCCCTGCTTCAAGCATCGAATCCGCCCTTGCCGCGATCATTGCCGCGTTGTCCGTGCACAGACGGACCGACGGGAACACCGGTTCAATTCCCCTGCGCCGAGCCTCTTCCATGGCCTTGGCCCGAAGACTTCCATTCGACGCAACCCCGCCGCAGACGACCAGGATATCCGAGCCGTACTTCTCGGCGGCTCTGAACCCTTTCTCCACCAGCACGTCAGTGACGGCATCCTGGAATGCTGCGGCGATGATCCTTATATCCTCACGAGCGACTTCGTGGGAGACGTTCAGGCGTATCGGGTGGAAACTCCCCGGAATGTCCGGCGTCTCGGATACGTCGAACCTCTTGCGGACCTCGCGAAGGACTGCGGTTTTCAACCCGGAGAAGGAGAAGTCAAGTTCATCGCCTTCCATGAGCGCTCTCGGAAAGCGGATTGATCCGGGGTCCACTCCTCGCGCCTGATCTTCGATGACGCGGCCTCCGGGATAGCCCAGGCCTAGAAGTTTGGCCACCTTGTCGAAGGCTTCTCCCGCCGCGTCATCCCTGGTCTTTCCCAGCAGTTGAATTTCCCAATTGCTTCGCACGTGAAAAAGACTCGTATGCCCGCCTGACACAACTAGCCCGACGAACGGAAAGTCCAGGTCATCGCGTTCGAGGAAGGCAGCGAATAGATGGCCGTGCAAATGATTCACGCCGCAAACCGGCGCCCCGAGGGCCAGAGACATGCCCTTGGCCGCTCCAATGCCAACGAGAAGCGATCCGATGAGACCCGGGCCTCTGGTCACCCCAATGCCGTCAATCTGCCTCAGTCCAATGCCCGCTTCGCCCAAGGCCTCCTCCATTACCACCGAGATGGCCTCGATGTGCTTGCGGGACGCAAGTTCGGGGACTACTCCCCCGAATTCCTTGTGAACGTCGATCTGGGATACGACCACATCCGACAAGACCCGCCGGCCGTCTTGGACAACCGCGGCGGCAGTCTCGTCGCAGGAGGTTTCAATCCCGAACACGAGCATCACATGAGTCCCATGGATACTCTGATTTCCTGCACGCGTTGCTGGACAGTCTCTTTGGAAAGGCTCGCATATCGTTCCGGGAGCAGCTCTCGCGACGTGCATTCCAGGACGGCCAGCAATTCCTGGTATTCCCTTTGCCTGGCTATGTCCGGAGGGATGAAGTCCTTGACCTCTTCAATGACCGCCTCCGGCGTAAGGCGGCCTTCCAGATGTCGCCTTCGTCTCAACTCGGTGAGCAATTGGTCGAAGTCGGCAGGATAATAGGATTGGGTCAATCGGAGAAACTCCGCGTGAGTTCCCTGCGGGAACTCATCCGGATTAACGCCCGCCCCTTTGAGCACGTGCTTGATGAAGGCCGTTCTTTCCTCCCCTTCGTTGTCGAAGACCGGCAAATGCTCCCCTGCCCTGCCGGACCTCTTGATGTCCGGCTCCAGTCTGTCCGGCCGAGCAGTTATAATTATCCAGACAATCTTTCCCCGATTGTTCGAGTCGGACATCATCTTGAGTATGTTTCCGAACAGCCTTCTGTCCACGTCGTGGGTCTGGGCGCTTCTGCCTCCGATCTCCGTGTCCGCCTCGTCATAGAGGACCATGACGCTGCCCATGGCCTCGAGCACGGATCGTATGCGTTCCCAGTTCTTCTCGGTCTGGCCCACGTACGGTCCCCGAATATTCTTGAGAACCACAGCGACCCATCCGCACTCCTTGGCAAAAGCCTTGTAGATGAAGGTCTTGCCCACGCCGTTGGCTCCAGGCACCAGAATGCCCACGGGCATGAGTTCCGAGTCCTCGCCCCTGAGGCATTCCTTTAGCTCTCCAAGTCTTTTGAGCAAGCGCGATGCCCCTATGACGGCCTCAAACCCGTAATTGAGCTTTGGAAACTCTATGTGACCTTCAAGCTCCTTCTCGATGATTTCCTTCGTCTTCTCGAAAATGAGGTCCAAAGTGATTTCCCGGCCGTTATGAGCGGCCTGCATGAAGATCTGCTTAAGCGAAAGGAGCGTGAGTCCCGCGCTGGAGTACGCTATCTGCTCGGCCGAAAGAGAGGTCTTGGCTTCATCCTGTTTCATGAGAAGCTCTACGTAAAGCTTTCTCTCATGCTCATTGGGCCGATCGATCTTGATTGCGGCAACATAGGGGAGATCGACTATTCGTTCGTTGATTCCGCTGAGAGTCTCACTTACCAGGAACACAATGTGCGGCGACGTGACAAAAGTCCGGTCTGAAAACCAGTCTTCCAACGTAATAACCTTGAGACGATCCGAATCGAGAATCACGTCTCCCCTGGACGGAGGC
The DNA here is from genome assembly GCA_020722215.1 of Desulfomonile tiedjei. GTDB lineage: Bacteria > Desulfobacterota > Desulfomonilia > Desulfomonilales > Desulfomonilaceae > DYLG01. The sequence goes on from DYLG01000044.1 coordinate 13,922, forward strand.
GCGACAGCCTCTGCGTACTGGATGATTATGGCGAAATCCTTGCGGATCTTCCTGTCAGGCTCACCCTCGATCGGAACCAATACGTCCAATCGCGTCAGCTCTCTTAGCGCAGCGCAAGCCGTAACCACGTCCGCCCTGGCCGCGGCGAGCGTTCGGTTGAGGCGGTCTTCTCCCAGGGCTTTGGAAATGAGTTGCCGGTCCAGGGGGCTAGGAAAGGTGATTCCCGACGCAGGGTCATAAACCATGACGATCTTTGGCGAGTCCTTTCTGTCCGGCCTTATGAGGGCCTCGACGAAGAACTGGCCCAGCGGCACATAGTTTCCCGGCTCAACGGCATAGATGTCCCTGGTGTTACCGTAAACGAGAAACACGTTCGATTGCGAGGAGAGGTATTTCTCGATTATTGCCTCAGCAAACTCAGGCCTCGGAAAAGACGATTTCTCCATGGGGCTTCTTCCAAGCGGGACACTAGTGTCCCACTGACATGCGCCCTTCGGCTATTTGTCATATCTGATCAAGGGGGACTGCGCGTCACCCCAAGTCCCGTTGCTTGGCTGCCGTTCCGGCCTTCTCCGCTGCGCGAGCCTTGAGAAGCTCATCGAATCGCGCTCCGGCCTCCGCCTGTGCTCCGGCACGCTCATATTGAGCATCCTGAGCCCGAACGGTGGACCCGCTCATTTCCGTGGCGATTCTGGCCTGGGCTCTCATATTGGCAACCTTGTCCCTGATAGCGACGATTGACTCGTCAACGGATGTCTCGCCAAGTCCTTTGAGTCTGTCCTCTAGCTGAATCACCTGCTGGTTCGAGATGAACTCCGCAACCATTTCGCCCTGTTCTCGCTTGAGGATGTCGATTTCATTCATGAATGAGCGGAGTCTGACCTTGTAATCCTCCACTCTGGTGCGTTGCCCTTCAAGGTCCTGGGCAAGTTGCTCCTGCCTCTGGTCGATCTCCTGGATTCGGGCAAGATACCGGGTGCCGGCTTCCCTGTGTGCGGAGTTGGACGGTTCGGCCTCTGCCATGCGCAGTGCACCCTGCAGTTTGTTGTTCAGTTCCTGTTCTTCCTTGTCCAGCGCCTTGAGGGAAGATTCCGTCTTCTCTCGTTCCCGTGCGAGCAGAGCCACGGCCCGTTCCATCTCCTTGTATCGCTTCTTGGCGTCGTCGATGGCTGCCGCGTAAGTGGCCCTGATCGCCTCAGGGCTGCCGGACACTACGTCATCCCCGGCTCTGAGAAAGAACCCCCGGACCACAGCCCATAGCTTCCCAAAGAACCCCATTTTTTCCTCCCTGGATGATTGGCCGATCAGAGAACTCCCTCTGAATTGTTTCCTCTTGCCATTCTATTCTATGCACAGGCAATCGCATGTCAAGCGGACAGCTCAGGACGATTGCCCTGCGGCTTCACCCCACGTCCGCATATCCTGCGCGCCGACCTGCGCAGCGCTTCAATCCGAGAGCGCCTTGCACTGCTGGAATGGATCGCGGCGGACAGTCCCGAAATACCAGTGCTCGAATTCGCTCCACCCGCTGAACCTCTCGGTCACCGAAATCCCGACCTCGCGGTTCCACGGCCTTAGCATGAGCCCCACGCCTATCCGTTGTTCAAGGTATTGGGCAATGTGTTCCGGATCATCCTCCACAATGAAATCAACAGAGTTTTCAAGCAAGTAAGGCAGCTTATACCTTGTTCCTCCGGTGACGATGATTTCCGGAACGCAGCCATCCCAATCAAGGGCCTCCAATTGATTCCGAGCGGATTCCAGGTCTCGTCTGCCGGTTATGAAGAGCAAGGGGGTCCCGGTCTCCCTGTACACACGCCGCAGAACCTCGGTTGCTCCCTCGTAAGGTTCGATCCGGGGTTTGGAATACATATAATCAACCCCGTCCCACAAAGTCTTCATGTCGATTCCAAGTCTATCCAGGTCCCAACTGAGCAGATCGGCCGGCATCCACTTGGTTCCTTTAACCCGGTTGACGTATTCAAGTATAATTCTGATGGAATTCAACACGACTCCATCCACGTCAAAGGCAATCTTCATGCGCTGTAGGCTCCTCTTGTAGTTGGACAACGGCATCACAACCCGGCCCTCCTGTAACCCGCTCCGAAGCCCTCCGTCCGGACAAAGCCCGCCGGGTTTACCGTTTGCTCTTGGAGAGCCTAGCATGATACCATAGACTATGACCAGGATCATCCGCGGCAACGGAAATGATACCGACCCTGCGCAGGGAGCGTGCGGCCAAATGAATACTGACGCACCTGAAGAGACTTCCGTCGATCCCGAGGAACTTGTGGCCAGACTCTCGGCCGTTCCGGAGATGAGGCAGAGAAGTTACGCTCTTGCCTCCAGGTTGTGCGATCTCGCCAACCATGTGGTGGTTATGGTTATCAACTTCATTCGAGAGAAGGCCATACTCGGCGATGAGAACTACCTCCGACTTTACAACGGGTTGCTCTGCTCGGACACCCTTGAACTGGTCCTTGGCCGCGGCAGGATGTCGGAACTGGTTGACGCGGCCCGGGAGCTCGGAGAGTACCAGGTCGTAGCCCTGCTCATGGATCCGCCGCACGAAGGAGATGGGGATACGCCGTTCCAGCCTTATCTTGAAGCCACGCTAAGGGACGCACCTCTGGGAGTACGCAAGGCGATGGCACGTAAACCTGACTTCAAGATCATCAAGCGGATCGCGAAGGATCAGGACCACCGGGTCATCAGGAACCTTCTGAACAATCCTAAGCTCACCGAGTATGATGTGACGGTCATTGCTTCCACACGGCCGACTTCTCCCATGGTCATAAGGGAAATATTCAACCATCACAAATGGATCACTCGATATCCGGTGAAGAAGGTCATAGTTCTCAATCCCCATACCCCGCTTTCCATAGCGCTGAAGCTTCTGGTATTCATGAGCGCGCAGGATCTCCATGAGGTTCGACAAGGCCCCGATTTGGATCCCATTATCATTCGGGAGGCCCAACGTATTGCCGAGAAAAAGACTGAAGTCCAACTCGTCAAGGAACTTCACCCGCCGGAGGCCGAGCATGAAAACTAGCGAAAGCACACTGGTCTGCAGGCGACCGGAAGGAATCATGGTAAGAGTTCATGGCGAAGAAGAAAGAATGAACCACCAAGACACGAAGACACCAAGCAAAGCAGAAGTGAAACAGGTGGTCCGCCGGCAAGGGATGGAGGGCTCTGCCCGCCAACTGCGTCGGGCGGAGCCCGACCAAAGCCTGCTGCATCAGCTTTCGGAGCGGGTTGGCACGGGACTACCGGCAGGATTGTAAGTCATTTTGAATATGGATTCTATGAGTACAAGTTGTCCTTGAGATCTTTGTGTCTTGGCGCCTTTGTGGTTTGATTTGCGCTTCTAAGGCATGTTCAAGCCAAACTGTTACGTATTACGCTGAGAAGGCCATTCGTAGGGCGCGGTTTCAGCATCCTTCTCGTCAGACCGAGCAACGCGGAGTTCTCGCAATGCTTCATATCGTCATGGTCTGGGTGATCCTCATAGCGTGTTACCTGTGTCTGGCGGTGATCGTGTTCTCCCCCAGCATCTACGCGGTGTGGTTTTACTTGGTTGGCGCCAGAACTCGCGGAAACAAGAGCCGCCTGCTCAACGGCGCCATTGCGGTGTTCATTGTAAACGCCACGTTAGCGTATGTCGTTTTTCAGCTTGTTTTCGGTCATTTTCTGCCGGCCCGGGTTGCCGAGAAAGACGCCCTGGCGGCAGAGGCGGTAGACTCCGCGATCCGCTCCCAGGAGAGGTGCTTCTCTTCCAAAGGGCACTATTACCCGGTGGGGCCGATCAGGGGACCGTACCGGGATGAGTTTGGCCTGGACGTGCAAAAAGACGTGATCCTGCAAGTGGAGACCTTGTGGGACGGCGCTGCGGGCAAAGAGGTCTTCCGAGCCTACGCGGTGCACGTCTGGGGAGAGCACGTCGTGGAGCGCGACGGCAACGGCCAGGTGGCCAGCTCGCCGTTGGACTCGGAAAGGGTTTCGCTCATCAAGTCCAAGCTGATCAAGAGCGTCAAGTGAATCTCAGGAATCAATGCCAAGACAAGCTCTGCAAGCCCGCTCCCAAGAAATCGAACGCTCACTGTCCCACCGAGAATATCCTTGCGATTCGCCATTTCTCGGAATATGATTCGCAGGCAACGCAAGCAGAACAAGATCCTGATCTCCGGCAGGCCCATCCGGAAAGAAGGAATCGGCAGGGGTCGGATGAAGCAGTTCCTTGAGAAACGTCTGAAAATCTATGTTCACGAGGCGGCGAAGTTCTACTGGATTGCTTCGATCTCTTTTGCCGTTTTCTTCGTCACGGCGATTTTCCGAAACTATGTTGATGCGGCTTTTCTGGACAAGTGGGGTCCAAACTGGATTCCATGGATGCTGGTGATCAATGCCTTGCTCACCTTCCTGATCTTCGGCATCGTTGACAGGTTGGGCAGGCGCTATATGGATCATTACCTGCTGTCCGTGATCCTGGGAGGATACGCGGTCTCTGTCACGATCCTCTTTTTCATGGTGACCGCTCACGTAAGTATTGCCTATCCGATACTTTATCAGCTTTTGTATGTTCTCGATTCCATCCTTCTCGTATATCTATGGAACATAGCGGGTGATCTGTTTGACGCCAGGCAAGGAAAACGGATCTTTCCCCTGGTAACAGCCGGTCAGGTTCTTGGAACAACCCTTGGAAGCTTCTCCACAAAGCCTCTGACCCTCTTGATCGGGAATCAGTCTGCCTTGCTGGTGTTCGCTTTCGTGTGTCTCGCTGTCTGTCTGTTCCTGTTCAGCACAGGTCCCCGGATGCTGGGAGAAAAGCTTCCCAAGGCCGCGCAATCGCCGAAGGCTTCATCGAACATACGAATCACTCAGGCGCCGGGGCTGATGGCAGAGTATCCAATCGTCCGATATCTTGTCATTACCGGGCTCATCCCGAACGTATTGTTGCCCATATTCTTTTATCAATTCAGTGACATAGCTGTCAAGGAATTCGGGAACATGGACGCGTTGATCTCGTTTCTCAGCGTGTTCCGCGGCATGACCACCCTGCTGACGTTCATATTGCTCTTCTTCATGGGCAGGCTTTACACGACTATGGGTCTGACAAACGCATCTCTGGTTCATCCGGTGAATTTCACCGTTCTTTTTGGCTCACTCACCGCGTTCTACAACATCTTCGACGCTATGTACGGGCAGTTCTCGGTCATACTAATCCAGCGTGCCATAGCCGGACCCGTCAACAAGATCCTGTACAGCGTTGTTCCCGGAGACCTTATAATCTGGAGCCGCACTTTCATCCGGGGCACGGTTCTCAAAGTCGGGATGTTGGTCGGATCGTTGCTCATGATAGTCCTCAAGCCGGTTGTCGGCGGGCATGACCTGTCGTACATAGCGGCCGTGATGGCGGCTTACTGGGTTTACGAGACGCTGCTGTTCAGAAAGCACTACAAGCGAATCCTGAAGCAAGTCATTGTGGAAAAGGAGATCGACTTCGATCAGATCGAGTCCGTCAGGGCATTCGACAGCGGCGGCGCGGCCAGGGAACTCGGGCCGGTTTCGGTGGAGGACCGCACCGGAGACGAAGTGCC
>DYLG01000045.1 GCA_020722215.1 Desulfomonile tiedjei
GCCCCTACTCGACCAAGCCTTCTTCGTGTGTTGGCGCCTTTGTGGTCTGATTTGCGCATCGAAGGGATGGTCATGCTGAACAGTTACCTGTACCGAGTTGGTGATTAATGGGAGTTTCCGGCACAGTCGGATCATGCCCGGTTGACTAGGTAGATCCCGCCGGCGACCAAAGCCAGCCCTATCCAGAGAAAGGTCGTAAGAGGCTCATGCAGCAGAATACCGCTCAGAATGACGCCAAAGATGGGGGTAAGAAAGGTGAAAGCCGCCAGCCGGCCGGCCTGGAACCGATGGAGCAGCCAGAACCAGGCCAAATAGGTTGCGAACGCCACTACAACGGATTGATAAAACAGAGCCCCGATCACTGGGGCGCTAAGCGAGACCGGCAATCCCCACTCGAACAGGAGTGCGCCCAGGAAAAGAACGGGAATCGAGTAGAAAAGCTGTGCAAAAAGCGTCTGGAAATGTGTGATCGGCGTATTCCGGATGAAGCGCTTGATATAGATGGTTGTGGCGGCCCAGAGAAAGCCTGCCGCCACCTCCATGAGGTCGCCCACCCAGTAGTGCGGCCCCAGCTTCATGGATCTAGTCCCGAATACAAGGCAAAGTCCGACCACGGCAATCAGGACCCCGGCGCCTCTTGAGAAGCCCAGGCGCTCGTCATGCAAGAGCAGGTGAGCCAACGCCACCGTCCACAGCGGCTGCGTATAGAGAAAAATTATGGCCCTGGATGCGTCGGTGAACTTCACCCCCCAGAAAAGGAAGACGAACTCCAAGCCAAACAGGAGCCCCACTCCCACTCCGTGCTTCATAAAAGCCTTGGGAAGAAAGACCCTTTCCCTGACTGTAAGCGCATAAAGCCAGAGGAGGAAACTCGCCACAACAGACCGGATCGCCGCGGCAAGAATCGGGGACACGCCCAAGTTGCTTATCTTGATGCTGACCATGTTCCCGCCCCATATCAAGCAGAGGAAGGACAGGAGCAATACTCCGGTCAAGGGAATTTGGGCGTAGGAGTGGTTGGTTTGACTCACATCAACTCCATGCAAAAAGGCGCCGGCAGGCAGCAGGAGCCGGAGCCTCATGAGCCTGTCCCCGACAGTCCGGCAGCATTCGTCCGGTCAGGATACTTCACCGCCTTCCCCGGAGTCAACGTCCGATTCTGCGCAGTTCTGCAAGTATTCTTGCAATCCTCCTGTTGCTTCCGAGGTAAGAGCAGATTTTTGGACAAACAGTTCCCTTTTGGCTTGACACCGTCGGGGCATAGACTTAAACTCGTTTTTAAGTGAGAATGATTCTCCAAAAATCGGCAATATATCAAGGCGTGGAAGATCCCAATGACGCAGGGTGATGAGTTCGAACAGCAGACGCGGCTGGAACGGATGCTTGCAAAGCTCAAGAGCCATGATTTCCGCATAACTCCGCAGCGCCTGGCGGTATTGCGTATCCTGTCGGTCAGTGAAGATCATCCCAGCGCGGAGCAAATCTACGAGAGGGTCAAGACCGAGTTCCCGACAACAAGCCTGGCCACCATCTACAAGACCATAGCCCTGCTCAAGGAACTCAATGAGATTCTCGAACTGGGCTTTCCCGACGGGAGGAACAGGTACGACGGGACCAAGCCGTTTCCGCACCCTCACATGATCTGTACTAAATGCAGAAAGATTATGGACCCCTATCTCATCAGTCTTGATGACCTGATGCAAGAGATGAGCGAAAAGACAGGGTTTAGAATTTCTTATCACCGCCTCGACTTCTTCGGAGTGTGTCGGGAATGTCAAAAGGCGGAGTGAGTGGGAAATTTTTTTGGTTTGGTCGGAAGACTGGTTCTTTGAAGATAATTCGTCTCCATTAAGCGCCGCTATGATCAACAGGTTCAATGCCGAGAGGCATCCTTACCGCTCATAGAGAAAGGAGTACAAACCATGGGACGGAAATCGGACAATATCCTTACCACGGCTTTCGGAAGCCCGGTAGCAGACGATCAAAACAGTCTAACCGCGGGCGACCGCGGACCCGTGCTCATGCAGGACGTCCACCTGCTGGAGAAGTTGGCTCACTTTGACCGGGAGCGAATCCCCGAACGCGTGGTGCATGCCAAGGGCGCGGGGGCTTACGGGTTTTTCGAGGTGACTGCTGATGTGACGAAGTACACCAAAGCCCGCTTCCTTTCAACAGTGGGAAAACGGACCGAGGTTTTCGCGAGGTTTTCCACCGTGGGCGGCGAAAAGGGCTCCCCGGACGCGGCTCGCGATCCGCGAGGATTTGCCGTGAAATTTTACACGGAAGAGGGAAATTACGATCTTGTGGGCAACAACACACCGGTGTTTTTCATTCGGGACCCTCTGAAGTTCCCCGACTTCATCCACACTCAGAAGCGCAATCCGAAGACCAATCTGCCCGACCCGAACATGTTCTGGGACTTTCTGTCCCTGACTCCCGAGTCGATCCATCAGGTCACGATTCTCTTTTCCGACCGGGGAACCCCTGCCAATTTCCGCCGAATGAATGGATACAGCAGTCACACCTTTAAATGGTATAATGACAAGGGGGAGTATTTTTGGGTTCAGTACCATCTGAAAACCGATCAAGGAATCAAGAACCTGACGCGTCAGGAGGCGATTCGGCTTTGTGGGGAAGACCCGGACCACGCGACCCGCGACCTCTTTGACGCTATCGAGAGGGGAGAATACCCGTCTTGGACCCTTGAAATGCAGATTCTGACACCCGAGCAGGCCGCCGACTTCGCATGGGACATCTTTGATATTACGAAAGTATGGCCCCATGCTGAAGTCCCTCCCATCGTGGCGGGCAAGCTCGTATTGAACCGCAATCCGGACAACTACTTTGCCGAGGTCGAACAGGCCGCTTTCTGCCCGGGAAACGTTGTCCCCGGCATTGCAATCTCGCCGGACAAGATGCTCCAAGCCAGGGTGTTCTCGTATCACGACACGCATATTCATCGGTTGGGCCCCAACTATCATCTGATTCCGGTGAATGCGCCGAAGAACGCTCCGGAAGTTAGCTACCAAAGAGATGGATTGATGCGGGTCGACAGCAACGGCGGCGGCGGGCCCAACTATTGGCCCAACAGTTTCGGCGGTCCGGCCCCGGACCCCGGTTCGGGTGAGCCGTTCTTCCCGGTGGAAGGACTCGCAGGCCGCCATCCGTTTCGGCATCCGAACGACGACTTTGTGCAGGCAGGCAATCTGTACCGCAAAGTGATGACGGATACGGACCGGGATCACTTGATAGGGAACATCGTCGCTCACCTGGGCGGCGCGCAGAAGCGTATCCAAATGCGTCAGGCCGCAATCTTTTTCAAGGCGGAAGCCGACTACGGTCGGCGCGTGGCCGAAGGTTTGGGGCTCGATGTTTCGGAAGTGGAACGACTCGCTGCCATGAGCCCCGAAGAGCGTGCTAAGGCCACGGAATTGGGCGCCTATTGAAAGGCGAGACCCGGTCGCATATGAGCGTCGAACCGGGAAAGGATTCTTTCTCGGCTACGGTGCTTCGGTTCAGTCTGTGCAGGTCTAGCGGGAGGAGGACATGGATGCGCTCCGACCTACCGGACGGCATCCGTCGATCCGTTAAGACTCCCCAGCCCCTGGAGCAGCAACACCGGCCGGTAATCCCGGTTCAGGGGGTCGGAGAGACTTCCGACACCAGTCGTCCACTGTCTGACAATCGGATTTATGAAGGAGGAAACAGAGATGAAAGGCAAGTCAACGAGGCATCTTTTGGCTGTCGCTCTTACCGGGTGTCTCTGCCTGGTTGTGGCGGCGGGGGTTTTCGCCGGATCGGTGAAAAAGGCGACCAGTTACTCGCCGGTCGTGATCACCGAGCCCTTCGACTCGATCATGAAACGTATGCAGGCCGCAAAGCCCGACATCATGAAGCGTCACATGAACTTGCTCGAACAGCGTTACGATTTGAGTAACCGACCGGCTCAAGGGGTCGTCATGTCACGCGGAAAGCCGATCCAGGAGGGGGTGAGGGTCAAGCTTCCCAAAGACATGACATGGGAGAAGTTGAGCGCGTTGACGCCCGAGGAAGTTCGAGATAAAGGTCTTTGGCCTCTTGGCTTCTATCCGCTGCCCCATCCGCATCACGCCGAAGGGGGCATGGTCTTCCCCAAATTCCACATCGAAGAGATAAAAAAGCAAGAGGGTCGGGACCTTACTCGTTTCGATCTCGACTACGATCTGCCCGACCATTTCCTGCCCGATTTTCCGCCGGCCATTTTCTTGACTACGCGGCCTGACCTCGGCGATGTGTCTCAAGGCAAGGTCGTCACCATCATGAACTATTTCGACCTGTTCAACGGCATATTGAACCCCAAGCAACTCGAAGGTCTCCGGCTCCTGGTGACGCCTTTTCCCCAGCAGCAGTTTAACCAGACCGACGATCGACGATCGGAGAAGCCTTCCAGGGGTGTGACCTGCTTCGACTGCCACGTCAACGGGCATAGCAACGGAGCCACACATCTGGTCGGCGACATCCGTCCCCAGGAGTTTAGACATCGCCTGGATATTCCGTCTCTTCGCGGAGTGAACATTCAGCGGCTTTTCGGCTCCCAGCGTGCGTTGAAATCAATAGAAGATTTCACCGAATTCGAGCAGCGGGCTGCGTACTTTGACGGCGATCCGGTCATCGCCACGAAGAAAGGCGTCAATATTGTGGAGAGGGGCAGTCAGGCGCATTTCATGGCCGAATTCCAGGCCCTGCTTGATTTTCCGCCGGCCCCGAAACTGGACATTTACGGGAAGCTCGACCCCAAGAAGGCCACGGAACTTGAAATGAAAGGGCAGCACATCTTCTTCACCAAGGCACAGTGTGCGGTCTGCCATCCTGCCCCCTATTACACCGATAATCTGATGCACAACCTCAGGGCCGAACGTTTCTTCAAGCCGAAAATGATAAACGGAAGGATGGCTTCCGCAGACGGGCCGATCAAGACTTTCCCGTTGCGCGGCATCAAGGAGTCGCCGCCTTATCTTCACGACGGCCGCCTCCTGACGCTCGAGGACGTCGTGGAATTCTTCAATCTTATCCAAGGCCTGAAACTGACCGCTGAAGAGAAAAAGGCCCTGGTGGCTTTTATGCGGGCCCTCTGAGAAAAGCGGGCTGCGCTGTTTACTTGACGCCGGATGGACGGGCTCCGTCGGTCCGTCCATTCAGGTGTCCTGCGGGAGGAGACGCGGAGACTTCTCAGGCTCGCCGGTACGATGTCTCACGGCGTTGTCCCCTAAGCCCCATAGACCGGCAAGACCGCCGCATCCAGGGCATGATCATGTGAAGAGCAGGGTGCATGTATGTGTGCAATATTCTACAAAGGAGGTTGAAACTCATGACGGAACCACAGAACGGTTGCGTGTCCCCCGCCAAGGGCCCAATCCGGCCGTCGGAATCCTCTGATGCCGGGCCCAACCGGCCTCAACCAAGATCGGAGGGTATGACAATGCAGGCACGAGTCGGGAAGCCCGCTCCGGACTTCGAAGCGAGCGCTTTCGTGGATGGCGGCTTCAAGAACATCAGATTGTCCGATTATCGCGGCAAATGGGTTGTGCTTTGTTTCTATCCAGGCGATTTCACATTTGTTTGACCCACCGAAATCGCGACAGTTGCCGCGAAACATAAAGAACTCGCCAAAATGGACGTCCAAGTCCTTTCAATCAGCACTGACAGTCGGTTCACCCACAAAATCTGGCAAGAAGAAGAATTATCGAAAATGATCAAAGGCGGGGCGCCTTTCGCGATGCTTTCCGACGCGGGCGGAGAGATCGGCAAAGTGTACGGTGTGCACGACGAAGAAGCAGGTGTGGACATACGAGGGCGGTTCCTGATCGATCCCGACGGCGTCATCCAGGCGATGGAAGTTATGACGCCGCCGGTTGGCCGGAACATAGAAGAACTCATCAGACAAATCGCCGCGTTCCAGCACGTCCGAAAGACCGGCGGCTCAGAAGTCACTCCCGCAGGCTGGAGGCCGGGAGACCCGACGCTGAAGCCCGGGCCGGGATTGGTAGGCAAGGTCTGGAAGGAGTGGAAGCCGAAGGTTTGACGAGCTTCTCTCCGTTGAAGGGGTGCAGGGGTCAGGTTTCTCCGGTTGACATCAAGTCCGGCCTCCGATCAGGCTGCCGGGAATGAAATTAGACCTGACCCCAGTCTCTAGTATATGCTGCGGTGTGAGAAGACTCGCCATGCCACAAGCGGAATGAGAAAGGGCGTCTACAATGGACCGAAAGCCTATCAGGAAGGCCCCGTACTGGATACTTGTCGCCATTACCCTTGCGCTTACGCTGGTCGGACAGGCGCATGCCTGCACCCGCGTGGTTTACATCGGGTCGGACGGCGTGATAATCACTGCGCGGTCTCTGGACTGGGCCGAAGACGCGGGAACCGACCTCTGGGTGTTTCCGCGGGGCATGCAGCGTGACGGTGCCGCAGGTCCGACCTCGATCAAATGGGTATCGAAGTATGGCAGCGTGGTTTGCTCCTTTTACAGCGCGGGCACTATCGACGGCATGAACGAGAAGGGCCTGGTCGCCAACGTACTCTATCTCATTGAGTCTGACTACGGTAAGCCGGACGGCAAACGACCGACCATGTCGATTGCCGCATGGGCCCAGTATGTTCTGGACAACTATGCTTCAGTGGCGGAGGCTGTCAACGCGTTGCGCAATGACCCCTTCGTGTTGATCGCGCCGACCCTGCCCAATGGCAGCCGAGCCGCGGGGCATCTATCCATTTCGGATCCTACGGGCGATTCGGCTGTTTTCGAATACATCGGGGGCAAGCTGGTGATTCATCACGGCAAGCAATTTCAGGTGATGACCAACTCACCGGTATTTGATGAGCAGCTCGCGCTCAACAAGTACTGGGAAGAAGTCGGCGGCTTGAGCTTCCTGCCGGGCACGATCCGGTCAGCGGACCGCTTCGCTCGTGCCTCGTTTTTCATCAAAACCATCCCCAAGACCGCCGATGTGTCCGAGGCCCTGGCCGGAGTCTTCGGCGTGATCCGCGGGGTGTCCGTGCCACTGGGCATCACCACTCCGGGGCATCCCAACCTTGCATCCACCTACTGGCGCACGGTCGCGGACCACAAGAACAAGGTGTACTATTATGATTGCGCTACGAGCCTCACCACGTTTTGGGCGCCGCTGGCAGAGCTGGACCTGAAAGAAGGCGCTCCGGTTAAGAAGCTCACCCTGACCGGCGGAAAGACCTATTCCGGCAATGCTGCAGGCAAGTTTGAGCCGGCTCAGCCGTTCCCGTTCTTGCCGGCTGTGGTCAAGTGACAGCGTGATATCAACGAGCTTTGGAAGAGGTGAGAATGCGTGGGGGGAACAAGGGATAGCGTACCAAGGAGATGGCCGTGGAACAGGGCATGTGTGACGAGCTGTTGATGGACGGGATGTGCGTGGCGCAGGTCTTGGCAAAGGCTTCCCCCGAACGGATCGCCGAGTGCTTTGGCACGCCCGTTGTGCTTTTCCGCAACGGTGCAGTGCACGCAACAGGCAAACCGCCCAAAATCCGGGTGTACGTGGGCAGGCCTACGGTTTCCGACTGGTGCGTGGTTGAACCTACGGCCACCGTGACTATGGCTGGTGTGGATGACTCGGTTGAGGCTGCGTCATCGGAGGAACAGTTTGATGCAATGATGAAGTCCCTCATGGACAAGAGGAATGACTACCTTGAACCGATGTTCGTCCAGGCAGCGGCAGCACTGCGAGGAGAGGTTCCTCAAGTCGCACGCACCCGTGAGACGCCGGTCACGACTGCCGGCATGCTGAGCGGCCGTTTGAAGGTTCCGGCCATAGCGTTGTGGGGGAGCGATGAGTGGCCGGGTTTGGGCGGCGGATGCCTGTTTAATGCCTCCGGGAGCATCGAAAAGGCGTACAGTATGTTCTCGCCTGAAGAGATCACGGCGTGTCGGGAATCCCGCAAGAGATTCCCGGATCCATCTTACGGGGAGAACCGTCCGACCTTCCATGATCCCGGCAGAAGTTCCCAGTGTTATTACTTCGCGCCGGGAGAAGGCATCACAGTGGTTCCTGGTGGAGTGCTCCAAGTGCTGGACGATCTGTTGCTCAGTGTAGCCGCCGCTCAACCCGTTGAAGTGCTTGACTATTCCGATGATCCCAAGTGGTGCGCGTACGACTATGATGAAGTGTGGTGCGCGGTATCCGAATGATGACAGGCCGGCTAGGAGACATTGCGCCTTGCTTCCGTTCAGACTGGGAGCAAAGAAGAACAGCACAGAAATGTGAACTCGGTAAACGCCATTCCGGAGCGGACGCGCTGTATGTGAAGAGATGAATCCGCAGATGTCGCAGATGGACGCACATTCAAGAACAAGGTCGGGGCCTCCCATAATGCATACCTGGAGCTTACTCATCTGCGTTAATCCGAGTAATCTGCGGATAAGAATCTTCTCAGAAACGGCCCACGCTCGGAGTCACTGCTTTCCTATTTCTCTTTCCATACAGGGCTTCGTTTCTCCAGGAAGGAGCGTATCCCTTCCTTGGCGTCTTCCGCGGAGCAAAGACGCGCGAACGCTTCGTTCATATATTCGAACTGTTTGTAATAGTCCAAGTCAGCCGCGGCATAGAACGCTTTCTTGGCAATCTGCAGCGCCACAGGGCTCTTTTGGGCCAGCGTTGCGGCCCAGTTGCGTGTTTCCTTGTCCAGATCGGCAGCCGGTACGACTTTGTTGACAAGCCCCATGTTCAGGGCTTCCCGGGCAGTGATCAGTTCGCCGAAAAACAGCAATTCCAGGGCTCGCTTACGGCCAACGGAGCGGGTTACCGGGATGACCGGCCCAATGCAGTTGAGGCCCACATTAATGGCGGTCAGGCCCATGCGAGCGTCTTCAGCGGCAATAGCAAGGTCAGCGGCGGCTACCAGACCGGCTCCGTTTGCCGCGGCGACTCCGTGAACCTGGGCAATAACCGGTTTGCTCATGCGGGTAATGGTAACCAGCGGGTTTTCCATGCATTCTATCCAGTCGCGATATTCTGCAGTGCTCTTATCGAAGAAATCGCCCACATCGATCCCTGCAGAGAATACCTTGCCCGCGCCTTTGATGATGATGACTCGCACCTGTTTTTGTGAGTCCAGTTCCTGAAGCGCCCGATTCAGCTCTTCCGCCAGCGGTACGTTGAAGGTATTGAGGTTGTTGGGACGATTAAGCGTTATCTGAGCAACACAATCATCTCCGATTTCTACGATGACGGTTTCGTAGTTCACGTTGGAACTCCTTTCTCTTGGGTTTTTCCTATTTCTCAGGCCGGCTCGTAGTCATACGAACTCGGACACGTAGCGCAGATATCCGTCCGAACCGCCCTGTTTGTGCCAATAGTCAACCGATTTCCTGACTCTCTTAAGGCAGGCCAAGATCTCATCCAGGCTGTTGGATTCTTCTGGAGGCTCTTCGGGCGATCCCTGGGGCTGAGTTCTTCCCATCCTCCATTCACAAATGGTCTTGACGCCTATAAACAGGTCAAGGTCTCGGCCTTCCAACTTCACGGGCTTCTGAGTATGGCCGCGGGATTCGGCCCGATACACGCCTATCAAGGCATCAAGAGCCCGCATCACGTTGTAGTCCGACACATCGCCTTTGTCCCTGTGCAGGTCTGCGATGATGAACTCGATGTTCTGGAGCACGTCCAGGTACTGCTCCTCAAAGCTCATTATGAAACCTCCCGGGAACAAGTTCTGAGACAGTCCTAGTTGAACACGGGGCCCTCGCGCGCTCGCGGATTATACCAGAATAACCCCGCGAGCGGCTGTTATAATGGACCCCGAAAACTGGACAGGAGGTTAAGTCGGAAAAGCCGACCTTGGGTTGAGGTTGGGGTCAAGGTTGGGGTCAGACTTGACATATTCGGATTTGGCGGTGGAAACTGTCAAGAATTGCACGGAGAGCACGCATTTACTATCCGGGCTCTGTCTATCATGTCATGCTACGTGGGAACGGTGGTCAGGACATTTTGTTTAACGAGCCGGACCGGATTCGTTTCTACGCGATGAAACAGCCCGTCTCAACGCAAGACATCGTCACTCATGGGTGCAAACGGTACGGCCTCGAACCCGAAGGTCTCGCAGACCCTTGCAGGAAGCTGAACTGCTCCGAAGCCCGCGCAATGATTGCCCTTCTCGTCGCAATTCGGGGACACCATTCCTAATTTGCACCTTTGCTCGATAATTAAGTATGTGTTCCCAGGGTGCAGGTCCAGGATAATCATTTCAGAGCTTCCCAATCTTCTTCGGCAACGCCGGCAAACGGGTCGGTGTATCGAATGGGCTTCCCGCGCAGAGGGTAGCGTTTTTCTTCTCGATGCTGACGACTGCGGATGATGACCTCGACTTCATCGCCTGCCTGGAAGGGCAACCCCTTGAGCGTAAGAGACCCATCACTCGATACCTTTGTTTCTATTCTGTAGTCTTGCATGTTCTGCCTCGCTCCTTTCCGGTGGGCCGCCTTTTCAACAGTCCTTTCCGGAGGGAAGCGGCGAGGCCGCTCCTTATTAATAACATTCAGTTTCTTTCTTGCCCGGGAAGAACCGCGGGCATTTACGTTCCAAGTTCGCGTAGGTCGGGCTCCGCCCGACGTAATCGGCGGGCAGATCGCGGCCTACCTTGCCTGCAACATCGAGTAACAACAATATCACATCGTCGAGCCCGGAGATACGCGTTTCGTAACAGACAAATTGGAATTCCGGGGACACCATACTTAATTTGCGCCTTTACTGGATAATTGAGTACGGCGTCCCCAGGGATGGGCAATGATCGCCCTTCCGGTTGGTATGAAGATCACCTGTCCATGACCGACCGCGGCACGCGATTGGCCCGTGATCCGAGCAGCCTAGGTCAGGCGGTTAATCGTCTGCGCAAAACTGCGGAAACGAATCCCCGTCCGGCGGCAGAACCCGAGAGAGCAAGAGAAGACCCGGCACAAATGCGAATAAGTCAAGCCTGACCCCGCTACTGCCTCATTGCGACAGGACGAGGAAGGACTTCTTTGTTGATTCTTTCAACGAGCCGCGAATCCTCAGCTACATCCAAGTCATAGTCATCTTGAAGTCCAATCCAAAACTGAACGGAAGTCCCCAAATGCCTCGACAACCGCAAAGCGGTATCCACGGTAATGCCTCGTTTGCCGTGGATGATCTCATTTATTCTCCTTGGAGGGACCTTCAAGGCCCTGGCCAGAGCGTTCCGGGAAATTCCCATCGGTTTCATGAACTCTTCCAAAAGGATTTCTCCGGGATGGACCGGAGGTATTCTTTCAGCGTTCATTGGAATCATCCTTTAGTGATAATCAACGATTTCAACTTCATGGGCATTGTTGTCTTCCGACCAAACAAAGCAAATACGAAACTGATCGTTAATCCGAATACTATATTGCCCTTGTCGGTCGTCTTTGAGAGCTTCGAGTCTGTTGGCCGGCGGGATCTTCAAATCATCCAACTTTGTCGCTCGATTGAGCATCCGAGGCTTGCGGAGAGCCACCGCCTGGATGTCATGCGGCAGCTTTCTCGAAAACGTACGATTGAAGACCTTCTCCGTTTCCTTGCACTTGAAGCTCTTTATCATACATTGATGGTATAACGGTCTGCGTTATGGTGCAAGAGATTTCTTGGACTAAGCCGCTTCACAACTGTCAACTTCCAAAATCTCGCCATTCTATAGTCACGGTACCCTAAGCCTCGCAGCACACGACTGCCGCATAGGGCAATAGTGAACGCCCCGAGTGCCCAATACACGAGAATCGTGAACCGGAAAGAGGTTGGTTTCTCGTCTCGCCTTACCAGTTCGGCCCCAAGGTGAAACCATGGTACGCATACTTGACTTCCTCGCCCATGGACTATCTCCATGCATATACATTGTCAATGACATTGTGAGATATCTGCCGAAGCCTTCCCGACCCATTCTCCCCCTTCCTCTTCACCTCCTTGAAATTTCCGTCTTCTTGGCGGGCTTGAAGAGCACCGAGCTGAACCCGCTTTGGCGAATGTCCGCTCTTTCAACGGGTTCCCGAAAGGAGCCGCCCTCGGCCCATGAGCGGGTGCGGTCTTTGTAATGCGGTGAGAAGAAGTGACCGGAACTCCCAACTGGGCTCATTCCGGCAATTTCCGGCGGGTGTGTCATGTCGCATATCTGGCGGAGGGAGACTCCGTCAATGACGTAAAAGGGCTGCCTGGGCGACCAGCCTGCAAGATCAATGGTGTCCAGCGAACCGGATAACGAGACGGGCCCGACGTGGTAAAGCAGTTCCAGGAATCTTGATCGGATGGTGAGCGCGTGCCGGAATACGAGGCCGTGTACGTCTCCCCATTTCCACTTGGCAGGATCACTTCCCATAAGGGACGCGCCTTGTCTCATAGCTTTAGCGAAGCTCGTTCCGATTACTTCGTTGGGATGTTTTCCGTCGAGCCATTCGATGTTGCGATCCACAAGTATCGCCTTGACATTCCTGGCAGTCAGAGCATCGTGTGCAGTGAATGCCTGATAATCGCCCGTGCTTAGCTTGCCCTTGAACAGCTCCTCAACCAGCGCCTGATAGATCAATGCGAAAGCTGCCGCGCCTGCCGAATCCTTTGCCATGCGAAAGTCCCACGAGCCCAATACCTGAATGGCGCGCTTTTCTGAGGAGCTTGCAGGCCGGTCCTTCAGGGCGTCAAGAATGACCGGCGTAAGACTCTGTGCCAACGGAGAGAAGTTGTCGGTCTGTATCTTCCGAAAGGTGTCGCGATAGTGTTCCTTGCTTTGCTTGAGGAGCTTTCCAACACGGGCGTGGCGGAAATCGTCATTCCAATAGCATCCCATGAATACGGGATACTCGCTTCCGCCCGGGCGTTCGTCAGCGACTGCGGCTATGCCGTCCTTCGATCCGCCCCAAAAAGGGAGTGCGTCAAAAGGGATGAACCCCGACCAGTCGTGCACAGCGGTCCAGCCCGGCATGGGAACGATTCCGTCGCTGCCGGGAGGCCGCACTGGAACGCGGCCGGCCATTTGAATGCCATAGGCCCGTTCAGCATCCGCCCAGACCACGTTAAGGCATGGAGCAACCAGAGACTTCAAGGATTCTCTGAGGTTATTTCCATTGCGAGCCCTGTTCACCCCATACAACGCGGGCAGCAGACCCGGTCCTTTCATCCCGGTCCACCGCAGAGAAAGGGCTCGGCCATCATTGGGCTCGGACACAAGAGGCTTTTCCCCTGCGAACCGGATTTCGCGGGATACCGATGAGCGATCTTTAACCCGAAAGGTCTCGACAGTCCTCTTCAGTTTGCGCCATCCGCCCACAGTCCAGTAACGGTCGGGGGAATCGGAATCGAGCCGCTCCACGTAAAGGTCCGCGTCATCCGCCGGAGCCGGTGCGCAACCCCAAGCAACGCGTTGGTTGGTCCCCGCGAAGGCAACGGGAACGCCTGGCACGAACGCGCCGGAAAGGTGAAAATCCCCTGCCGAGAGCCGGGCCTGATACCACAGCGCAGGCACGGCCAGTGCCTGGTAAACCACGCACCCTGTCATGGGATTGCCGCTGCGAGTCCGGGAACCGTCAACGGCCCACAGACAGCCCCCGCGCAAACCGGGCAATCCCGCGGGCCGATCCCTGGCCGCAACCAGCGAGAAGAGCACGCCCTGGGGCTGCCAACCCTCCAGATCGGACACCACAAAAGGCTCGGGCGCTGCCGGATCGGTTGGAAATAACTTCAACGCCCTGGCCGCTCCGAGCCGCCCCAGGATTCCGGTAAAGGTCGCGTCCACGCTCCAGGCGGGGGAACTTGCCCAGGCCAGGCCGCGGCAGATGTCTTCCACATCCTTGTAGGAGAACTCCTCGGGCTGATATTCGAGGAACGAGAACTCCACCGGCAATTTGCCCGCGTGAGAGGAGATGAAGATGTTGATGCCTTCGATGTATTTCGTGACCCACCTGTGCTCGGGCCCCGCGGGTGGCTTCTCGTCACGGCCGTCTTCCTTAGCCGCGGCCGTGGTTCTCATGAGATGGTCATAGTCCAGGTAAGCAGGTCCGAGGATTTCCGAGAGGCGCCCCTGGGCTGCTCTACGAAGGAAATCCATCTGCCAGAGCCGATCCTGCGCGGTCACATACCCCAGGACCAGAGCGAGATCGTCTTCGTTTTCGCCGAGGATCCCGGGGATTCCGCTTGCGTCCCTCACGACGCGCACTTCAGCGGTGAGTCCCGGGAGATCAATGGACGACTGATTCTCGGGAAGCAGGGACAAGACGAAGAAGTAGATCCAGAGAACGCCCCCTCCGGCCACGAGTATCAGAAGAACAGGAAGGGCGGTGAAGATCCGAAGCAGCCAGAGGGGGTCGATCTCCATCCTGCGCAGGGCTTTGGGTGAAATCAATCGGGACCACCTCCCAGGAGTTTTTCCGTCAGCTCGAAACAAACGCCGTAAGGATCCGTTCTTTTCTCGACAATATCCCGGACCACCTGTTTCAGGGATTCCCGGCCGCCCAGACGCTTCAGGGCAGATTGCACCAGATTTTCCCTGAGCAGGTCGAGCAACTGGTTGGTTACCCTGATTGCCTGCAACGCCTTGAGGCGCTCGCCGTCTCCTGCTTCGAGATGAGCGCGGTGCTCAAGTATCGCCTCATAGAGTTCGTCCACACCTTTTCCGGTCATTGCTTCGGCGGCAATGACGCGGGGAGTCCAACCCTCAACGCCGGACCGTTTGTCGGACATGTGGAGCATGAACTCAAGTTCCCGGATAGTCTTTGCAGCTCCTTGCCTGTCCGATTTGTTCACCACGAAGAGATCGCCGATCTCCATGAGGCCGGCCTTGATGGCCTGAATATCGTCGCCCATGCCTGGGACGGTCACGACTATGGTCGTATGAGCGCTGTGGACTATCTCAACTTCGTCCTGGCCGACTCCGACGGTCTCAACAATCACCACGTTCTTGCCCATGGCTTCCAGCACCACGATCGCGTCGTCCGTGGATCGCGTGAGCCCGCCGAATGCGCCGCGGGTGGCCATGGAACGGATGAACACACCGTTGTCCGTCGAATGCTTCTGCATTCTCACCCGATCACCGAGAATAGCCCCGCCCGTGAAGGGGCTGGTGGGATCTATGGCAAGGATTCCGACCGTCTTGCCGTTTTGCCGGAACTTGCTCACCATTTGATCCACCAAAGTGGACTTGCCCACACCCGGTGCTCCGGTGAATCCGACAATGTGGCTGCGGCCCGAATGGGGATATAGCTTCCTCAGATCGGAGAACACCTGCCTGTCGCCGTCGTCGATCTTGCGAATCAGGCGGGCAGTGGCCCTGACATCACCTTTGAGAACTTTCTCGGCGAGCAATTGCTTTCTTTCCGGGACTGCAGGGTCCCTTGGTACACGATGCGGCCTGTGGCCGCAACCAAGAACAGGGATTAACCACCAAGGCGCCAAGACAGCAAGGGTTGTGTAGGGGCGCCCGGCGGTCGCCCATCCGCCAATGACCGGCAAGATGCCGGTCCTACTCCGACGAGGCTTTGCCGAACGCTATTGAAAAAACCTCATTTTCTCTTGCCCAAAAGGTTCCTGGCAATGACCAGCCGCTGGATCTCGTTGGTGCCCTCGTAAATCTGGGTGATTTTCACATCCCTCATGTGCCTTTCCATCGGATAGTCTTTGCAGTACCCGTATCCACCAAGGATTTGCACACCCTCCACTGCTGCATGCATGGCCACGTCGGAGGCGTACATCTTTGCCATTGCAGCTTCTTTCTCGAAGGGAAGGCCGCGGTCCTCAAGGACTGCCGCTCTCCAAATGAGGAGTTCCGCTGCCTCCAGTTGCGTGGCCATGTCCGCCATCTTCCATTGTATGCCCTGAAACTCGGAAATCGGCCGCCCGAACTGCTCCCGCGTCTTGGCGTATTCTATCGCCTCTTCCAACACGGCCTTGCCTATTCCCAGGGCTTGAGCAGCAATGCTTATCCGGCCGCTGTCCAACGTCTGGAGCATCTGTCTCAGTCCGGAGCCCGGTTCTCCAAGGATGTTCTCCTTCGGTATCCTGGCGTCCTCGAAGACAAGCTCGGCAGTGCCCGAGGCATTGATACCCATCTTTTCCTCGACCCTGCCCACTTTGAAGCCGGGTGTCTCCCGGAGATCGCAGACGAACTGGGAGATTCCCTTGTATCCTTTGGATCTGTCGGTGGTGGCTGCAAACACGCAGTAATCGGCAATATTCCCGTTTGTTATGAATTTTTTCTCGCCGTTAATCACCCATGAATCTCCGTCGAGCTTGGCCGACGTCCTGACGGATCCTGCGTCGCTGCCCGCGTTGGCCTCGGTGAGCGCGTAGCACCCGACTGACTTTCCCGAAGCGGCAGGGACAAGATATTTCTTTTTCTGCTCTTCGCTGCCGAATTTGAGCACGGGATAGCAGTACAAAGAATTGTGTGCCGCGACGATTGTGCCTGTCCCGCCACAGCCGCGGGAGATCTCGGCCACTACCATCGCATAGGACACGTAGTCCATTCCGCCGCCGCCGTACTCCTCAGGCACTGCAACGCCCATCATTCCCATTTCTCCAAGGGCCTGAAGTACTTCCGGGGAGTGCGTATGTTCCCGGTCCAAGCGGTCCGCTATGGGTTTAAGCTCGTTATCTGCGAATTTCCGGGCCATATCCCGGGCCATTTTCTGCTCTTCGGTCAAAAGGTAGTCCATCAAAAACTCCTCAAGGCGGGGACGTTTGGTGTTTGCCCTGGATTCCTCTCGAACCAATAGGGCGAACGGGCGGGTTTGAAACCCGCCCCTACAGAAAAATCGTGCATTTATTTTCGCAAACGCGATATTTTTCGGCTCTCAGCCCCTTACAGGAAAGTTCGGACGTTGCACCCCAAAAGGCTTCCTATTGGTAGAAGCGCAGCGGGTCGTTGTCAATAGGAAATGTGGCGAGAATCGAAGGATCAGCCGCTCTTGATCCACGGCTAAGCATTTTGGCTTGAAAGGTCCACGGGCCCGATGTTAGATTCCGGACATGAAAAGCTTTCTGAAAATTCTCTACAGAGCCTTGATCATAACGGCAGGGTCCGCGCTGGTCGGCGGCGTAGTCAATCAGGTGTCTCCCAAGGGCATTCAATGGATTTACGTCCCCCCGGACGTGGTGGAGGCAGCGGGGGTCAAGATCCCCCTGATTGACGAGAACAAAGCGCGCACTTTTTTCGATGACGGAACAACCGTCTTTGTGGATACCAGAGCCGAGGAAGATTACTCTGATGGGCATGTCCGAGGGGCGATCCCTTTCCCCTCAACCGAGATGGACGACCGCTTTTCCGCAGTCGAGCCGCTCCTAGGCAAGAAGGACTCCAGAATCATCCTCTACTGTAGCGGTCCGGAATGTGATATGGCCCGCGAGGCGGCCGTGTTCCTGGTTCAAATGAAGTACCGGAATTTGATGATAATGAACGCGGGATTCGGCGCGTGGAAAAAAGCAGGTTTTCCAGTGGAAGGCCCCGGTTCATGACGGGCTTTCAGGAGTCAATATGACCAAACGATATGAGCAGTTCCTGGGCAACGAGCCGGGAATGATTGTGGAACTCGTGGACGATTCCACCACGCCTTACACGGTGAAAAGCATGACAGGGTTCGAGTTCTGTATCAGTGCGGAAGATTTCAAGAATTACTACAAGAAGGAGGGCTCGAAAACTCCTGCCCGATGGAGCCATCTGGTCACCGACCCGGAAACGGGGAGAGTCGAATCCGAGAAGATGGCCACGGTCATGAAGATCGTTCATTCGTTCGACCACGCTTTTCGGGATTTCGACAAATCCCGAGCCTTTGTCAGAGATGCCCTGCACGCGCTTGGCGAAGCGCGCTCAATGGACGTTGAGCGTTTGAGGGTCGCGCTGAGAGAAAAGGGTTGGGATTCTGAAGGTGTCCGCACTGAGGAACTGAAAAACCTAATGAAGGAGCCGGAAAGTATTCGGCGCCTGCTGTTGAGCCAAACCTGCGCCGTGGTTCCGATCATACAGGCCGCAGGCAGTGTTGACGGGGACGATTTCACAGCAACCGAAAGGGGACATCGGCCAAAGAAGATTGCAGCCGAAGGCGGGGCGGACAAGACCCCGCGCAAGAAAAAGACCCCTGCGCCCCGGAAGGGTTCCATGAAGAATGTGGAACTCTCGGTAGAGAAGGAGATGCTGACCATCACGGTGGACCTGGCCAAGGATTTCGGTCCGTCCAAATCGGGCAAGACCACCATAGTTGCGTCCACGGTAGGCAACAAGATTGTTCCCGGCAGGGAAGAACGAATCGGGATGAACATCTACAGACAGGAGACCAAGAAGCCTGCCAAAGGGCGCCGTGCCGAATTCAAGAACGTGCGCATGTCGGTTGACGGAGATATTCTGACGATTACCGTCGACCTGAGCCTGGAATTCGGGCCGTCAAGGTCGGGCCGGACGACGATTGTGGCCTCGACGGAAGGAAATCAGCTCGTGTTCGACAGGTCTGAGAAAATAGGCCTCAACGTGTACCGCAAGATCGAGTGACGAACAGACCGGCAGTGGCCCAAAAAGGCCCCTCCCCCGAGATCCCATTCCCACAAAGGAGGCTTTGATGTTTGTGTTCGGAACCGCGGATGATGTGTTCAACATGGCTGTAAGAATAGAGGAAAACGGCAAGGCTTTTTACACCGGAGCCGCGCAAAAGGCCAAAGATTCCAGAGTGAAGGGGCTTTTTGAAGAGCTGGCGGAAATGGAAGACGGCCACATAAAGCAATTCAAGGACCTGAGAAGCCGGCTTGTTGCGAGCATCGCACACATGGTATGGGACCCGGAAGGACTGGGGGCAGGCTATCTTAACGCCGCCGCGGACAGCCACGTTTTCACCGCCGAAGCCGCAACGGAGAGGCTCAAGGGAATCAATACCGCGGAGGCGGCCATTGAGATGGCCCTGCGGTTCGAGAAAGACTCGGTGGCCTTTTTTCTGGGAATGAAGCAGATGTTGCCGGACGCCGGAGGAAAGGACGATATCGACAGCCTCATTCAGTCCGAAATGGACCACATAAGCATGCTGTCGGAAGTGAAGAACAAACTCATCGAGACCGGAACCGCGTCCATTCCCACATGAAAGG
>DYLG01000046.1 GCA_020722215.1 Desulfomonile tiedjei
TGAGATCATGCCATCCCACGAAACTGGCCGGCAATTTCCGCCCGGCTGTACTAGGGGGGGGTTCGTTCACGATCACAGGTATAGAATGGGTCATTTGAAAGAGAACCGTTTATTATATCATATCACGGATCGAATCGCGCGATTTTTCTGTTGACACCTGCGGCTTCCCGTGATACCGCCTCCCCAACAATAAGGTCACTACCGCCATTTGCCGCTAGTGTCCAAAGGAGGATGGGATGAGGAAGTCGCTGCTTGCGTCGATTATGTTGTTGGCCTTCATATGTTTCGTCGGTACAACCTTTGCCGGAGGGCCTGTCTGCTCGCCCCCGCGGACACCCTACTGTCTGGACGTGCCCGCGCCCAAACCACCCCCACAAATTGTCGAAAAGGAGTACATCACCAAGAGGATCGCGGCCGAGAGACCCTTATGCAAGGGCAGTTCAAAGGGGAGGGTCAGGGACTGCGGGCCATGTCCCGCCGCGCCGATCCTCTGGAAGTGCGAGTGGTCTGCCACTGTCCAGGGACCCGAAGTGGAGAGTACCTATGTAGTAGTCAAGAAGGCCAAGCTCGTTGAAGTGAAGAAACCTGTGCCCGTTAGGCCGGGCTGTCTGTTCTAGAGCCGGCTTGTTTCCAAGACCACACTCCCGGGGAGACCGCTTCTTGCCATAAAAAGCGGTCTCCAGCCCTCAGTTTCCCCGGAGCCCATTGGTAAGAATCGTCATGTCTGACCCCGAGGTACCGGATCTCTCCAATAAAGCTGTCTCCAGCGGTCCAGTGAAGATCCATGAAGAAGACGGCAAGTTCTACGTGACCGGATTCGGCCTGTGGATTCCCGTGGACTCGGAAGAGGAAGGACGAGCATTGATCAAAGATCTGGAAGATCTGGGTTACCGTATCTGCTACTGATGCCGGGCAGTCGCTTGCCCCCATTTGCACAGCCCGATGAGCGAAGACGGGCAAAGCGGAAGCCGTAGGGAACGGTAGAACTGAACAACTTGGCCCCCCGAGGAATTGCTTCTACGTCTTTTCATCAAGTCTGCGTGGAGTAATGTCCTGGGAGATTCCACCGACGCGCACAATTTTTCCTTTTTCGTCCCTGATGGCGAACCCTTTCGAGCAGACCCGGCGGAGGCGTCCGTCCGGCAAGACGATTTCGTATTCCGGCTTGTAGTCTGCCAGACCCTGGATGAAGTCTTCGTACTGGCGCTCCACCAGATCCCGATCCTGTTCATGGATCACCCGAAGCCACGCTCTCGGATCCTTGTAGATCTCGACTGTGCTGATTCCCCACACTTTCTCGAAAGACGGACTGATGTACTCCACCCACTCTGCCCCGCCCTCCACATGTATCAACCAGAAGACCTCCTCGATGTTCTCAGCTAGCTGACGGAAACGAGCGTCGCTCGCAGCCAAAGCCGCCTCCATCTTTCTTTTCTCCCTCAACGAATCGATCATGCAATTGAAAGCCGTCGCAAACTCCCCGAGAAAGTCCACCCTATGATCGAGTTGTCCCGCCGCGATTTGCCCGGTTTGCCAAGTGAGGTGTCGCAGATTCGAGTGCAATTCCTTGAACGGGGCCACCAGTTGATTTTTGGCCGGAGGGTCTGTTCGCAGGTCGCCTTTGGCGAGTGAAGTTATAAAACTCTGCGCTTCGGCGAAGCTTCGGACAAGTTCGTTGGTGGTTTGGCAAAGCTCAGCGAGTTCGTAGCTGAAATTCTCCGGGATGGGCACACCTTCGGGCAACTCGCCTCTCAAGAGGGTTTGCAGGGCTTCGCGGATCAGATCCAGGCTCTCTCGCTCGCTCCTTTGTTCGAATCCCGATGCAGGTTTCTCGTGCGGTTGCGCCAGGAATCTGCAGGTTCTTCCACCCGAGGCCCAGCAGTCGATCTCCCTCACGTGGAACGACTTGCCGGTATAAGTATCCAGTATTCCGGCAATGAACCCCTCATCATAGTTACACACGGTTTCGCCGCAGGGAGGCAGGCCCGAGCAGTCCAGGTCCTCGGACACCGTCACAACGAGCGCCAATCTTTCAGGATCGAATTTCTCGACCCGCAACACTCCTATCCGCAGAGTCTTGAGCTTCTCCTGGAGGTCCGCAATGAATTCGTGGAACGCGAGGTCCGTGTTCAAAACGTTCTTGCAGAACTCCGATCCGGCCAGCCAGCCAGCCTCGGCAAACAGTTGATTGGCTCGATTAACATTGAAGCGCGTAATGAGCACGTCTCTCAGAGTGAACTGCATCAGCCGATAGATCGCCACCTCAGTTAACGACCCCAGATTTGGCCGGCCTTTTCCAATGTCGCCAACATCTTCCCATTTGAAAAGGTAATGGCTTCGCTCTTCTTTGAACATAGTCCTTCTCTCCATCCGACGGACGTGTTTGCCCAGATCTACTGGACGAATGTCCTGACGCTGGGCACACTCGACGGCCACATTTTATACCACCTGCGTGCCCGGGACACCAATAAAAGCCCATCCGCCGGCAAACCATTCACCGGGAAACCTCGACAGCGTGAGGAGACACGGACAATCCGCGGGTATCCGGTTTCTGGGGAGAACGCAATTTTTCATCAGGTCCCTACCAAAGCATTTGGCCATTCGGGGGAGGCCCTCATGGCGATTTGGCGCAGGCTTTCCAGACTGTGGAATTTTCGAGCCCTGGGCCAGGCCGGTGTGAAAGCCTGCTCCACAAGAGTGAATGCTTACGTCCCTCCGGCAAAACGACTGGACACCCCATCCCCGAGTTGGTAAACTACACGCTTGCACATGATGAGGGATTAAAGCCTCACTGCTGTCTCGGTGGGCCGACGGTGCACAGTAGAACTGTGAGTTGTTCCTTTGCAAAGTCGACCTGCACAGGTCGTCCCAGTCTCGCATTTCAGCGCTGAGCTGCGGAGCCGACGCCCATGACATCGTCGGTTGGTGCGTTGACTCGAGGACTGTCATGGTCATTGTTGCACACATCTCTCGCAGAGGAATCCCCGTAGCCGACGTCACCTACAGATCCGGGATGCACGTGGAAGTGCGCGTAGCCAAGAACGTCCAGGATGAGGTCGTCCAGTTTCCCCTCGTGCATTCCCAGAACAAGGAGCTAAGAGGCAAGTGGGAGGAAGCTCTTGATTTCTATTTCAACGAGGGGCTGTTCGACTCGGGGGGAACGTTCAGTCCAGGTGAAATGCGCCGAATCGGCTGCGCCAGAGATCACAAGTCCCTGTTTCGAGAGGCGGCCCACGCCCTTTCCAAAGACCTCAGATCCCAAGGCTTCCGACTGGAAATCGAGTTCCTGTAGATCAATACCAAGTCGCGGCCTGACTACAACCGCTCCCGCACGCGTGGCCGCGCACGGCATTATGTCCAGCCGGACGCAACTTGGTATCACTCCTATTTAGTGAGAAGCTTCCTGAAATGGTATCCGAAAATGGCGCTGGATACCGCTTCACCGAACGTACGCCGGTGGAAAAGAAAAGCCCTTATGATCAGTTTCCAGTAGTAGAGTTTGCTCCTACCTTTTTCCAGGATCCCAAGGTACACAATCGATCTGAGAAAGGCCATGAAATCGTTACGGTTAAGGCGCCTACGTCTGACTGGCCTGTAATCCTTAAGGAATTCCATCACCCTGTGATAGTACTGCTTCGGGGAATAGATGTAATGGAGCACCGCCTGATAGCCCTCTCTCAGCGTCTGCAAATCCATCTTGGGCATGAAGTTGATCGACCCGTCGCAGTTGTCACCCGTGGTTGAATCAAGAAGACGCCCTTCTTGCTCGAGTCTCTTGTGTAAGCGGGTGCCCGGCAGGGCGTTGAGAAGCCCTATCATCGCCTTGACCACTCCGCTCTTCTGAATGAAGTTCATTTGAGTCTCGAACACACTCGGCGGGTCGCTGTCGAAGCCGATAATAAATCCGCCCATCACTTCCATTCCGTTGCGCTGAATAGTCTTCACGGCTTCGACCAGATCTTTGCCGCTATTCTGGTATTTGCCGCATTCCTTAAGAGAATCCTCCACAGGGGTTTCCAATCCAAGAAACACGCAATCAAAGCCGGCGCTCACCATGAGTTCCATGAGTTCCTGGTCATCAGCCAAGTTCACCGAGGCCTCCGTGTACAGGCCGAAGGGGAATTTGTGAGCGTGCTGCCAGGCGATCACCTCGCGCAGCAGGGATTTCACTCGTACTTTGTTCCCGATGAAATTGTCGTCCACAATGAAGGTACGACCTCGCCAGCCCAGTTCATACAGAAGTTCAAGCTCCCTGATCATCTGTTCGTTGGACTTGACTCTAGGAACACGGCCGTTGAGGTTGACAACGTCGCAGAATTCGCAGTTGAACGGACAACCGCGTGAATACTGTATCGACAATGACGCGTAATGCTTGAAATTAATAAGATCCCACCGGGGAAGCGGCGTCATCTTGATGTCAGGCTTCTCGTCCGATGCGTACAAGTGCTCCGGCTCTCCTCGGGCGAGGTCCTTCAAGAAAACCGGGAACGTGACCTCCGCCTCGCCCAGCACAAGGTAATCAATATCGTCAAACTCCTGGGCGGAACTTATGAACAGAGGCCCCCCTGCCACGACCTTCTTGCCGAGAGCGTGACAGCGATCCAGCACCTCACGAACCGACTGTTTCTGAATGATCATAGCGCTGACGAAGACCTTGTCGGCCCATCGGATCTGCTCATCAGTCAGCGCTTCCACGTTCATGTCAACAAGCCGCAATTCCCACTCTTGGGGCATCATGGCCGCTACCGTCAGTATGCCAAGCGGGGGATGCGCGGCCTTTTTTCGGAGAAACTTGAGAATGTGCTTGAAACTCCAGAAAGTTTCCGGAATCGAAGGATGAATAAGCAATGCCTTCATGAAACCCTTACCTTTCGCTCTGCGCATTGAATCAACTACGAGGGCATGGTACTTGACTGTGGCTTCACCGTCAACCCAATACCGCACCTGACTACAACCATTGGCTTACAGGACGGGCACCGCCCTGCCGACGCTCAGCCTCTCGGGCTTGCCGGTTTTCTCAGCGTTGGATCGGGTATGCTCGAACGCCTGCCCGTCAAGAGTGAGTACTCATGCCCTACGACAGAAACGCGTCGGCCCGTAGACACACGTCGAGTGCGCCATGACACTTGCAGGGAGGAATGCTCCGTAATTGAATCTGTTCCGCCCGGCAGATGTTTCGTTTCGCTTGTTGTACACCGGCGGAGTAGTCATCTCGTTGCGGCGCCGACTCGATGTACATCACTATGTTTTTCTTCTATTTCCTCGATCCGGTTTCTCCAGGCGGTTGACGCGTCTTATCCGCCGAGGGAGCCTGATTGTCCTGCAATCGAGGGGAACCGATAAACCTCATGAAATCCGAATCGGGACTGAGTATGAGAGTGGTCCCCTTATCAAAGCTTTTCTCATAGACTTCAAGGTGTCGCATGAAGGAAAAGAACTCCGGGTTCCTGCCGTACGCGTCGGCATAAACCGTAGCCGCCCGAGCGTCTCCTTCCCCCCTGAGCGCGACGGCCTCCTTGTATGCCTCGGCAAGCATTACCTTCTGTTCCTTGTCCGCCTCTGCCCGGATCTCGCGCGCCCTTTCCTCGCCTTCAGCCCTGTAACGCTTGGCGATCCTTTCTCTTTCGGCTTTCATTCTGGCGAACACGCTATTCTGGACCTCTTCCGGCAGATCCAGTCTTCTGAGTCGGACATCCACCACCTTGACTCCGAAGCGGGCGGCAGCATCGGCCGTTGCTGCGGTAACCTTCTCCATGATGTTTTCCCGTTCTGTCCGGATGAAGTCCTTGAAGGTGTGTCTTGCCACCTCTCGGCGCAGGTGGGCGGCGATTATGTCGTTGAGAGCCGCCACCGCCTTTTCCTCGTCCCGAACCGTGCTGTAGAATTTCAGGGGATCGTCGATCTGCCACCGGGAGAGGATGTCAACAATCAGATATTTCTTGTCATTGGTGATGAATCGGCCGGGCGGGATGTCGGCCGGGAGTATCCTCTTGTCAAATCGGTGCAACACTTGTATGAACGGCAATTTGAAGTACAGACCCGGTTCCCTGGGCATCTGCTTCAACCGGCCGAACTCCAGGACAATGCCTTGCTCGTGAGGCAGGATTATGAACGCGGTTTGACTGAGGACCAACACAAGCACCGCCACTATGATGATGAGTCGAATCATAATCCGTTATTTCCCTTTCTTTTTCGAGGAAGGTTGCACCTGGTCGGGTCCGGGTTGCTTCACTTCCATCGGGGCGGGAATTAGGCTGAAGGGGAGCAACGGCAGGACTCGGGAGGCCGGTTCGCTCATCACGATCTTTGTGGTGCCGGGCAAGTATCTTTCGATTGCCTCCAGGTACAGCCGCTCCCGCGTTACCAGCGGAAATTTGGAGTACGGCTCCAGGACGCTAAGGAATTTGCGTGCATCACCCTCGGCCCTTATTATCCGCTGGTCTCGGTACGCCTTAGCCTCAAGGATTTCCCGTCTGGCTTGACCTCTGGCCTTGGGCAGGATGTCCTCCTTGTATCCTTCAGCCTCCTTGATGAGCCGCTCCCGATCCTCCCACGCTCTCACCACTTCATTGACTGACTCTTGTACCGGCGCCGGAAAAGCCACCGGCAATAGATTGGCCTGTGTCACCTCCAGCCCGGTGTTGTATGCGTCGAGAAGCTTCTGAAGATAGTCGGCCACTTCTCGCTGAATCTTCTCCCTGCCCTCAGTCATCGTGTAGTCCAGAGAATTCTGTCCCACAACGCCGCGTAGAGCTATCTCAGTGGAGGCTCTCAATGCGGCCACGGGGTCCTTTGCCCCAAAAAGGAACTTCACCGGGTCTCTGACAACATACTGCACACTGAAATGAACCTCTCCGATATTCTCGTCCCCGGTGAGCATCAGCGACTCGGCCTGAAGAGAACGGGACCGCGTTCCGTCAGACCGAAACCCTATTTCCGCGCGACGAACCTTGGCAACCTGGACCACGCTGCGGTTCATGAAGGGCGGAGGGAGGCAGTAATGAAGTCCAGGGTCCGTCACGCCACTTATCTTACCCAGAAGAAGCTCAACCCCCTTCTCTCCCGGCCCGACCCTATAGAATCCGGTCATGAAATAAATGAGAACCACTACCAGCAGCACCAGCCACATTCCGCGGCCACGAATGAAATTCTCCAGCTTCTGTTTGAAATCGTCAACGTTCCTCTGGAGATCCTTGACAGAGTACTGATCATCTCTGGGTCTGAACTGATCCATGCTCCCTCCGGACGCGCGAGTGGCTGCCAATTCTAGATCAATCAGGCCCGGAAATCAAACTCTTGAAGTCTGCCAAGTCAGGCTTTTTCAGAGCACGGATCGCAGAAGAATGCGAACCGCAGCGCAGGTCGGCATTTATTACATGTAGAGTTTTCAGGAGAGGATCACGGCCCCGCGCATTCCGCAACGGGGGCCACGGAAAAATTTACGGCTCGGAACCTTGCAGCAACTGCTTTCACTGTTGCGTGTTCTCAGACAAGATGGGCGAAAGCGCCGGGTTTGTCACTGTTTCGCAGTCGGCCGCGTGGCTTTTCAGGACAGGGCATCGCCTCTTCTGACTTTTTCCAGGGTGCTCTTGAGCATCTCCCGAGCCCGCGCCTTGCGCTCTCGAACCTCCTCACGCCAGGCCTCGACCTTCTCCACCGCCTCCATTTCCCATGGCAGCCACTCCGAACTGGCCCGGCTTCGTATGTGCTTCTCCAATTCCTCCGGAATCGGCGCCTTGCAGCAGTCCTCGTAATGCTTTTCGATTTTTCTGAGGAAACGGAAGAGTTCTTTCATCTGTTTCTTGGTAAGCTTCTTGTTCCGCCCGTCTTCGCCAAAGATGTCCTCCGCCACCGACGTGCCATTCTCCGCCTTCAGATCCCCTATGAGCTTCTTGAGATACTGATAGTTTTCGTTGAAATCGTAGGATTCAAAAATATTTCCAGCGGGCGTATGAAACGCGCTTTGAGACATGAGCAACTCCTTCCGACCTCTTATTTCATTTCATTGTTTGAGCACAAACATTGGCGCGGAATCCGAACCCGTCTCCCCCCGATGCCTGACAGGCGCCGGCGGGCATTGTTGGACCGGCCCTCGGGGAGAGGGAAAGGTTCCCTCCTGAATTGGACGGCAAGTATCATTCCCCGCGCGCTGCGTCAAGCATTAAATGTCTCGATCGCGTAACAAAATTAGAATATTCCCCTGCCATTTCGCGCCGGTTGCCACCCGCACATCGCACAAGAGGAGAGACTGCTATTGCGCTCAGCGTCTCCTTCTCATTGTTACGGCCTTCATGACGGCTCTCTGTCGGTCTTTGGGGAGTTTGAGGAAATGATCAACGGAGGCGATGACTATGTCTGAGGCTGTTTCGCCGAGAGACCGGGCAAGTTCGGTCAGCGCGTCTTGGAGATCCTCCGGTATCTCGAAAAGCTTGGCATGGCTTGACTGCACCATCCGGCGAGCCCTTCTTTTCTATGCGAATGCATTCTGAGGGAAGGCGCCTTCGGGTATTGGCGCTGCCTTTCATCATACGCGCCGGCACAGTTGGGACGGCGCAGTCTTGTTGCATGTGGGGCGCCTCAGCGTATCACATCACGGAAACTGAGGGAGCACCGTGAGTATACCGCGGCAACGCTCCACATCTTTGCGGATCTGGGCCACCAGCTCCTCAGGACCATTGAAGGCCTTTTCTCCTCTGAGTTTTTCAACCAGAAAGACCTTGATGGTATTCCCGTAAATGTCGTGGTCGAAATCGAGAATGTGCACTTCATACGAAACGCGGCGATCCTTGAAGGTGGGATTGCGCCCGATATTCATCACTGCCGGGCAGATCTTGCCTCCGACTCGGCAATAGGCCGCGTAGACTCCTTCAGGCGGGTGGAGTTTGGCCTCGGGCTTGAAATTGGCCGTAGGAAACCCAAGCTGCCGGCCCCGATGATGTCCGTGGATCACCTTGCCCTGAACCGAAAACTCCCGGCCGAGCAATTCGTTTGCCTGGCGGATCTCGCCGTTGAGCAGATGATCCCGTATCCTGCTCGATGAGATGCGTTGGTCCCCCTTTATCAGCGAAGGAACAACATTCACCCTGAATCCCATCTCACGGGACATGGCCTTCAGGGTTGCCGGGGTTCCGGCCCTGCCTGCCCCGAAGCGGTAGTTCTCTCCGATGAAAATATCCTCAGCCCCCAACTCCTCCAGGAGAATGTTCTCGACAAACTGGCGCGGACTCTGCGCGGCAAATTGAAGAGTGAACTCCGCGACCACGAGAACGTCGATTCCAAGATGCTCCAGGATTTCAGCTCGTTCCGAAAAGCTGGTTATTCTTGGGACATCAGGGGCCTTGTTCAGAACCACTCTCGGATGAGGATCGAAGGTGTAAACAACCGCCTCTCTGCTCTGAGCGGCCGCTGCACGCACCGTTCGCTTGAGTATCTCCTGGTGGCCCAGGTGGACCCCGTCAAAATTGCCGAGAGCCACTGCGGGACGATCAAACCGCTGATAGATCTTCTCGCGTACCCTGATGATTTCCATGCTTGTTCTTGTTGACCCGCAATCCCCTGCGTCAACGAGACCCGGGGGTGTGGAGACTATGGCCTGCTTCGCAGCATCCGGCTGTGGGGAACGATCTGTCGGGAATGCCGGCTCTTTGCCCTTTGCGTCTGTAGGCGCCGTGGATTGTCAAGGGCTGTCAAGGTCCCGACGTGAGGACTCGTCCTCAAACGGTGATACCGGCTCCTGCTCGTGCCTTCCGGCCCCCTGTTCTTCAAAAGGCTCTACTGCGCTCCTCTTGAGTCGGGCGTTTTCCGCTTCAAGCTCTCTGACCTTCTCTGTGAGATTTTCCACGATTTTTTTCTGCTCAGTCTCGGCATTTGTCAATCTTCGCCTCTCGGCAACCCACTTGAGTTGGGTTATGAAATCCCCCACAGCGGCAATGATTATCCCAAGCGAGACGCAAAGGGTGACGAGTTCCCAGAATGCCACCGTCAGCGGCTCCGAGAATCCGAAATAGGTCACCTGGACCGCAGCATCTTTGTTTTTCATGAAGATGGAAATGATAAAGAATATGAAAGCCAGTTCAATAAGTCTTCTGAGGAGCTTCATTCCTTGTCCCCCGATGCCGAATCCTGAAACAACCGCCGAAAGCCGTCTCGCAGCTTGCGGCTTGTGCTGAGAAAATGCTCGGGAATTACCTTGACGTCCGCCAAGACCGGCATAACGTTGGTATCGCCGCGCCACCGGGGAACCACGTGATAATGAAGATGTTCCTCGATTCCTGCTCCGGCGTCCTCCCCGAGGTTGATTCCTACATTGAGTCCGGTGGGTTTCATGACGTCTCTCAAGACCTTTATCGCCCGTACCACTTCCTGCAAGAGGAGGCTGTTCTCTTGTTCGTCCAGGTCACAGACGTCCGCAACATGCCTGAAGGGACAAACCAGGAGATGGCCGTTACTGTAAGGGAACTTGTTCATTATGGTGAACGCGCCCTTTGCCCTGTGAACAATGAGGTTCTTGTCATCCTCATCAGACGCGATCCGATTACAGAATACGCAGCCTGGTTCCTTCTCTTTTCCGAGTATGTATTCTATTCTCCAGGGAGCATACAATCTCTCCATGGCGCCTCTTTCCCAATTGCTCGGTCCACGCGATAGGCCCTTTGGCCCGCATGTCCTTTGCCGGCAAGTGTTGACACAGTAATTCTCATCGATTTACCGGCACGAATTTTGCCTGGATGTCATCGCCGATAATCTCGATAAGGCCGACGGTCCCGGCGGGGTGGCCGACCCTGGTATTCGGGGCGCCCGGGTTGAACATCAAGACCTGCTCAACCCTTCCCCAATAGGGGCGGTGCGAGTGGCCATAGACTATCAGATCCGGCATATCGGAACGGAACCTGTCCAGTATCCTCTTCTCCAGCCCTTCTCTGGCGCCCCAGCCGTGAATCAAGCCGATTCGTTTACCCCCGGCGGGCACAGTCCTGATCTGTGGAACCGCGTCATATATCTCATAATCGTCCATGTTCCCACAGACTGCAATCACTCCGCGCTCTTCGAGGTATTCCAGAACGCGCTGGGTCACGATGTCCCCTGCATGGAGGATCAACTCAGCGGGAGCAAGCAGCTCGTCCAGAATGTATTCCAACACGTGATCAGGCGTCCGAAGATGGGTATCGGACATCGCCCCAACTATCATCTCCCGTTCTCGCTTCCATTTCAGACGGACTCTTCAGTTGGCCGATCTGAGGACCATGTCCCCCCCGACAAAGACTTTTTCGTCGGCAACCAGGACAACCCCTCCCACGTCGCTGTAACTCTCAATGCGGTCGAAAACGGATGAGGAACTCTCGCCGCGGGCCAGCCGCATGCCGATGTCCTTGGCAAATGCCGCGGCCCAGCAAGCGGACCTTGAGATCACCGTCACGGCATGGATGCCTTTTCCGGGAGCGTAGGTTGAAATGCCCAGGGCCTTTTTGTGCACAGGCAAGGCCAGGACCAGCCTTTCGTGGTGAGGGGAACCCAGAGCGTACAGGTGCACTTCGATGGGCACGGAACACCGGATAAACGAGTCGCCTCCGCTGGAAACCGCCAGATCCGAGGAGTCCGACAATAGGTCTCTACCTACGAAATCCGCGATGGCCCCACTCATGCACGACATGGGGGCAACTCCGGTGGAGCGGCAGGAAAGGTCGCTGTACCTCACGATCTCCGGTGCTGAAGCATATATTTGAATGGGAGCTGAGGCCTCGCGAAAAGCCGGGTGCTGCCGGAGGTATTCCTCGACCTGGTAACGATAGCGGAATACCGAATCCTTGGCCTTTGCGGTGAAGTCGCCCTGCGCCTGCACATGGAGATGCGTCTCGCGCACCCCAACCTCGAAGTTCACCGTTCTCTCTATACGTATCCTGTTGCGGTAGTTCTTCGTCTCGTAGATGTCATAAACTGACGGCATTGACCCTTGTGGCTCCGGTCGGTACTTGGCGTTCTTAATTTATTAAATCCTATGAATCAGTTATTTCGGATTATTCATCGGCCCCGCAAGCCTGTCAAGGAGAATTTCCAGCGTGGGCAGTCATTCACTTGATAACGACGGTCCCCGCTCCCCACTAAGGGCAAGCTCGAATGCGACGGAACCGCAAATGCCGAATCATGTCCCGCCCTCGTCCTGGGCCGCGCCATGAACAAGATTGATGTGGACCTCCAATGGTAACAGTTCAGCTTGAACATGCCCTCGAAGCTCAAATCAAACCACCAAGGCACAAAGACACAAAGGCGCCAAGGAGAAATCATGCTGATACAATCCATATTCAAAATGATCGGGAATCCTGTCCGTAGTCCCCGTAGCCACTCACTCCGAAGAGGACGCAGCCAACGCGAAAGGGGGCCTCGAGATGGTGGACCACCTGTTTCACTTCGGCTCTACTTGGTGTCTTCGTGTCTTGGTGGTTCATTCTTTCTTCTTCGCAGTGAAGTCTTACCTCCAATGTTCGTTGTGCCCCGAACGGCCTCCAAGAGGGCATCAGTCACCGCCGCGTCTTCGCGATTTCTTCTCGATAAGGGAATCAATGGTATAGGCCCTGACCTGAGTCTGGGAACTCAAGAAAGACAGCCAATCGCTTCTTTTGCGTTCGACGGTTATCAGCCGCGTTCCGGGAATCCCGGACACGCGGCCTATGGCGAAATCCGTGATTATACCTTGAACCACAGGCGTTCTCCACTTCTCCTCGAGGGCATCTCCGTTCCATGTTAGCGCCACGACCTGGCCGTCACTTAGCATTTTCATCCTGCCCAGGTATCGACCTGTCAGGGACTTGTGCGAGACGGCCAGGACCTCATACAAGCCGTCCTGATCGAGATCCGCTGCCAGAATTCGCGGCCTGAAGGGCTCGTCGGCCATTTCTTCCGAGGTCTGGTTGTAGCCTCGCTGCGCCTCCAGTCCAACCAATTTCAGCAGCACGTCCGATCCTCCGTAGAATTCTCTGGACATGAACTTCCTCTTGCCGGACGGAGTATACACCCGAAGATGTTCCTCACGGTCATAAACCGCTATCATGGGAATGCGCTTGCCCTCTAAATCGCCTATGGCAAATCCGAAAATGGGTATCTTGAGCGGCACTCCGAATCGGGGCCCCAATTCGAGCCCGTCTCCCTTGTCCTCCACGCGATGGATCGGCCCCTCGTATATTCTGGAGAGACCTTTGGCCTGCCCAAGAAGAATGGGCCCCAGCGTGGGATACTGGATCACCCGAAGGTAGTACGGGAATCCCTGGATCACCGGAACGAGCTTGCCGTCCCGGTATTCCACCACAAGCGACGTCACCGCTTCCCGATTCTGGGCGCTTACATATATCCGCGCCGGCCCCTGCTTGCGTATCTTGGCCACGTCAACACTCTTGAACTCGAGAGCCCGCTGGGAATACTGCGCCAGCAGTTCCATCTTCCCCATTTCCACCTTGTAAAGGTAAACGGTGTTCGGGTCGATGAGCACGATGTCCTCGCGGCCGCTGCCGGTCACGTCGCCGATTCCCAGGCCTATGGCAAGCATGTTGAGGTCCTGACTGCGCCAAATGTCCTCGTCATCACCGGCCTTTTTCCCGGCCGCTGCGGGCTCGGCCCACGGGGACGGTTGCACGGCTCGTTTCAGCCCTGATTCACTCCTATGGGAGGCCGATTGGGGCACTGCCGCATCCGTGGCCATAGCCTGGCGTGATTGCCGCCCCAGCGCTCCATGAGGCGCCAGGGTCCCGGGTATTGCTCTCTCGACCCTCTCCTCAGCCTGAGCTGGAGCAGCCCGAGGGTATCGGCCCCCGGGTGGGAAAAGCCCTGCCAAATCGGTCAGCAGCATCAAGCCTGCAAGAATGAACGACGCAAACAACCGCATTTGTTCGACCTCTGCACTCGCGCTCGCCTTTTTCCATTTCCTCATCCGATTCGCGCATATCATTTCCCGGGCCAAAAGGAAACCCGGGCGGTGAGCGAACTGCCCCAAGCGATCGGTTGTGACGCGAGTTGAGCGCTTCTGATCAAGCACTGCGGGTCGCCGAAACGATGACTGCACTTATGAAGAGCTGAGATCAGAGGGACTGGGGGGCCGAAGAGGCGACACGGGCGGGTTCAAATCCCGCCCCCACAGTCAGATCGGGCATTTCTTTTGCCGGCGGCTCTATATCCCGGCAAGGGTGAGACTCGGGGTGTCCGCGGAAACAAGGTCGGCATTCCTGGTGGGAACGGACCATAAGGTATCCCACTCGGTTTGTGCTACGGCTCGAAGCACAGGTACCGCTCACCGGAATCGCAGAGCATTGTTACTACGGTCTTTTCCGAATCAAGGCGCTGTGCGACCTTGATCGCGGCGAAGAACGCAGCTCCCGATGAAAGACCGGCAAGTATGCCGTCCTGCTGAGCCAGTATTTGCGCGCCCTGAGCGGCTTCCTCATACTTCACGGGAATCACGTCGTCTATGATTTCCATGTTGAGGACGCCCGGCACGAACCCTGCCCCAATCCCCGGAATTCTGTGGGGACCCGGGTTGCCTCCCGAAAGAACGGACGAATCTGCGGGTTCCACGGCGACTACCTTCACATTGGGTTTGAGGCCCTTGAACACCTCCCCCACTCCAGTCAAAGTGCCGCCCGTGCCGACACCCGCTACGAAAGCATCGGGCACTCCACCCAGATCGCTGATTATCTCCGGCGCTGTGGTACGACGGTGGATTTCGGGATTGATGGGATTCTCGAACTGGTCGATCATGAAAACCCGTTCTGATGAAGCAAGAATTCCCTTCGCCACGTTCAACGCGCCTCTCATTCCCTCTCCGGACGACGTGAGAATGATCTGCGCGCCGTAGGCTGAGAGAAGCCGGCTGCGCGACTCCGGGATGGAGTCCGGGATAACCAGCTTCAGGACATACCCCTTCGCTGCGCACACCATCGCCAGACTGATGGCCGTGTTACCGGCCGATGCCTCGACGATGGTGTCCCCCGGCTGCAGAGAAACCTCTGATTCCATGAATTCCAGTATTGCGCTGCAGATCCTGTCTTTTGAGGACCCGCCCGGATTCATGAATTCGAGCTTGCCCCAAATTCGGGCGCCTCTATCAGCCCCGTGCCCCTTCAGCAGAACCAGCGGCGTATTTCCAATACACGCCGGCAAGGCGTCGTGATTACTCATGGGATACGTGCACCTGCCAGACGATCAGATGAAATACATGTATTTGTGATCCAAATCCCGGGATACACCCTGTCTTCGTGCCATGGCGCAGAGGTCGGCAATAGACACTGAGTTGAAGTAATCCGCAAGCAGTTTCTGTGTTTGGCTCCAGACGTACTGGGTCACACACGCCGACCTGATTTCGCAGGTCTTTCTATCGAGTGGGTTCTCGGCCAGGCAGCGAACCGGTACGATAGGCCCTTGGGCAGCAACAATCACTTGCCCAACCGAAATCTCCGACGGGTCCCTGGCGAGAAGGTATCCCCCCCGAGGCCCTCGTCTGCTCTTGAGAAGACCGGCCTTGAGGAGTCTGTTGAAGATTTGTTCGAGGTATCTCTGGGAAATCCGTTGACGTCGCGCGATATCCTTTATCTGGGTGGGCTGTCCGCCTCCATGGTAAGCCACGTCAAAGATGGCTCTTACACCATATCTGCTCGTAGTCGTAATCCGCATTGGTGATCCCCAATGAGCGTTCCGGATATTAGGCGCCGTCAACAGTAATTCATATTGAACTTTAGCGAGTATGTCAAGATAATATACCGGCCGTACGCAAAAATTGTTCGACAACCGTCTCGTCATGTGGTCCGATTCACGAGTGACACTCCAGGCCTTACCGGAGCAGCGCTCTTGCCGCGATCTCTGCGACACTGAAGCGCGCTCGCGGCCGGAGGAGCCCACGGCCGACTCAGGAAAAGCTTCTGTTCAACGGTTGACTTGCTTGCGATAGTGATTATCTGAAAATGTGAAGAGGGCATTCGGGCTGGGCAATATCTCTTGTGAAAGAGTATGAAACCTGGTGGACTTCGTTAAGCCGATCTTGTAGAGTATTTGCTTCTCTGTCCTATCGAATTTGCCTGGCCGGGACGGTGGAATTACGGCCGACACGGCTTCACCGACCGGCTGAGAGGAATGCTGCAAGAGAAGGCAGACGCTGCTTCCGGGAATTCCTTGACCTTGCGCCGCGGTCCAACCCCGTGCACCGTCGGCGGGTGGGAACTCTCGGGGTGTCCGGCCCACAGGAAGGCACTGGGAGACGCTGCCCGTGCTGATAAGCGGGGCTTCGTCGCTGGTTTTCCAAGTGAATGTTTGACACAGGATCGGGGACGTGCTAAAAATTTCTGTTTATCAAGTCTTAGAGAGGTTTGAATGGGGAGTGTCATCAAGAAACGAAGGAAGAAGATGAGAAAGCACAAGCACAAGAAGCTTCGTGCTAGAATGCGCCATAAGAACAAATAGTAGGGTGGCCCATGGCAGCGCCGGGGTTTTTCACACCGTCCGATATGATTGTCATCAGCAGGGCGGCGATCCTTGCGGAGAAGCTCACCCAGCAGTATTTCGAGTTGTCCGCGGATCACTGGGTGAGAGATCCGTACGGCATTTTCACACGCAAGGAGACAGGAGCCGTTGCTTGCAGCGACGATGCTTTTGCCCAGGTAGTGAAGTACAGGCAGCGAAGACCGGGAAGGACCGGACGTGCCAATGAGGACGCGTATGCGATCCTTTTGCAAGATCCCAACATATTGCGGGTCCTGCTGCGATCAAGCTTGCACGACCTGTGGACGCTGGGTCTTTTCGTTCTCACCCACGAACTGATTCACATTGTCCGGTTCCGGGAGTTCGGGGTGGATTTCTTCGCAACCCAGGAGCGACGGAACGAGGAAGAGAAGCTGGTTCACGGATTCGCAAAGGATATCCTGGCGGGAGTTTCGAACACGGATTATCTGCTGGACCTTTACCAGCCGCACATAGATCAAGTCTGAGAGGATCTCTTATCCTTGTCAAGGAGGTATCTGAGATGCCCATTTACGAGTACCGCTGCCAACGCTGCGGACAGGAGTTCGAGGCATGGCAGAAAATCACGGACCCGACGACCACCAAGTGTGAGGCTTGCGGAGGAACAGCCTCTCGCTTGATTTCCCACTCGACCTTCGTGTTGAAAGGTACCGGGTGGTACGTTACCGATTATGCCCGAAAGCAGAGTTCCGCGCCGGCCGTAACCACAAAGAAAGACTCAGGTTCCGAAAGCGGGAGTTCAAAGTCGGCTACTTCCGAGAGTTCATAGCATCATCCCAAAAAGGCTCGAAAGGGACCGTATGTGAAAATCAAGAGAATTGCCCATCTGGGAATTGTAGTCAGAGACCTCGACGAGGCTCTTGGGTTCTTTACTGGCGGCCTACCCCTGAACATGACCCATACCGAAGACTATCAAGGGATGCGAATAGGGTTCATTCCAGTGGGTGACAGCTCAATCGAGCTGCTCCAGGACCTCTCCGGTTCTTCTGCCATCAAAGGCTATCTGGACAGGAATGGCGAGGGCATCCACCACATAGCTTTCGAGGTTGAGGATATCGGGGAGGCCCTGGCCGAACTGAAGGCAAGGGGGATCAGGTTGATCGACGAGACGCCAAGGCAGGGCGCCCACGGCATGACTATCGCTTTCATGCATCCGAAGGCCACTCATGGCATCCTCATGGAGCTGTGTGAGCCAACCAAGGACCGGCACTGACCCGGGATTCGATGCTGCCAAGACACGATTTCTACGGACTATTGTCCGGCGATTTTGGGGGGTTCCGAGGTCCCCTCGCCGGCCGTCCGGCGGTTCTTGTTCCAGGCAAGCCCTGGAGTTTTTTTCAATTCTGTGCCGGTGCCCTGTGCACGGTGACCTGAAAAATGCCCGTCTGTTCGAGACGGAGGAGGTAGGGAAATGGCTGAAGTGACAATGCCCATGAACGGTAAGGTTATCTCCGTGAACGTGGAAGTGGGACAACAAGTTCAAGAAGATGAGGAAGTGGTCATAATCGAAGCAATGAAGATGGAATTGCCGGTTGTCACTCCTGAAGGTGGAACTGTCAAGGAAATCAAAGTGAAGGTCGGAGACTCCTGCCAGGCGGGTGACGTGCTCGTCGTAGTGGAGTGAGATTCATGCGTGATCAAGGAGCCGTCTAAGCGGTTCCTTGACACACTGACGGACGGCCTGACCGGGCCGGCCCCCCGACGACGCTAAGTGATCCCGTAGGCTCTATTGCGCTCAACACCATAAGCCTGAATCGACGAAGAGAAACCCAGGACGAGTCGGATAAGCTTTCTCTCCGGTGACAGATTGTCGCGTCCCGGCCGGGCACACACAGAGGTGATCCCCATGCCCCAACTCTCCGAGAAAACGGCTGTCAAGTCTCTCGAACTTCAGAACCGATCGGTCCGATCCGCGACGTGGAGCGGGGTGGGAGGTGAAAGAGGGTACGTAACTGACCGGGCTGTGGATTTCTATGGCGAACTCGGCCGCGGAGGTATCGGCCTGATCGTCACAGGGTATCAATTCATTCTTACCAACGGGCGGGAACTTCCCTTCATGATAGGCAACTACGACGACGATCAAACGGAAGGCTTGGCCCGTATGGCACAGGCCGTCCATGCAGGCGGGGGCAAGATTATTCCACAGATCGTGCACACCGGAGTTCGCGCCAACACCAGTCTGTTTCGGGAAGGCGATGAGATTTGGGCTGTCTCCTCCGCGGTTGACCCTATTACTGGCAAAAGCCACAGAGAAATGACCGTGAAGGAGATCGGCCTCCTTGTCGAGGCATACGCTGCCGCTGCTCGCAGAGCCAAGCAGGCCGGATTCGACGGAGTCCAGCTCCACGGAGCCCACGGGTACGGAATAAACCAGTTTATCTCAGGCATTTGGAACCAGCGACGCGACGCGTACGGGGGGAGCGTGAACAAAAG
>DYLG01000047.1 GCA_020722215.1 Desulfomonile tiedjei
TACCTTGACGCGCAGCTCGCCAAAAGACGTCGTGATCACGCGGGAACTTCGCTGCAAGACCACTCTGTCCCAAAGGGCCACACGGACGCCGAGGGTGGTGGTATGGGTGAGAAGCGCATCAGACAAGCGTTGAACAAGCTCAGGCGGCGCCAGCACAGTTATTAGCGTCCCCGGCCGATTCTTTTTCATCTGGACAGAGGTAAATGCTACGTCCAGTGCGCCCATGGAAAGGAGCAGGTCCATCAGAGATCCCAGGACCCTGGGATCCAGGTCGTCAACCTGGCATTCAAGCACTCCGACTCTATCGGTGGTAACCCAATCGCTTTTCTTGGCGGTCCCCAGCACGATGCGCAGTGCATTGGGAAATTGCTCCGGGTCTGAAGTCCCAAGGCCGTAACCGATCTTCTCCGGGACGAAATCGGGGTATGGTCCGAAACTTGCCGCCAGCACTCGAGCTATGGCCGCACCGGTCGGCGTGACCAGCTCAATGGGGGAATCCATACCTTTTACCGGTATGTCCCTAAGGATTTCCG
The DNA here is from genome assembly GCA_020722215.1 of Desulfomonile tiedjei. GTDB lineage: Bacteria > Desulfobacterota > Desulfomonilia > Desulfomonilales > Desulfomonilaceae > DYLG01. The sequence goes on from DYLG01000047.1 coordinate 534, forward strand.
TTGTGGCCGGAGCAGGAGTTGGAATATTGCCGTGTCGCGTCTTCACGTATCCGCGAGCCAACGGCAGAGGGGAACAGATGACTTGTTCGATTCCGAGCTTGTGAACCCCGACAGCGCAAGCCACGACATCAATTATGGAATCTACGGCGCCGACCTCGTGGAAATGCACTTCTTCGTTGGGGATTCCATGCACGCGAGACTCGGCTGTGGCAATGATTTCGAAGATCTTCAGCGCCAGCCCTTTGGGTCTGTCATCAATCGGAGAATCTTCTATGATTGCACGAATCTGGCGATACGTGCGATGCGGTTGCCCCTCATGCACGTCCACTATGAAGCGGGTCCCCGACACGCCGCGCCTTCGAGATTTGCGGATTGTGAGGGAATAGGAGTCAAGGTCGAGGAAGCCGAGCTGCTCCTTCAGGTAGCCCTCGTCGAGACCTAGGTCGAGCAGAGCCGCTACGGTCATATCGCCGGCAATTCCGGCAAAGCAATCAAAGTATGCCAGCATGGGATGATCCTGACCGACGCGGCCGCCTCCGCGCATTTGGGGACCTGGCAGTGAGCACTTGCCGCAGAAGTGCAGCACCACTAGTCGTCCCTCTTCTTGGCAAGCCTCGCGGCCAGATCCTGCCTGAGTTTCTCCAGCAAGGTATCGTAGATCTTTTGCAGCTCGGACGCCTCGTCAGTGGCCGACTGTTCATAGCCCACCAGAAAGTGATAGATGGCCCTGTCAAAGAATAGCGCGGTCCGGTTGTTCATAGCGACTATTGATCGGACGTCGAAGGGCTGGCCGGCGAAGTTGCTCTCCTGAAAGAACAGCCAGATATGGCGCTTGAGCAGGATGAGGACCCGGACCATTTCGGCAAAGCTCACCCCCTCGTCCACACACCTTATCCCAAGCCTGATGTAGGCGTCGGCGATGGTTTCCACCTCCGTACTTCTGCCGATGTTCCGTGCGAAGTCGCTCAGGATGCTGTCGGCCAGCTCCATCTGCATGCTGACGCCCATCGGGTGTTGGGAGAGGAGTCCCCGCTTTCGGGACGCGTCTTCCAGAAAGTTTTCCTTTATCTGATCTCGAAACTTCTCGATAAACTTCGCGAAAACGTGCTCATGAGTTCGTGTCTCCATGGCTTCCTCCCTCAAACGCCACTCGGCGGCATGCCTCCGCGTTAAGCAGGTTACGTCAAGCCCTTCTCGACGCTCCGTTCTTTGACAGTACTCTTCCGCATGGCAGCTTGTCAACTCCATGAAAGGGCAGCGGTGTCACGGAGCAGTATTGCAGTCGTGATTCTTGTTTCTCTGAGGTGTGACTCCGGCAGCCTGCCGATCGCAATCTTCTCCTCCATTGAATGCGCTTCACGAAATCCGTGCAGTGTAGTATAAATGGAGTCTATTGCTCACAAAGGGCGAATACCTTGCCCACATGCGCGCAGATTCACGGAAACGGAATGACGGAAAGGAGATAGCACAAGTCATGGACCTCAAGACAGCTTGCTTTCCGGCCGTGGATCTCCGGAGGCAATTGCAGTGAACGGTGTTGAAAGACGTATCCTCGTGGTCACATCATTCGGACATTTCTTGAGCCACTACAACATGCTCGTGTTTCCATCAATTGTGCTTCCACTGGCGGCACACCTTCAACTGGAGAGGGCCGAAGTACTTGGGCTGTCTTTCTGGATGTATCTCCTTTTCGGGGTTACAGCGCTTCCGTGGGGAATGTTAGGCGACAAATGTGGGGGGAAGCGGCTCATGGTGCTGATGTTTGCCGGAGCTGGGCTGAGCGGACTGGCCGCGGCTGCCCTCAGCGGTTCTCCTTTGGGAATCACGTTGTCGCTTGCAGGAGTAGGCCTATTTTCGGGGATTTACCATCCCATCGGCCTCGGCCTTGTCTCAAAGGGGGTTGAACGACTTAGTGTGGCCATGGGCTACAATGCGATTTTCGGCAGCTTGGGGCTTGGGATGGCCCCTCTTGTCACGGGGGTCCTCAACTGGTTCTTCGGTCCGGTTTCCGCGTTCGTAGCTCTCGGAGTACTTAACCTGACGGGTCTCGTGCTCATGGCAATGCTTCCTCTCAAGGAATCAGCCGCAGTCCCTCGCCGGTCCGCCGGAGGAGACAACGGAAGCCTTTCGCCTTTCCTGATACTCCTGGTTGCGAACATGTTAGGCGGCATTGCCTATACCGGCGCGACTGTCATACTCCCCTCCTTCATGGAGTTGAACACACCGGGAATCTTTCAGGCGATCTCCGGCCTGGTTGGGCAGGGACTCTCCAACAATCTACTTGCCACAACCATTGTGGGTGCGGTGTACATCGTGGGCATGTGGGGCCAGTATGTCGGGGGGCATGTGGGCGAACGCTGCGAGACCAGATACTCATACCTGATCTTTCATCTGGTGTGCATCCCTGCCGCGATGTTGATGGGGCTCGCTCAGGACGTCCCCCTGGTGGCCGCATCCTTCTTGTACTTCTTCTTTCTTCTGGGTATGCAGCCCATTGAGAACACCCTCGTGGCCAACTTCGCACCTGCCAGGCTTCATCATTCGGCTTTCGGAATGAAGTTCATTCTCACCTTCGGAGTGGGCGCGGTGGCTGTGAAGATGGTCCAATGGATAGACGCCGGATGGGGCTTGAGGGCAGTCTTTCCGGCCATGGCGGGGATATCCGTCCTGCTCGTTTTCGTCATCCTTCTTCTGATTAGACAGACCAGCCCCCGGAACGCCGAAGGTCAAGAAGCCGCAGCAGAGACGTAGAGGAATCAGGGCGCTCGGCGCCTTTCAGCTTAAGGAGTCAACGGACATTGGCTGAGCGACATTTCAGGTACAGACGCGAGGATTTCCCGGAACTGCCTGTCAAACTGAATCATCTCACAATCTATCTTGATTTCAGGGCAGATTTCGTCGAAGCCACCAACTGTCTCGACATTACGGCCAGGCAGCCCCTTGAGTCGATCGAACTGGACGCCAACGGCCTGGAGATTGTCGGAGTGGCGTGGATCGAGGATGTTTCCGACGCTCATGGAGAAGGAACTCCGATTGACCATGAATACCACCGGAAAAGGAACAAGCTCCTGGTCAGATTTCCTCACAGGCTGGCCGCCAACGCGCGGTTTCTTGTGAGAACAATCACGCGCTGCGTGCCTTCCGATCATATCTTGGAAGGCATATACAAGGACGTCACCCCTGAGAGCGCTCCTCAGCAGTATGTGTCCCAATGTCAGCAGTGGGGCTTTCAGAGAATTATGCCGATATTTGACGATTGCACGGCAAAGTGCACCATGACCACCACCATCGAAGCCGACGCCGGGTACACTCATCTGATCTCAAACGGCAACATCAGCAGGAAGACGAACCCGGACGGCGTCCCTGTACTTAAGCCGGGCGACCCCGGCCGCAAAGTCATCACCTACGAGAATCCGGTGCCCATGGCCCCTTATCTTTTCGTGGTATGCGTGGGCACCTGGGATACGCTCGTTGACCACGTGACTTATCGATCGGGCCGAACGGTCAGATTGGAATACCTTGTCCCTCGCGGCCGCACTCAAGATGCAAGAATTCCGATGGATATTCTCAAGGAGGCCATTCTCTGGATCGAGAGATCCCAGGAGTACGTCTATTCCGGAGACACCTACAGAACCATCTGCATGACCAAGTCCAATTTCGGCGGTATGGAAAACGTGGGCAATACCACCATAGTCACCGATGCCGCACTTATTGACGAACACAGCCTCGATTCAACCCTAATCTACTCTCACGGGGTGATTGTCCACGAGTTCGAGCACAACCAATGCGGGAGCGAAACCACTATGGAGACGCCGTTCGACATGTGGTTGAACGAGGCATACACCGTAGATGTGGAACGCCAATTCCTCGAATCGGTTTTCGATCCCGCTTTCTCACGACTGAATCAGGTTGATGCCATACGAAATCCCCTTCTCGGGCCGCTTGCCATCGAAGACGGCGGGAGTGCCGGACGAATAGTCAGGGAAGGTTTTAATAATCCTGACGAACTCGTGGACGGAGTCACGTACGTCAAAGCCGCTGAAGTAATCCGCATGCTGAGGCTGATCCTAGGTACCGAGACGTTCCGGGCCGGAAAGGCCCTTTACTTCAAACGTTACAAGCATTCCAATGCAAACACCGACCAGTTCTTTCAATGTTTCGAGGAGGTTTCCGGCCGCTCTCTGCAGCAATTCAAGAAGGGATGGTTGCTCACAAGGGGTTATCCAACAGTGGTGGCAAGAACTCAGTTCCGCGCTGACAAGCAGGAATATCACATACATGTTCGTCAGGAATCAAGCAGTGAGCCGGCCTTGTTTCACCTGCCTATTCATATGGCGCTGGTGGATGCCACAGGACGGACCATCCCGGGAACGGAACGAACTCTCCAACTGACGGAGGAACAGCAGCTTTTCATTGTGGAGGGCGTATCGCCCGCCGCAGCATTTGCATCCCTGAATCGCGACTACTCTTTCTACGGGGTTTTTCAGCAGGAGGGAGTCTCGGAAGAGCAGCTTGCACTTCGGGCGTGTCTGGACGACAACCTGTTCAACCGAGTGGAGGCAATGCGGCTGCTCACTGACATTCAGCGCTTGAGGCTGCTCAATGATCCGGTCTGCCAAGTGGACGAGGCTTGGCTCTCCGTGTTTGGCGAAATCCTTTCCGATGAAGATCTTTCACCTGCCTTGAAGGCCTTCTTGCTCCGCATCGAAGAGCAGCCTATCGACCGCAGATACTGCACTTGGTTTCCCGAATTGGTCGCAGCGAAGGAAGCGCTTATGACCGCTGCGAACGCGAGATATCGGGACAAACTGCTGGACCTGTTTACGCGCATCGACACCTATAGGCCGTGCGCGAGGCCGTGGGCCGGCACTGAAGATCGTTTCCTCAAGAACACCCTTCTAGGCCTTATTGCAGCAGACGACTCCCAGGAGAGTCATCGAATAATCATTGATCACTACCGCAAAGCCACGACAGCGACCGATCGTGTGGCTGCCCTGACCGTACTCAACCGCTCTTCATCCCAGCGCCGCAAGGAACTGCTTGAACAGGCATACCAGGCGTGGCATCAACACACCGGCGGGTACCCCAATTACCTGAGAGTTGTTGGAGCCGGGGCCGGCGACCACGTGTTCGATGATATCGAACTGGAGCGCTCGAGGCCGACCTTCGATATCAACCGCCCTGCCCTTTCCAGAGCTCTTTTTGTAACCATGGCCGGAAATACGAAGATGATCTGGACTCGTCGCGGTGTCCGATGGCTGGGTGATACCGTAATATGGCTGTCTTCCGTCAATGATTATGTAGCCGGCCGCCTTCTCAACACCTTTCAACATTTTCGCAACCTCAAACCGGCACTGAAGAATGAAGTCCGACCGCAACTTGAAAGGATCATTGCGGAAGTTCCAAGTAACAAAAGCCCGACCGTCCATGGTCAGGCCAAGGCATATCTCGGATTTGCGTGATCGCAAAGATTACGTCAACCCTTCTTGGAGGACATGAGCATGACCGATGTTTACAAGCGTCTCGCAGAGCGGCTGGATTCCTTGCCCAACGGGTTTCCCGCCACCGAGAGCGGGGTCGAACTCAAGATACTCCGCAAGATCTTCTCTCCTGAAGAAGCGGAGATGGCACTCAAGCTGAGACCCCTGCCGGAAACAGTTGAAGCGCTCTCGGGCCGGCTGGGTATCCCGCAGGACAAGATGCAGGCGATCCTGGACAACATGGTGGCAAAGGGCCAAATCGGAAGCGCGAAGATGAAGAATCAGCAGGTCTATATGCTGTTTCCTTTTGTTTTCGGTATCTTCGAGTTCCAACAAAAGCGCCTGGATAGGGAACTGGCTGAACTGGTCGAGGAGTACGGCCCCGCACTCATGGGCGCCGTGGGGAAATATGCCCCGGCCATGATGCGCGTGGTCCCGCTGAATGTTCAGATCGACGGTCAACACACGGTCCACCCTTACGAGGATTTGTACAAGGTGTTCCAGGAATCCAAGTCCTTCCAAGTAATGGACTGCATCTGCAGGAAGGAACAGGGCCTGCTGGGCAAGCCGTGCGAGCACTCCTTGGAAGTGTGCTTAGGCTTTGCCAGGAGCGAGGGCGCGTTCGACAGGTACCCCTTGGGCCGCATAATTTCGCGAGAGGAGGCTCTCAACATTATCAAGAAGGCTGACGACGAAGGCCTTGTGCACTCCACGTTCAATGTTCAAAGCGGCCTCATGGCGGTGTGCAACTGCTGCCCGTGTTGTTGCGGATTGCTCAGGGGAATGAAGAATCTCAACGCCCTTCATCTACTTGCCAAGAGCAATTACGTCGCAGTGATCAACGAAGAAACGTGTGCAGCATGCGGAGTATGCGCCAACGAGCGATGCCCGGTGGGAGCGATCTCGGAACAGGATGACAAGTACTCGGTTCAGCCTGAGAAGTGCCTGGGATGCGGCATTTGCAGACCCACATGCCCTACGGAATCAATCACTCTCGTTCGCAAGCCTGAAGACAAGCGGGACCAGCCGCCCAAGAACATGGTGGATTGGTATTTCACCCGAGCGCAGAACCGCGGGGTGAGGATTATGATCGAGTAGGGACCGTCGCAAGACAACCGAATGCCTTCACTGCGTTCAACATCCGGTTTGCTATTCGGGGTTCGAGCGGATAAGATGGAAGTAACGCGGTCTTATGATCCTTCTTGAGAGGTGGCCCATGAGCGTCCGCAAGCGAATTCTCCCGAGAGGATGGTATCCGGGGTCTGCAGATGAATGTGCCGGGGAAATCGAGGGATTCCTCGCCGGGTTCACCCCTCCTCCCGGACCCTGGCTGGGAGGCGTTGCCCCTCACGCTGGGTGGTTTTTTTCAGGCAAGGCTGCCGCTCGAGTGGTACGGACACTCTCGGAGTCTCAAGGAATGGACCGAGTAGTGGTGTACGGCGGCCATTTGCCTGGAGGCAGGAGCCCCCTTGTGTACGTCGAGGAGTCCTGGGAGACTCCGTTCGGGCCTCAGCCCATGGACGCATCTCTGTCGGGCGAGCTGGTTTCTTCGGGCGCTGCAACCTCTGCGCCGAAGGGATTCTCGGACAACACTGTGGAAGTGTTGCTTCCCTTCGTGAAGCGCTTTTTTCCCGACACGCCGATTATTGCGGTTCACTCGCCGTCTTCTCAGGGAGCCCTTCATCTCTCGGCAGCTCTTGATGATTTGCTCGAAGCGAGAAAACTCACTGCCGTTTACATGGGCTCGGCGGACCTGACCCATTACGGGCCGAACTACGGCTTCTCCCCAAAGGGAACGGGATCTCAGGCGGTGAAGTGGGTCAAGGAAGAGAATGACAGATCCATTGTTGACAAGGCCCTGGCCATGGATTCTCAGGGCGTTCTCAACGATGCTAATCAGCGGCACAACACCTGCTCTGCCGGGCCTATCGCGTCCGTGATCGCGTCAGCGGCCAGGCATAAAGTGGAAAAGGGCCTGCTGCTGGATTACTACACAAGTTTCGACATCATTCCCAATTCCAGCTTTGTGGGATACGCGGCGATAGTTTACTGAGTTCAAGATGCCGGCGATTCACCGTTGAATGAGGCCACCTCGTAGAGGTTTCTATCCCGACCGACGCCCTTGAGGCAGACGCTGAAGTCCGAGGACACCTCGATTCTTCCTCCGAGAGTCCGGAAGGTCTCTTCGGATATGACTATCTTTCCGCCACTTGCCGTTGCCTGTATCCGCGAGGTGAGATTGACGTCGGAACCCACGATGCCGTACTTGGCTCTGGATTCCGTTCCTATGTTGCCGACGATGACTTCGCCCGTGTGTATTCCTATGCCCATCCTCAGCTCCGGCACGTGGCGGGAAGACAAATCCCTGCTCAATGCCTGCTGAGCCCGCTGCATCTCCATTGCGCACTTGACCGCGTCGCCGGCCCTCTTCTCAACTTCATCGAGTACTCCGTTGAAAAACACTAGAATGGAGTCGCCATAAAAATCCACAATAATCCCTTGGTAACGTTCTATGACCTCTATCATCTTTCTGAAATGACAGTTGAGGACCTTGATGACTTCTTCCGGCGACAGCTTTTCGGATATGGAGGTGAAATTCCTCAGATCAGCCATCATTATGGTGACGGTTTTCTTTTCCCCGCCCATGCGGAGCGCTTCAGGCCTGCTCATCAGCTCTTTTGCCACCGTCTTGTCAACATACCTGCCGAATGTCTGCTCAATGATGTCTCTCTCCTTCAGTCCGGCAATCATTTCGTTGAAGCTGCGGTTCAACTGGCCTATTTCGTCAGCTCTATCCTCCCGGAGCTTGACGGTGTAGTCCCCTTCCCGAACCTTGGCTGCTGCGTCGGTTATCTCTCGTATGGAAACAACAACGGAACATGTGGTCCGACGGATCAGAAACACGGCTACAATCACGGACAGTAATGCAGCAACCCCGTAGTGGAGTCGCAAGTCAACGAGAGGCCTGAAGATTTCCCTTCCTTTGGCGAAGAGGACCAGATACCAGTTGATGTGAGGAATCTTGTAGAACCCCACCACGTCGGGAGAATGTCCGCTACTCCATTCGGTACCGAATTTGTCCTTTCTCATTCTCTCCAGGACACGCTTCTCAAGAGGGTCCCCATTGTCGCCGAGCCGATTGCGGTTATTTGTCGCCTTGTCCGCGTGTGCCAGAATCTGGCCGGTGCTCGTGACCAGCATGGGCATACTGCCATAAGGCAGTCCCATGTCCGTTAGAGGCTGCAAGAACGAATCAAAGCTGATCCTCACAACAAGCCGTTTCACTGGGACTTGCCCAGGGGGAGTAAGCACCTTCACGATTCTCAGGGATCTGTCCAGTGAGTCGGGATCGAGGACAGGAGCGCAGAATCCCACGTCTTCACACAGTTCCAGGCTGTACAGTCCCGTCGGTTCCACTTCCGGATGGTCTTCGGCGTAGGTAAGCATCCCCTTTGCCAAACCTTTGGACGGTTTCTCAACGACCACATCCACAAACCGGACCCCGGGCTTCTGGGCCAACTGCTGAATGAGAAACGCCTGAGTAATCTCTCCGTGAGGGATTTCGGCAGCTTTTCCGATCAGGGAGATTAGTTGAAGCTTGTCGTTCAGTCTGTCCGATATTCCCAGTGCTGCTCTCTCCAGACGCTCATTGGTGGTCTCGAGCCACTCGTCCCACCAGAACTTCTTGGCAAGGAAGAACGCTCCCACGCCTCCGGCAATGAGTAAACCCGCCACCGGCAGGACAACAAGGATCAGAAACCTTTTCTGCAGCGAAGCTAGCATAACCAGTCCCCCGAACTGATTCCTTTCACCGCTTCTAAGTACTCGATTTCCCGCATAGGGCGACTCCACAATTGGGTGATTGTCAGTGGCAGCACCACCCGAATCCGGGACCGACCTTATGAATCGGCCCTCTGAGTAAAAGATACCCGCCACTGAGAAATTGCGCAAGGGGTGACCGGCTTTTCGTCAAGATTATCGGTCACTTGTGATGAACGTGAAGACTCGGGACTCACCGACACGAAGGGAAACGCAAGACGTTGGATGTCCATTTCCACCTGAGACATGGGCGGTCGATTCTGTCGGTCTAATCCGAAGCCATTGCCCGAAGCTCGTCGAGCGCCTCCTGGAGTCTCTCCAGATCCTGTGCGGAAATCCTGCTTCCTTTGGCTTCGAGTTGTCGCCTGATTCGACGGATTTCGGCGTCAAACTCTGCAGCCAGGACGAGCGCATCCTCGCTCAGGTCCGCGGGCACAGGCCCCGGCAGGATTTCGGCCACGGGCCCGCGCGGGTCCAGACGCAACACTTCCCGCCATTGCGGCACGTGTACCTCGAGCGAGAACCTCTCTCTGATCGCCCGCGCCAGATCGCCGCTTGCAGTAGGCTCGCCATGGACAACGAAGACCCGGGGCTTCGACTTCTCCGTGAAATGGCCTATCCACGCTAGGAGGTCCGCCTGATCGGCATGGGCCGAGAATCCGCCGATTGTGAACACCTTGGCTCGGACAGCCACTTTCTCTCCGAATATCTTCACTGTTTGGGCTCCATCCACAATCTGGCGGCCGGTGGTGCCTTCCGCCTGAAATCCGGCAATGATGATGCTTGCCCCAGGGCGCCACAGGTTGTGCTTCAAGTGGTGTTTGATCCGGCCGGCAGTACACATGCCGTTCGCCGAGATGACTATGGCCGGTCCCTGCAAGCGGTTGATCTTCATGGACTCCGCGGTAGTAACAGTCAGCTTCAGGTTGGGCATGTCAAAGGGATCAAAGCCCCGGTCAACGATCGCGCGTGCTTCTTCGTCGTAATACTTCTTATTTTTCCGAAAAATCTCGGTTGCTTTGATGGCAAGAGGGCTGTCCAGATAAATGGGCACGTCCGGGATCTTTCCGGCCCTGGAGAACTCTCCGAGAAGATAGAGGATTTCCTGGGATCTCTCCAAAGCAAACGCCGGAATGATCACCTTTTCATTCCTTGAAACCGCGAACTCAATGGCTTCCAGAAGCTCTGCCTTGCTCTCCTCAAAACTGCGATGCAACCGGTTTCCGTATGTTGATTCCACAAATAGACAATCCGCTTCAAAGATCTCCACGGGATCTTTCACAATGAGCTGGTCGTGTTTTCCCAGGTCGCCGGAGAAGACGATCTTGCTCGTCCTGCCTTCGTCTTCCACCCACAGCTCAACGATGGACGAACCCAGGATGTGACCTGCATTTCTGAGCCTCGCCTTGATACCCTGTTCCACATCAAAGACTCTGTCCGGTTCCACAGGCTTCAAATAGTCCAGGCTCTCCTCAGCGTCCTTCGTAGTGTACAAGGGCTCCACATCACGCCTGGCCCGTCGCCGATTCTTTCTCGTGTGCCACTCTGCGTTCATTTCCTGAACATGCGCGGAATCCAGAAGCATCACCTCACACAGTTCGGCCGTGGGCGGCGAAGTCAGTATGTTTCCACTGAAGCCGTCCTTCACCAGTTTGGGAATCCGCCCGCTGTGGTCGATATGGGCGTGAGTCAGTATGAGGTTCCGCACTTCCTTCGGGTCGTAGCCCCAGTCCTCCCAATTGCGATCCTCCACCTCCCTGCTGCCCTGAAACAGCCCGCAATCCACCAGGACTCGCACTCCTTGGGAAGTCTCAACGAGAAAATTCGCACCGGTTACCGATCCTGCAGCTCCCAAACAGGTGACTTTGACCATACTTGTCCTTTCTTTGTTCTTAATGGCCCCCATTGCGTTAATGGAACCGCCGGACTGAGTTCCTTCGAGCGCGTGAACGGCCGAGCATAGCGGTCATGAACAACACCCCGACTAACACGGCCAGCCAGAGCGTGCTAACCCGTATGAGAATCACCGCAGGCAGCCCTGCCGAGTACCCTATGCCCATCACCGCGAGCAAGCCGACCATGCCCGCCTCGGTTCCGCCGATACCACCGGGAAGCATGGAAATTGCCCCCAGGATAGTGGAAAAACAGTAAACGAAGTTCGCCTGTAACAGCGTGGCAGGGAGATGAAAGCGTTGAAGGATCAGATACATACAGACCGACTCCATCGCCCATGCCGAAATCGACGCGGCCAAACCTACCAAGATAACCCGCGGCGTCATCAGTCCCCGTCCGGTAAGGAGTATTCCCAGGACTTTCTCCGACGGCCACGCGAGACCGCGAATCCGGCCTATCCGATCCAGCACGGGACGATACGCGCTTTCCATGCACAGGGATATACCGCCCAGAATGACAACGGCCGCGCAAAGAACAAACGCACCAATCCATTCGCTGAAGAGCAGAAAAGAAAACGAACCGAGCAGCAAGACCGCCCAGAGGTCCATAAGCCGCTCGATCACCAGGATGCCCACAACGCTCGTGATGGGAATGCCGTAGTCTTCTTTCAAGAATATGCCCTTAACCGCCTCCCCCATCTTTCCCGGGGTTCCGGTCAGGGCAAAGCTTGCAAGGAACACGGCAATGGAATAGGCGAGCGAAACCGGCATACCCGCTCGCATCAGATAGTAGTGAAAGCGCCAGCCGCGGATGAGCCAACCTGCAAGCACCAAACCCAGCACAAGCAAGAGCGTGGCGCCGGGGAAGCGGACGAGCGCGAAGATTGTCGCGTCGTAATCCGATGCAACCGTTGCCCCAGCGTACAGGACCACTCCCACAAGGGCGAACACCGCCAGAGAACGAACAAGCCTTGACGACCCGCGCAAGCCTCCCTCGGTGAGAGCGTCCGGCAGGCCGCCAGACGGCTCAACTGCCGGACGGGGGTTTTCCTCAAGAGCGGATTCGGGCATGGTACCTACCGGCCCTCACGGGAACCAGGAGGGGGACCAAGACGCGGGAAGTACACGCACTTGCTGCTGAAATCATTCCATGCCCTGTCCAACTGCGGTCTCAGGTAAGCCATGTACTGGGACAACTGGGTAAACCGAGGGTCTGCCCGGTTCATGGTCATCGCTTGCTGATAGAGATTGTAGTACCGCTCGTACAGACTCTTCCAGTGTTTTTCCATCTGCAAGCATTGCCCATATTCCGGATTGGTCAGATCCGGCCTGAACGCATATTCCATCGGTTTCTGCCCGTAGGCAGGAGCGCCGGGAGCTTGCGGAGCAAGCGGCTGCGACGACACTGGCTCCTGCGGGCCCGGTTGCTCCACGGAGGGCGCCTGCGGATAAGGCCCGGCTGGGGGTGCAGGACTCGGGCGCAGGGCCGGCCCCGGAGCCTGGGGAGCCCCCGGAACGGGTGCCACGGGAGCCTCAATCACCACGGGAGACTGTCCGAAAAGACCGCATGGCGCCACGAAAACCATCGCCACGGCGAGCAAGGTCCATCGCAAACCTCCAGGTGCCATGGTCATACCTCCGTTTGACCGGCCTCATTATTCGGCCGGCCCCAAGGCTTGAGAGTTCTCGGCACGGAAGTGTCTACTGCCGCGAAGGACTCGGCTGCGTCTTCCGCGCCACGGAATGGGGTTATCACGCGTATCCGGCTTTCCACAAGATATTTCCGAAAAGTCTCGTAACCTCTCACTCTTGTGGGGCAGGCTTTCCTGCCTGCTCCTGTTCGGAAGCTCGGCCTTGTCGTCGCCGGCACTACCGATCACTTGAGAACCACCTTTCCCCGGAGTTCCTCCGGCAGCGTAATCATAACCTCGCCCTTCCAATTAGCGAAAAAGCCCTTGGTCCTGAAACCGCAGGAAACGGCAACCACCTGCTCTTGTGTCGCCATTTTCACTTCCTTCCGTATCCGGGACCAAGGCGCCCCGTACCCTCGAGCGGTCACGTCGATCCGCGCTTCCGAGGAGTCTTCGGCAAAACGGATCTCGGTCTTCACGGACGCGGGCGTGACCTGCAGCTCAACTCGCTCCAATCCCTTGCCGACTTTCTCGATATGAGTGTTTTCCTCATAGAAAGGCCATCGGTCCAACATGATCGTCGTAGGAAGAATGATCAATACGAACGATAGTAGCGCAACAGATGGAAAACTACGCTCCGGCGGGGGCCGAATTCCCGCAATCTCGGTCTCCTGGTGCTGAGGCACGCGAAGGACAGTGTAGTAGAGCAAGGCTATGAGAGCAAGAATCAGGACCGCAGACCATAGCACGTCCGTGGGGAAATGTCCGCCCTGAGTCATCCGTGCCGCACCCACGAGAAAACCGTAACCAATGCCTCCGATCAGCCCCACTGCGGCCAGTCCCGGGTTAAGGTGCCGCAGAGCCACAAGGGAACACAACGCAAATGCCATGGCGCAGTGGCCGCACGGGAAGGACTTTCCTCTCCCCGGTATGCCTCTTTCCCAGACCGGCTGATAATTCCATCGGCCTCCCAATGTCGCAACCTCACTGGGACGCGGCCTCCCCCAGTAGTTCTTCAGGAGCCCGTTCACAAGAAGGCCCGGTCCAAGCGCCACTGTCAGGACTATGACAAGGCAAGGCCGCTTGTAACGTGCCGGGATCTTGCCCCACAGCGATGCGCAATAAACAGCCGCGGCAGCGACAACAAGCAGGATTCCGGGTATTTCACCGTAGTCGTAGAGCGCTCCGAAGGGAAAATACGTGCCGTACACCCATCCGCCAGCCGGTCCGCCCGGGGTGTACAACTTTTCCAGCCAGCCCATGTCCACGCCGGCAACTGCCATTAGAGCAGTCCCTGCCGCGCCCAGCAGGAAAAGCGCGATGATGATCGCGGCCCCCTTCACGGTCCATGGTGTGGCCTGCATGCCTGTTCTCCAGTTGATTGCCGTGAACTGTTCCCGTCCGGGTTCGGTCGCCCAATCGCACGGAGCGCGGAGTCGTCCTGCTCGCCGCGCCCCTAAACGGATTTCCGAATCATCGCATGTTACCGGCAGGTTATCAAGAAAAGATGGAAGCATCCGTCTCGTGCCTGTTGGATACAGGAGTCTATCTCTGCACCGGCGCGGCATTGGGTTACGCAAACGGAGCATTCATGCCCATGTGGAGCAGGCTTTCCCGCCTGCTTTGTAGAAACAAATGATTGTCTCGGATCTGACAAAAATGTTGCCGTTGCACTCATCAGCCTGCTATTCTTTTTGCTTTGCCTTCCAGTTCTTGCCCGGGACATGGTTCAGCGACTTCCCATCAAGGACAGGGAATGAAAAGCGTCAAAGGATTCCACGCAGATTGGCACACGATCGGGCCCGAAGGTTGGGGCTGTCAGCGCATTGCTCAGGAACTCGGAAAACTGGCATGGAAGATGCTCCTCGACAAGGTGGATGTTGGCGTGGATCTCGACTTTGACCACCCGCTGTTCGATCCTCTCCCAGGCATTGCACGCACGATCCTCAGAGCCCATGAGGTGCGACACGGCAAAAGCCCGGTCCACGTCGTTCTCCTTACAGAGCCGGGCGCTCCTGATTTCGTTTTGGAGAAGAGCCGCTTAGTTGACTACTTGAACTCAATGGATGGGGTCACGGCTTCCCTTGCTCTTCCGGGCGACCTGTCGGTCCGCTACGGCAAGGTTTTCTGCCGCGGCCTGGAAGCCACCGTGATCTTCATGGGGTTCAAATCCGATGCCCTCGAAAGGATTGGTGAAAAGGAGGACATAGCACCGATCAAGGAGGCTGTAAGACAAAATATCATAGTCAATCCCGTGGGCATGGAACCGCTGGGCGACAAGGGCTTGTTCGAGGCGATCACCGGCGAGCTGCGCGGCAGTCTCAGCGAGTCCACGGTCCGGCACACACCATGGACGCGGGTGTTCGCCACTCGGCGGACAACCGGACCCGACCGCGAGCCCATTGACGACCTTCCCTCATGGGTCAAGCGAAACTGGAAGGACCTTGTGCTGAAACCGGCCCATGGCAGTTCGGGCCACGGGATATTCGCGGGCTCAAAGCACCAAAACGCAGGCGAATGCATCCGCAGGGCACTTGCTTCCGGGGGCTACGTTGTTCAGCAGTTGGTCCCGCTCGCCGTCTGGTCTGAGCCGACCACCTCTCCCGCTGTCGGAGGTGGGGCTCTCGACCTCAAGCACTGGCAGACGGATCTTAGATGCTTCATCACTGACGAGGGCCTGCAGGGCTTCCTTGCACGATTCGGAGGCATTCCGGTGCATGTGGAGTCCGGCGGCATTCAGCCGCTCGCCGTAATCCGGGGTCCGATTCCCTATGCCAACGCTGTGGACAAGATCAACGAGGCTCTCATGAAGCTTGGCAGCCGGCCTTACATGCAGATCCAGGAGGAAATCGACCGCGAGGCCTTAATCAGGGGATTCATTTATCGCCGCAGTCCCATAAGAATCCTGTTGCGTCCGAGACTGCTTACAGAAGAGCACCTGGCCGACCTGAGCGGGTACGCGAAAAACCTATGGATAGATGCGATCGTTCTCGAAGAACTCTGGCGGCAAGGCAGTCTGAACCATCTGGTGAAGATTTCAGAGCACGCGAAGGAGTGGGCAACGAACCAGCCGTGGCGAGGGAGTCCCGCAGTCATGGTTTCCGACGGCCTTTTCGGCTTCGGCGCTGAACCGGTCCGCTGAGCGGCCTGATCGCGGGACTGAAGTGGGGCTTGACACGGGCATCTTCATTGTGCTTATATTACAAGATTGCATGTGCGGGCCAATCAGCCTGCCATGTGAGTGATTGCGAAATTTGACTATTGACAAGAGGCCGATCACCGATTACGCACAGTCCCGGGGAATTCTTGCGAGAAGGGGTCTCCCCGGCTGACTCTTACCAAAGGAGGATAACTGCCCGGGTCACACGGGAACTTCATGACGGCCCGGGAGTCTCAAAGCGCAGGGCCGTTAACTCAGGGGTAGAGTATCTGCCTTTTAAGCAGAGAGTCGCTGGTTCGATCCCAGCACGGCCCACCACGTGTCCCGGAATTCTGCCGGATACCCCGCAGCGCAGACAAACTTTTTGCGCTCCGCAGAAATCGAGCGGACTGCATGCTTCAGCGTCCCCATCGTCCAGCCAGGCCTAGGACACCGGCCTTTCACGCCGGCGACAGGGGTTCGAATCCCCTTGGGGACGCCAACTTAGCTTTAAACTCTAAAGTAGATTCGCGAATCTGGACACGGCTTAGACCCGGGTCTTCTTTTTAGGGGGTGGCGGTGGAAATCCAGTCCCCCCGTACAGCTCCTGCTTCTCTCGCCCCAAATATCCGTCACAAGGCCATGGACCAATTCTCTTTATGCTTCAGCGAGCGCCGACTCAAAATGCCGCCGGAATGGCATCCACACGAGAGATGCTGGATGGCCTTCTTGCCATCACGAGGCCGTAGCCGAAGCGACTCGGTTTCTCGCGTCCGACGTGAGCAGGCCAGAGTGGCTAAAGCCATCGCATGTTTTGAGCCGGTGACCATGCTGGTGCGTCCTGAAGACCTCATTGAAGCGAAAGAACTGTGCGGGCCGTCAATCAAGCTCGTCGAGATTGAGCTTGACGACATATGGATTAGGGACACCGGCCCCACGTTCGCTCTTGATTATCAAGGGAGGCTCTCGGCAATAGACTGGAACTTCAATGGCTGGGGAAAGAAGTTCCCTCATGAGCAGGACATTCTGGTGGCCAAACTTCTTGCGGGAATTCTGGGAATGCCTTCTGTGCAGTCCCCCTTGGTATGCGAGGGAGGCGCCTTTCACGTAGATGGCGTCGGAACCCTGATCACGACGGAATCCTGCCTGCTCAATGAAAACCGGAATCCGGGTCTCAGCATGATCGAGGCTGAAAGCATCTTCCGTAATTTGCTCGCCGTCCAAAAGGTGATCTGGCTGCCGGGCACAACCCATGACTTCATCACGGACGGCCACGTTGACGGGATCTGCTTCTTCGCAAGACTAGGGGTGGTTGTCGTCCAGATCCCGGATGATCCGGCGGACCCGGAATATGGGATTATGCAGGAGAACCTGCGAGCGCTTCAGCTTGCCAGTGATGCGCTAGGGAATGCTCTTCAAATAGCCAAGATTCTCCCCCCTCGTTGGAAATACCTTCAGGATGCAAGCGACGATTTCGCAGCGACCTACGTCAACTGCTACATGGCCAATGGGGCTATGATCATGCCGTTGTTCGGTGATCCCGTGCGCGATCAGGAAGCCAGGGCGGTGATGCAACGAGTATTCCCCGATGTTGAAATCGTCGCCCTGGGAATCAACGCAATTGCAGAGCTAGGCGGAGGGATTCATTGCTTGACTTTGCAGCAACCCAAGCTTGCATCACTGGCGGAGCCTTCTTAGGCCAAAATGACACGGCATCAGATGAAAGAGACAGCGGAAATGGCCTGTCGGAACTCAGTGGCTAGCCCGCCTACGTCTTCATATAAGCTTTGCCAGCCTTTATCCCTGCACGGCAACCTGTCTAAGGCTTGACGCCCGCCTAAGCACGTGCCTGAAAGGTCATCATGATTTTCTCTTGGCACCCGTTGTGTTGGCGCCATCGACCATCCTGACCAGGAAGGATAGAAGCTATGAATCAATGCTATAGATCTGGTAAAGGCTTCCATCCACAGGTAACCCCGGCGGGCCTCAACATTCAGAGTAGATGCGAGAGCCTTTGCTCCGGATCTTCCCCGAGTTCCACCCGTAGAGATCCATCCCAACAGGTACCACTGCTCGTCGGAATGGCAATTGGGTTGCCGTGAATTACTGGGCTATGTCTCAGCACTCAAAGAATTGTCGGCGGTCTTCCGGGGGAGTCCTCTGAAACAGCCATACAAACGGTTACACTGCTGCTTAAACGATCTCGTGAGAGACCGTCCTCTTTGATGTCGGAAAGAGAGCGCCGCCCCGACGAGCATTGCGCTGGCTTTCTGGCCTTGACCACGCCCCCCCCATCCCTGATCCTCTTCAAAATAGCTCAATGACTGGCCCCGCTATGTACACCTCTGCCTTCTTACAGGGGATCGGTATAATGGACCCCATAAACTGGACAGGAGGTTAAGGTGGAAAAGCCGACCTTG
>DYLG01000048.1 GCA_020722215.1 Desulfomonile tiedjei
GATCTTCATGTCCTCAAGCTGTTGGCTGATCTGCTTGACTGCTTCGACGCTCCATCCATAGGAGCCGAACGCGGCCCCGATCTTGCCCGCTGGACGCAGCCCCCTAAGGTAACACAGCATGTCCGCCATGCGTGGAAGCATGCCGTTGTTCAAAGTGGAAGAACCGAAAACCAGCGCCTTGGCATCGAGCACCTCGGTCATCACGTCGCTGCGATGCGTGACGGAGAGGTCCATCAATTGGGTGCTGATTCCGTTTTCTGCCAGGCCGTCCCCAATGGCCTTTGCCATGGTCTCTGTGCTGTGCCACATGGTGTCGTAGATGACTAGGGCTTTCCGCTTCGCTGCCTGCCTGGCCCATCCATCGTATGCCTCCACTATCTGCATCGGGTTGTCTCGCCAGATCAGACCGTGATCACAGCAGATCGCGTCGATCTTCAGATCCATTTCCTTGACGCTAGCGATCAGCTTGCTAATGAGCGGCGCATAGGGGAGCAGAATGTTGGCGAAGTACTTGGTCGCGTGCCGCATAAGCTCGCCGGAATCCACCTCGTCGTTGAAGCGCTCGGAGGTTGCCCAATGTTGCCCGAAAGCGTCGCTGGAAATCAGGACTGCGTCCTCCTTGATATATGAGAACATGCTGTCGGGCCAGTGGACCATCCGTGTCTCGATGAACCGCACCGTCCTCTTGCCAAGGCTGATCTCCCGGCCGGTTTCCACGACTTCATAGGGCCAGTCTTTCTTGTGGTAGTGGTCAACCAGGGCCTTCTTGCCCATGGGGGAACAGAAGATCTTCTCGGGCTTTATGAAGTCCACAAGTTCGGCAAGGGAGCCGGAATGGTCGGGCTCCACATGATTGACCACCAGATAATCGATCTTTGAGGGATCCACGATCTTGTATATGTTGTGAAGAAGATCGCTCTTGAAACCGTCCTTGACCGTGTCAAAAAGCGTTATCTTGTCGTCGAGCACAAGGAAAGCATTGTACGTGGAACCTCTGTTGGTGGAGTAGCCGTGGAAGTCCCTTACGTGCCAGTCCACCGCGCCGACCCAGTGAATGCCTTCCTTGACTTTTACAATAGTTCGCATTGTTGACCTCCGTGGCCCCTATTCCGGGGAAAAGCTGTCCTTGTCGGCTCCGCAAATGGGGCATACCCAGTCAGCAGGTACCTTGTCAAAAGGAGTTCCCGGGTCCACACCATTGTCCGGGTCTCCCAGAGCCGGATCGTAAACATATCCGCAAATACCGCATACATACTTCGTCATGATAATCATCCTTTCAACTTGAATATTGTCCCTCGGATCCAACTCCGACAGGGCATCGAATCTGCTATGGCAAGAGTTCACCGGGGAGGCCCCCTCGACCAAGAACTCTCAATATGTCGGCCCTCTGCCACCTTCGGCGCCAGAGGGCCGACCCCCGACCAAAAGGATCAGTGGGGGTCGTGTTTTGCGCAACTTGCCACGTCGCGCTGAACTATTACCCGCCATGGGGGTTCACTACACAGCCCCATCGCCCGAAAGCGCACCGGCGCATCTCCTCAAGGGTCTATTCGCCCATCAGCTTTTTCCCGATCTGCCTTCCGTAGTCCTGCGCCATTTGCATGCCGCCCTGCAACGAAGCAGACTTGAGCCTCAACGCTGACGGAACCAAGTCCATCTCAAAGATGTTCTTCATGGTGTCGTAGATCCGGTCGGGCGCCTCGCCGCTCCATCCGAATGCTCCGAATGCTCCGCCAGGCTTGCCCTTAAGGCCAAGCTTCTCCGCGAGAAAGAGCATCTGCTTCATCCCTTGGAGCATCTCCCCGTGGTACGTTGCCGAACCGAAAACGTACGCGTCGTACCCTTCCAAATCCTCTTGTTTCTTTACCTGGTTGACATTGATGGCTTTCGCCTCCGCGCCGGCGAAGCGGATTCCTTCTGCAATCAGTTCCGCTATGTTCTGAGTTTGGCCGGTTCGGGTGGCGTAAACTATGAGCGCCTTTGGCATTAGTCATACCTCCTTGATTTCAAAGTGAAAAGGCATTGGGCCTTGCCGGGGCTCAATCATCCGGTCGATGTTTATGGGCCACTGCGTTCCGGCCCAATTCATAGGCTTCCCGAAGGGCATCGGGATGATTGGAAATATCGCCCTTTCCTTCCACAGCCCTGACGAACACCCCTCCTCCGTAGCTCATGTCCAGGGCATCGAAGAAGTACTTGGCCGTCAGCTCGGACCCGTCGAATAGATTCTTTCCCTTTGTCGCTCCAACGGCTATGAGGTAACCGCGGCCGCTGTCGTAGGTTTTTCTCTGCTCCCGACTCTTGTTGAGCATCCGTCTGTTCCACATAGCCTGACATCGGTCCATAAGAGCCTTTGCGTGAGATGTTATTCCGTAAAAGAACATGGGAGAGGCCACGATAATGACGTCGGCCCCAGCCAGTTGGGGATAAACCGATTGCATGTCGTCGTCCACTACACACCGGCCGGTCTCGTCGCAGCCGCCGCATTCGAGGCATCCGCTCATACTGAGGTCCGCGCATCTTATTGCGGTCACATCCGCTCCGGCCTCCTTGGCGCCTCTCAGGGCCTCGTCCAGCAACATGTCACTGTTTCCGCCCTTTCGGGGGCTACCGTAAATTCCTAGAACCTTCATTGAATTGCTCTACTCAGTGTTCTTCGTTCTCCGAGACCGAGTCTTCAGCCGGTTTCAGAACGTTATCACCTCATATCCGTCGTCCACGTATCGGGCCATGGCCGGATGCCCGGACATCTCGTCGGCAATGGGAAGACCCTCTGCCTCGACCGCCCGAAGCACGCCCATCTTTGCCGAACATGCTCGGCAGACCGCGTCGATGAGGCCCTGTTCCTTGGTCTTGAGATACAGGGCGTGCATGGGATTGCTTTCCATTGCAAGTTCGGGCAAAATTTTCGTGGCTGCTCCCTCCACTACGATTCTGGCGTCATACCCTCGGACCTTGAACTCAAGGGCATTGAGCAGCACGTGGATGAAGCACATCAATTCGCCGTTGAAGGCAAATAGAACGACCTTCTTCATGGTCGGCTCCTCTTGGGGCTTTCCGAATGCCCTCGTCGTTATCCAAGCCGCGGATCCTGGCCTTGGATACCGCACTCGGGCACGTAGCATGTCACATTGAGAAAATCACACTTCTGTTTGCACGACGGGCAGGATTCAGGTGGCGCCACGCCCGCTTCCAATTCGATGGTGTTGCCGCACTTGCCGCATTTCCAGGTAAGTTTTTCCATTTCTTTTCCTCCTTGCCAGGGGTTGTTATGCAAAGTTCCGAAAATAGGTTTTTCGCGGGCGGGTTTGAAACCCGCCCCTGCCAACAAACGGGTCATTTTTCTTAGCATCGAGTATGAACATCAGTTCTTGGTCCCAAGGAGAAATCTCAGTCGATCCAGCATCTCCTGCAAGTTCTTGGACGCATACCACCTGCCGTTAGCGAATACGCCGTAGTCCGCGCCCATCATGGCCGAGGCGAATCTTACTGAATTGCCGTAAAAAAGCCACTGTTCAACCCACTGCTTTTCTATGGCTTCGTCGAAGACGCTGTCTTGGTCGGCCACCTTTTCCTTCCAGGCCTTCAGGAGGATTTCGGTGGCGGTTCGGGTCATCTCGTTGCTGGTCCTGATGGTATTCTCAAGGCGGACCCAGTGCCCGTTAACCCAGTCGGCACTGTGGCACGAGCGGCAGATGCCCTGCATGGCAGCGCGCCTCTTGGCCATTTCATCCGAGTCGATGAGGTACTCGGAAGCTTGTTCTCCTGACAGAGCTGTGGGCAACTGCTGACCGTCCCGGTTCTTGATGACGGAGGTGTCCGGGGATCGGGGGTGAGGATGCGCGTAAATCAGCCCGAGAATCCTCCAAGGGAGCCGATCGTTCATCCGGTGCGTTCTCTTCGCTATGACTTCCTGATCCTTGTTCACCAGAAGACTGGCATGACATACCGCGCAGGTGGGAGCAGCAAAATCCTCTCCCACGGTCCACGGCACGTTGTAGAATTTCCATTGACCGTGCAGCGCGGAAAAGAGATTGCCGTGCTTGCTCACCTCATAAGCCTTGTAAGCGGGAACGTCCGGCCCTTTGTGGCATTGGGAGCATGTGTACGGTTTGCGGGCCGCCTCTATGGAAAACTGGTGTCTGCTGTGGCAAGCACTGCATGATCCTTTGCTGCCGTCGGGGTTGAATCTTCCCACTCCCTGGTTGGGCCAACCCGAAAGCACAGGAAATTCCATCTCTCCGTGATCGGTATCCCTTTTCTCGAATCCCTTCACTTCAACCGCTGTGCCGTGGCAATGAAAGCATGAGTCGGCGCCGGTCATCTCGTCCGGCTCGCGGGGTCTGATCTTCATGTTGTCAAAGGCTTGAGGGCTGTTGACCGCTCTCATGAAGTCCGCGTAAATCTTGTTGTTCGCAAGGTTCACTCGCGCCCAGGCCATCAGGTTCATTGCGAACTCATCAGTTTCCGCGGGGTGGCAAGTAGCACAGTCCCGTGGCGAGACCATCACATGAACCCTCAGGTCATTGTGGGAAAAGGTGTCCTTGTGAGCGTCTGCGTTCATTGCGTGACACTCGGCGCAACCGACAACCACATCGGCAAGATTCCCCGGAATCTTCTTTGCCGATACGCGCCTCTGAAGCTCAGGTTTCTTAAGGGCTTGGGCCGGAGTAGTCCGGGCATGTCGGCTTCGTTTCCAGTCTGCGACTATACCGGGATGAATGGACTCGTGACAGGCAATACAGTCTTGAGTCAAATCACTCACCGGCGGTTGCTCGGCATAAGCGCCGGTCGCGAGCAGCGGCGCCGCCCAGAGGAGCCGGCAAACCAGAAGGAAACGGTAGGACAAGATCCTTGAGCACATTTCCCTGAACCACCCCATCAATGATCAACGAAAAGATCGAGGACCGACTATTTCCCCAGTTTCCGCAGTTCCGCATCCAGTTTCTCCAGACGCGGCATTTCGTTGATATCGTGCACGTCGATGAACCGGATGACACCTTTCTTGTCGATGAGAAAAAGCGCCCGCTCGGACGTCCCGTCCGACCGCAGCACACCGTAAAGGCCTGCCACTTTGCCGTGCGGCCAGAAGTCGGAAAGCACCGGGAACCAGACCGTGCCCATCTCTTGGGTCCAGGCATGGAGCGTGGGAGTATTGTCCACGGTTATCCCCAACACTATGGCATCATGTTTGTCAAAGAGGTCTCTCACGATATTGTATCCCGGCCATTGCTGAGAGCACACGGGCGTCCATGCGGCGGGGACAAATGACAACAGCACGTTCTTCTTGCCCAGGTATTGGCTGAGCGACACCTTGTCACCGGAAATGGACGGCAAGGTGAAATCGGGCGCGTTGTCCCCGACCTTCAGCTTGGTTTCGCTATCAACGGGTTTGAGCTTCCCGGGATCATAGATTGCTCCGGAACGCTGCTGTGCGTACAAGAAAGCCGGAAAGCACAACAATGAAAGGACCATGAGCACGGCCAGCATTCGGGCGACGCTGTATTGACCGACAGGACGCATGGGAACCTCCTCAGTTGTGACTCACAACTTCGCGATAGACTCGAGAAACTCGTCAACCCTTTCTATCTTGCCCTCGTGGACCTTCAGCACCTTAAGCTTCTTCTGATCCCGGCGGAGAACAATGAACGTCGGGGTCATGAATCTCCGCTCCGAACACCGGTCGATGCTGAACTTCTCGTCGGGAATCAAGGGGAAAGGGATACCGAACTTCTTGCGGAACACCTCCACTTCATAAGCCGTATTGCCGGACCCCACACCGAGAAGTTTCGCCTTGGTCTTCATCGACGGATGCTGCTCAATCAAGGCGAACAGCTTGTTGATATTCGGAGCTTCGGCCTGACAATAGGGACAGTACATGCTGAATATTTCTACGATGATAATGTCCCCCTTGATATCGTTCAGTTTGAAAGGCTCACTCCCTGAAAGGCCGAGATATTCCGAGGCCTTGGCGCTTTCGGGCACAGGAAACTGCAATGTGGCCAAGATCTCGGCATTCACCTCCGGAGAAGCGGCCGATGAAATCGGGATGTGTGAGACGACCACACACAATGCGGCCGCAATCGCTGACAGGATAATTCTTCCCATTCTACACCTTTCAGCGGCTAATACGCCACATTTACCAAGGACAAACCCTCCTGGTCTGCGCAATCGGGGATTCACCGGTGGAGCGATTCGGAAACTCCCTCACCCCGACCCTCTCCCCGCGGGACAGGGAGAAGGCGGATTTCGCCTATCGGCAAACGCAGAAGTATTCAGCAAACGATCTACCTGGACACGAGCTATTTTTCAAAGGTTCCCCCTCCCCCCAGTTGACGGAACATCTTTTTCGTTGCTCCGCAAATGGGGCACTTCCAGTCTTCGGGCAGGTCCGCGAAAGCCGTTCCCTTGGGGATCTTGCCTTTTCTGTCTCCTCGATCGGGATCATATACGTATCCGCAATTCACGGTCTGACACTGCCACATCTCATTGAGTTGAGCCATCTACTTCCACCTCGATTTCTTGCACCCCGTCCCGGGAAGGCGTTCGCCAAGTCGCCGGAACATCCTTTCCGATGGCGTGGGGAGGGGCTTGAACCCCGCTCCCCACAGCGAAACAGCCCGGGAATTCGTTGGGATCAAGACTTCCAGAGCCCATGAAGATTGCAGTATTCCCGGACAGTAAACTCGCCTTCTATAGGGAACACTGCCTCCGGCGCGTCACCGGGTTTGAGAAAATGCAGGTAAACCTTTCCGCCCGCGATCACTTCGATCCATTCAATATAGTGCTTCTCTTCCATGGGATGAGCTACCGCGCCCACCTTAACCTTGAAGCCGCCCGCCACTTTCTCCTTGACCGGGACGTGTTTCTCTTTGGCCGCGTCAACAGTGCCTGCGATGATATGCTTCATGGGCTGCCCGCAACAGACGAGTTCGCCCGCGCCCTCATGAAGCATCTCGACGATGTTTCCGCAGACTTCGCACTTGTAAACTTGGAGTTTTTCGGTCATTTTTTCCCATCTCCTTTCGAGTGTGATATTAGGTTACAGTTGGCGCCGATCCGGCGCAAGGTCGGACAATGCGATAATTACCAGTTTTCTCCCAGCAGTTCGTAATAGGCTCTTGGATGGGCGCAAGCCGGGCACTGGTCGGGGGCTTCGGCCCCTTCGTGCAGGTAACCGCAGTTGATGCAACGCCACACAACGGGCTTCTCCCTCTTGAAGACTCTTCCGGTCTCGACATTGGCCATAAGGTCCTTGTACCGCTTTTCGTGCTGTTTTTCCGCTACGCTCACCGCGTCCCAGATCTTGGCTGCGGCTTCAAAGCCTTCCTCTCTGGCGATCTTGGCAAAGCCCGGATACATATCCGACCATTCATAGTGCTCGCCGGCCGCTGAGGCTTTGAGATTCTCCAGCGTCGTTCCGATCACGCCGGCGGGAAAGGCGGCCGCGATCTCCAGGTCGCCGCCTTTGAGTTGCTCAAAGAAACGCTTGGCGTGTTCCTTCTCCTGATTGGCCGTTTCCTCGAAGATCTGGGCGATCTGCACATAGCCTTCTTTTCTGGCCTGGGAAGAAAAGTAGGTGTACCTGTTGCGGGCCTGAGATTCGCCGGCAAAAGATGCCAGCAAGTTCTTTTCCGTCCTGGATCCCTTCAATTCTGCCATTTTGCTTATTCTCCCTCCTTTGGTTGTGGTGTGACAATCGTTTGGTTGCGGCCGTGTCCCCGTCGACAAGTGGGACACAATCCGATCAGTTCAAGCCGGTGAGACAGTATTTCATAATCGACAAGCGGGGTTACGGACGCCTCGATAATGGACATGGGTTCCATGGGAACGTCGTCCACCCTACCGCACTTCACGCACCGCACGTGATAGTGGTTTTCCCGGACGCCGTCGAATCGTTTCTCGGTGCCTGCAATGTGCAACTGCTGGATCATACCGGAATCCGCCAAAATGACAAGATTGCGATAAACGGTGCCAAGGCTGATCCTGGGGATGCGCTTTCGCACCATCTGGTAAATCTCCACGGCTGTGGGGTGGGATGTAACCTTGCGCAACTCCTCAAGAATGACGCGACGCTGGTGGGTCACTCTCATTGGATTCTTATTGATCACAGCCGTTCCTAGTGTGAGAATAGTTATTATTATTAATAACAATTTCTTCTCTGCTTGTCAAGAGCCGCACCCTAGAATTTCCCCCCCCCCTTCCAAGACCCTCTCCAAACCGGCTCTTGCGCTGAGGGCGATTCCGAACCGGACTTTTTTCCGGCCAAGCCACGTGTTATAGTGTGCCCGTGGAATGACCGCCGAGCAGGCATATGGTCTGATCCGAGTTTCCGAAATCTCTGAATCCCTTGCGCATCACAGGGGCATCAATCGCAGATTTTCGGGAGGTCAATCATGCCCATTCGAATCACGAAGAAGTCCAAGGAAGGCAGTGCCTGGGTGGTAGAGGGGATCGCTCAGCTCCTTGACGAGATGTCGTCGCCGGACAAGCCCAAGGTTCTCAAGGAGTGCCAATGGAAGGCATCTCTGGAAAGAGGCAATGCTCTCTGGTCAATACGAATAGTCAAGGGAGACGATCTCCGGGGATATGTGCAACAGGAACTTCAGAAACGGACCAAGAGAAGATGACTCCTTCTTCGGGTGAGCAGCCCTCCGTCTGCCGAAACAGTCCGCCGGAAGGGCAACCACAGGGAGCCGTTCGGTCCGGGAAGTCCTCGGGGGCGACCGTTCCGGAAAAGCTCCTCGCCCGGCCAGGCATTCTCGAAGAGAGGCATCGGTGGGTGCTTTTCGCAGTTGTTACCGGCTTGGTGTTCGTTGCGTGGCTCAACCGATTCGTTCTGGATGATGCATTCATATCTTTCAGATATGCGTTGAACCTGGCCGAAGGGAATGGCTTGGTATACAACTCGGGGGAGCGGGTAGAGGAATACACGAATTTTCTCTGGACCCTGCTCATGGTTATTCCTCACCGCTTCGGGATAGATCCGGTCCCTTTTTCCTGGGCGCTTGGCCTGTTGTTCTTCATCGCGTCTCTGCCGTTGACGTACCGAACCGCCTTCGTAGGCACGGATTCGCATGCCGCGGCATTGCTTGCCGTTGTCATTCTCGGGACAAACTACACCTACAGCTCGTTCGCGACGGGGGGACTGGAGACCCAGATGCACGCGTGTCTCGTGCTCGCTGCATTCTGTGTCGTTCTCTCGATAATCAGGCAGTCACAGTCGCGGTTGCCGGAAATCATCCTGCTTTCAGTGCTCATGGCCGCGGCATTCCTTACACGGATGGATTCCGCGGTATTTCTGGCCATAGCATGCACAGCGGCCGTGATTCACATCATCAGAGAAGATCTCGGGTTGGGCGCCAAGTCCGCGAGACTTGCTGCCTTGATCGTTCCCGCTGCCGCGATGGCGGTTCCATGGCTTGTCTGGAAGTTGTATTACTACGGCGACATATTCCCGAACACATACTGTGCGAGAGTAGCTTCAGGCACATCTTCGCTGAGAGGAGCCGCCTTTGTACTGAAGTTCTATTGGTCCTATTGGTCCTATTGGTTGCTGCCGCTGGTTTTTCTCCTTGTGATTTATCTCAGGGAAATTCTGACCGCGAGGAATTGGGCACTGCAGATTCTTCTGGCCGCAGTCGTCTTGTGGACGGTGTACGTGATCCGTGTTGGCGGTTGCTTCATGGAATTCCGATTGTTCGTGCCCATCATGCCGATGCTTGCCATAATGATTGCGTGGCTGATGGTCCGGATCAGCAGCAGGGCCATCCGGGCGGCGTTGGTGTTGTTGATCTTGTGTGGTTCGATCCATCATGCTCTTACGTTCAGGTGGGACAGCAACCTAGCCCTGGAAAGCATCAAGGCTCTTGCGGAGCACTTGACACGGGAGCACTGGATAGACATGGGAAAAGCCCTGGGAAAGTGGTTTCGCGGTCAGGGCCATGTTGTGATCGCAACAGCAGGCGCGGGCGCAATAGAGTATTTTTCCGGACTGCCCACAATTGATCTCCTTGGCCTGAACGACAGATGGGTCGGGCGGGAGGGGCCCGTGGTGAGCGACCACCCTGGTCACCAACGACGTGCTACTCTGGCGTACCTGCGCAAGAGAAGAGTGACCTTCGTGATTCACGGAGTGGACCGGGAAACAACAAAGCCCACATTTCCCGGCCCTTGACCAAGGAGCAGGTGTGGCGAATGTGGCGGCAATTCGTGGTATTCTCGCCTGGAGAGGTTCCCGATGATTCGCTGCTTGTCTCCATTCCCACGGATCAAGGATTTCGCATACTTGTCTGGTATCTCACGCGCGATCCGGCCATCGACCGATTGATTGCCAAGGGCAAATGGAAGACAATCAGGGTATCAGCACCGCGATCAAGTGCTCCGGCAAGGATTTGACAGCCCTGGAGTTTTACATTATCTTCCCCGCCACGTCAGATCTTCCGTGCGGGAGGGAGAAATCGGAAAGGCTATTGCTCAGCAAACGCCACGATGTTGATTCGCTGGAGAAACGATGAGGGGCTACACAGCGACCGCCATCCGTACTTGTATGCTTAGCGCGCTCATTGTGCTTTGCGTAGGGGCGGTTTCGTCGGCCGGCGCAGGCAGCTTCGCAGCGGATCAAGCCGATGCCTTGCCCGCCGGGAAAGCCTCGAATGCAGGGATCATACTCGTCAATGCAGCAGGTTGGATGGAGACTTCGGGCAAAGCTCCCAGCGGCAACATCCTTTGGCTAACCGTCCGGGACCACACGGTTTTTCTCAAGGGCATCTTATCCCTCGTTCAGATCGCTTTTCTGCCCGGCCTGGTGATTGTGCTGCTTCTCGGGCTCAACGACGGGCTGCTCAGGACGGTTGTGTTGTCCTTCGGTCTCAGTATGATCTTCAATTATCATATCGTGACGCTTCTCGTCTTGCTGGGTATTTATAAATCCTCCGTTGTCTACGGAATCTTCTTGGTCGAGTTGCTTCTACTCCTGTATGTTTCGAGGCGATGGCTCTCTGCGCCGATTTCCGTGATCTTCTCTCACGACGCGATCCGGATGGGCGCTTTTCTAGGAGACCTTCGCCAAGAGGACGCGGAAAGCCGGATACATTCCGTTGTAACCTTTGCTGCCGCCGGCATTGCAATTGTCGGTTGTCTGGCGGCAGCCGCGGGGAAGATCGGCTCCACATTTGAGCATTGGGACGCAGTGGTATCGTGGAATCCCTGGGCAGTGGAGTGGTCTCAGAACCGCATGCCGTACCACACCTGGGGTTACTACCCCCAGTTGCTGCCCGCGAACTGGTCCCTGAGCTATGTGTTCCTCTCGGGCTCGGAGCTTCAGTTCTTTCCCAAGGCCGTCGCCTTGTTATTTGCCCCGGCTATTGTCCTGCTCATGCTGGATCTTGGCATGCGAAAGCGGGATCGAGGCTTCTTCCTGGCGGCAGCGGCAACTGCGTATCTGTTGTTCGCGTTTCTCGGCTGTTTCGTCACCTCGGGCTACGCTGATGTGCCGGTGGCATTTTTCGGGGTCGCCGCGCTGTACGCGATCTTGCCCCCAGGAACTGATGAAACGGGTGAAACAAAACGAATATCCATCGTGTTGTGCGGCCTGTTATGCGCGGCAGGAGCCATTACCAAACAGGCAGGGCTATATCTTGTGGTTGCTTTTCCTGTTATGGCCTATCTGGTGGCATGGAAAGACAACCCCACAATGACAACGGGTGACCGGGTTCGTGCATTTTGCTTGTGTGCTCTCACGGCAATTGCAGTTGCCGTGCCCTGGTATGTTTACAAGTTCATCTTGTTATTTCAGGGACATGAACGAGGAAATATCGAGTATCTTCTGGTCGGTATTCACGGCGGTAGAACCTTGGCGGAACGATTTGTTCACGGCATGTCCATGCTGATCAACCACATGGGGATGATCCCGTTTCTCGTTTTTTTCCCGGCAACGACCCTCGCCGGGTTGATATGCAAGAAGACGCGCGGGCTCGTGTTGGTCGTGATAATACCATATTTTCTCATATGGGCTCTGGGCTTCAGTTACGATGGGCGAAACTTGGCGTTCGTACTGCCTTTTCTGGGCATCACCTTCGGCCTTTCATTGGAGCATCTCATCATCAGGCGGGGTATTGCAAGACCCTCGCACTTGTTCGGGTGGATAATGCAGATCAAGCTTGGGCATGCGATGGTTATCGCGCTGCTTTTGGCGGGCCTCGCATCCTGGTTGCTGCCGGCCGGGTTGCTCCACAAGCTCCATTTCGAGAGGCTCCAGAACAGGGCTGATCGCATCAACCGACTCCTGTATCGCAATTATGAAACGAAACGGCTGTATGGGAAGGTCCTGACCAACTACCAGATTATGGCGCATTTGCCTATTCTCAAAGACATGTACGAGTACCAGTATTTTGGCGATCTCGCCCGGCTGAGATCCGGGATCAGGAAAAAGGCCCCGGATTTCTTGCTATATTCGGGTCCGAGAGAGCCCGGCGGCCCAGTTTACCAATACATAATGAAGAAGATCGAAAGGGGGGACCTCGAGATCGTAGACAAAGCCGGTGGAACTTTGTTGCTCAAGGTGGTAAGGGGCGACAAATGAATGTTGCCGTTGTGATACCCGCTTACAATCCGCCCGACGTTCTCGTGGACCTGGTTGCGGACCTGGCAACGAGGGACTTCAGAACGGTCATAGTCGTGGATGACGGCAGCAACTCCCAAAGGGCGGGCGTGTTTTCAAGTTTGGAAGCGGTGAATAACGTGGTCGTCCTGCGGCATGGCGTGAACCGGGGAAAGGGAGCTGCCCTGAAAACGGGGCTTGAATACGCTCACCGGAATTGCGCGAATCTCACCGGAGTGGTGACCGCCGACGCAGACGGACAGCATCTCGTCAAAGACATTGTCAAGGTAGCGGATGTGCTGGAGGAACATCCCGACAGTCTGGTTCTGGGAGTGAGGGATTTTGCAGGGTACGTACCATGGCGCTCGGTTTTCGGAAACATTTTGACCAGATATCTATTCAGGGCGCTCCACGGAAAGTGGATTTCCGATACGCAAACCGGCCTTCGAGGAATTCCGGCGCGCATGATTCCGTCATTGCCTGCCATGAAAGGGAGCGGCTATGAATTTGAGCTTGAGATGCTGGTCGGCGCGGTCCGAAACGGAGATCCCATCGTGGAGGAGCGCATAGAAACGGTATACCTGGACGAAAATGTGACGTCGCATTTTCATCCTGTTCTCGATTCGATGAAGATCTACTTCACCCTGTTCAGGTTTGCCATCGCTTCACTGTGCTCGGCAATTGTTGATTACATCCTTTTCGGGATGGCGTTTGCTCTTCTCGGCCAGACCGTCCTTGTCAGTCAGATTGTCGGTAGATGTGCGTCCGTGATGGTGAACTATCTTATGGTGAAGAACGCGGTTTTCTACTCGAGGCAAAGGCATGCTCAGGCCTTCCCCAAGTTTGTTTCCCTGGTGGTCATATCAGGCGGCGCGTCTTACTGTTTAATCATATGGCTCGCGTCGTCATTCGGGATGTCGGTGATCCTTGCGAAGCTGATCGTGGAATCCACGATGTTCTTTGTGAATTTCATCGTCCAGAGGTATCTCATTTTCACGCATTGAGGACTGTGTAGTATGACTTCGCGTGGGACGCACATGTGCGTCACCCGTACAGCCTCGGCGAAACGCTACGGAATCACTCTGCGAAGAGCTTTCGGAATTGGTACTTGGCGGAACGCTCACAGTTCTTGGACAGCTCAGCATACCGCATGAGAAGTCCTTCGCACTCATCGGTCAACCTTGAGCCCTTTGGACCTTTGATGAGAATGTTGAATCCGCAGTCGTGTTCCATGGTTTTCAATTCGCTCCAAACTCGCCGAAAGGGTCTCTGTATTTTCCTCGCAGCCTTGCTGATGGATCCCGTTTCTCGTACGGACTTGAAGAGCAGGAATCTTTCCGCGTTCAGGAGATTACGACCGTCTGTGCCTACCAACACCACGTTCGTTCTGACTTGCAGCACCATTGGGGAATTCCCTTTCGATCGCGTTCCCGAAGCGTGTTGCCCGCCCTCACCCGCGTCCAATTGCCTGATGATACCGACAGGATTCGGACAAAGAAGACCGTCCCCTTGTTTCGGGAAAACGGGACGGTCTCTTGAAAGGCTGAGGCCCTATTTGCCCGCCGCGAATTTCCAATAATTCCGCGGGTCGTCAGTGACGATGTAGATCACTCGAACATCCTCGGGGTTGATGGCCTGTGCTTTCGGGAACGACGTCTTCAATTCCTCGACTCTTTTCTTGCATGCTTGGAGAAGGCGCTCCCTTTCACCAAACGTCATGGCGCCCGTTGGACACGATTTCACGCACGCTGGGATCATCCCGTTGGAAATCCTGTCAAAACACATGGTGCATTTGGCCATGACTTTGGTCTTGGGGTCCTGTCTTGGGATGTTGTAGGGACATCCCTCCAAGGTGGCCTTGAAGTCCAAATCCTTGGTCTTTGCAGTAAAGATCACCGCGCCGGTCTTTTCGTCCTGTATGATCTCTTCTTTTTCAGCGACTGCCATGCACCCCGGAGATAGGCAGTGACGGCATTGTTCCGAGAAGAAGTTCCAATAGGTCTTGCCGTTGCCGTTGCGGCCTTCCGTATATCGGACGATCTTGTAAGTAGCAACCGACAGATCTTGGGGGTTTTCGTAACTGCCGACGTTCTTGGTTTCCACGCCCGGCAACTGATTCCACTGTTTGCAGGCTATTTGACATCCGCGGCACGCCGTACACTTGGAGGTATCGACGAGTATTGAGTAGCCTGAAGCCATCTTGCACCTCCTACGCCTTTGTCACGTTCACCATGAACGCCTTGGATTCCGGTATCATGGTGTTTGCGTCTCCCACGCTGGGAGTCAGCAAGTTCGAACTGTCGCCGCCGTTCTTGGGCACAATCCATCCGAAACACCAGGGCATTCCAACCTGATGAACCGTGAGATCTCCCATCTTGAGCGGGCGGAAGCGCCTGGTCACCACCGCGACACACTCCAACTCTCCGCGGGCCGACGAGACTTTGACTTTCTCACCGTTTGAGATTCCTCGCATTTTGGCCAGTTCCTCGCTAAGTTCCACGAACATCTGCGGCTGGGCCTCAATCAGCCAGGGCTGCCATCTGGTCATGATGCCGGTTTGCCAGTGTTCCGTCAGACGGAATGTGGTAGCCACAAAGGGGAACTTCGGATCGCACGACAGGTGCTTGTCCATTTCGCCGTGGAATATCTTGATGACCGGGTTATTGTACTGACCCGACAACAGGTTCTTCGGCAGAGGGCATTCCAACGGCTCATAATGCTCCGGAAAAGGTCCGTCGCCGAGCCCCGGACCGAACAAACGTCCAAATCCCTCCGCGGTCATGATGAACGGATACTTCCCGTTCTTCTCGTCACTTAGCGGAGGAGCCGGTCCGTCAGGCACATCTCCGACCCACTTGCCTTCCGACCATGCAAGCACAGGTCGTTTGGGGTTAAGAGGTGCGCCGTTCTTGTCCACCGACGCACGGTTGTACAGGATTCTTCTGTTCAAAGGCCAGCACCAGGACCATTGCGGATAGAGCCCGAGACCCGTGGGGTCATCTTTCTTTCTACAAGCCATGTTGTTGCCGTCCGCATTGTAGCTCTGGCAATAGAGCCAGTTGCCGCATGAGGTGCTGCCGTCGGCTTGAAGCAGCGGAAACATGGGGACCAGGTCGCCTTTCTTGAACTTCTTGCCCTGTACCTCGACATCTTTAAGAAAATACCCGTTAATCTCCTTGGCTGCCTTGTGTGGGTCAAAATGTCCCTTGGCGTCGGCATAATCCCACTTCAGATTCACTATTGGATCCGGGAACTTACCGCCTGCTTTGTAGAGATCTTGAATCTTGCGCATGAGCTGGAACAGAATATCGCCATCCGGTTTGGCATCGCCCGGAGGGGGCGCAGCCGCGTAACGCCACTGGGCCCAACGTCCGCTGTTGGTTATGCTGCCTTCTTTCTCCACGGAACAAGCGCAGGGCAACATGAAAACTTCCGTCTTGATTTGCTTCGGGTCCATGCCCGGCCCTTTCCAGAAGGAGCCGGACTCGTTATCGAAGATGTTGACGTTGACCAGCCAGTCAAGCTTGGCCAAGGCTTTTCTCACCTTGTTGGCGTTGGCTCCGCTGCATGCGGGATTCTGGCCCCACGCAAAAAAGCCTTTGATCTTGCCGTCATACATGGCCTCAAACAGGTTGAGCCACGAGCAATCCTGGCCGGGGTCCAGTTTGGGAAGCCAACCGTATGCGAAGTCATTATCCGGCGAAGCCTTGTCACCCCACATCGCTTTCAAGAAACTCACCGAGTACTTGGGATAATTGGACCACCAGTTCACTGATCGGGGATCGGTGCTCTTCGGTGTACATTGCTCGTTGTAGTCCTTGAGCGTCAGTTGAGTCGCGTTGGGAACTTTGAGATATCCCGGCAGAATGTGAAACAGCAGAGCGTGGTCCGTAGAGCCCTGAACATTGGACTCTCCCCGCATGGCATTGACCCCCCCGCCGGCAATCCCGATGTTTCCGAGGAGGAGCTGTATAATGGACATGGTGCGAATGTTCTGAACACCCACAGTGTGTTGTGTCCATCCCATCGCGTACATGATTGTCCCGGCCTTGTCCTTGGTCCCCGTTTCCGAGTACATCTCGTAGACCTTGAGGAGGTCAGGGACGGGAGTTCCGGTTATCTCGGACACTTTCTCGGGTGTGTAGCGGGAATAATGCTTGAGGAGCAGTTGAAACACGCATCTCGGATTCCGGAGCGATTCATCTCTCAGGATGTTTCCCTTCTCATCCTTCTTGTATGCCCAAGTAGATTTATCGTAGGATCTCTTTTCCTTATTGTAACCTGAGAACAGCCCGTCATTGAAGTCGTACTTCTCTCCCACAATAAAAGAAGCATTCGTATAGTTGACCACGTAATCCTTGAAATACTTCCGTTTCTCGATAATGTACTTGATCATCCCCCCGAGGAACGCTATGTCCGTGCCGGACCTCATCGGCGCATAGTAGTCAGCCCTCGCGGAGGTTTGTGTGAACCGGGGGTCAACGGAGATCAATTTGGCCCCCTTTTCCTTTGCCTTCATGACCCATTTCATGGATATGGGGTGGTTTGCTGCAGCGTTGCTGCCCATGACGAGAATGCAGTCGCTGTTTCGCAAATCTATCCAGTGGTTGGTCATGGCTCCCCGGCCGAAACTCTCCGCAAGCGCGGGCACAGTGGAACTGTGGCACAGCCGAGCCTGGTGCTCTACGTAAACGAGTCCCAGGGCGCGCATCATGGCTTGAAGAGGCCAAAGTTCCTCGTTGTCCATCGCCGCGCTCCCCACATGAGCGATTGCTTCCACCCGGTTGACGACCTGACCCTTGTCGTTCTTTTCGACGAAATACTGATCCCTGGTCGCTTTGACTCTCTTGGCTATCTCAGAAAGAGCCCATTCCCAGGACTTCTCCTCCCACTTGTCGCTTCCGGGTGCACGGTACAGCACCTTCTTCAGGCGTTCGGGGTTGTTCGCGGAAGTCTGAAACAACGCAGCCCCTTTAGCGCACAGGGCTCCCTCGTTTATCGGGTGGTCCGGATCGCCTTCAATGTTGATGATTCGTCCTCCCTTGACGTCGGTGGAGCAGATGAGTCCGCACCCGACCCCGCAATAAGGGCAGATCGTGGTGCTCGGTTTGGCATTCTTGAGCTTGTTCACTTTCAGCTCATCGGCAAAAGCCTTCACCGGCCCCAGGTTGAGCCCCAGGGACGACAATGCAAGGCCGGCGCCAACGCCGCCCGTGAGCACAAGGAATTGCCGTCGTGTCACAACCATTGCCAACCTCCATGTCTCATATCAGTTGAGTCGATTAATATACCGGCACCGAACCGGCCTGTGGGTGATCCGATCGGGCCGCCATTTAGATCCAAGAAAGAAGTCCACTTCAATGAATTAGCGATTGGCTGAACTGTTGCTCGCCTGCTTGGAAAAGTCTTCATCGCGAGACGTTCTGCATAGCGCAGCCAACGAAAATCTTTCCTAGCTATTCACCATACCTATGTTTTCTATTGCGGCAACTGATGATGGATCAGTCTTCGACAATTGTCAACCAAAAAGAACCTAAAATTTCAATCTGTTATGTCATGGCAGGCATAAGCGCTCCTTGCCCGCCCCAGTCCTCCCCTCCGCCTTGGCTCCCGCAAAGACACCGGTTCCTGCCTATTCACCCACCACGGCTTTCCCATTCTTCATGCGGGTCCAATCGCCTGAGATAGCAGTTGATGCCGATCAGCGGTCGGCTATTCGAGTGATCACATTGAAAACGGCACGATGTGCACGGAGAAGAAGGGAGGGAATTCTTCGGCGGACGCTGATGCGAAAGCACTCAACGCCAGGCGATTGATCTTGCAGAACAGACTCTCTGTGCCTTGGCGCGCAAGGTTATCCCCGCTCGGCTGTGAGTCGCCGAATTTCAATCAGCGGCGCCGGGATGACATGTCATAAGGTCCTGTTATTGGAAATTCCGACAGCCAAACCGGAGTTTTCCACCACGGTCCGCGTATGGGCTAAGGGTCTGATTTCGCGTATTCTTTGCGAACGGTTTGTGTATTAA
>DYLG01000049.1 GCA_020722215.1 Desulfomonile tiedjei
GAGTTCTTGGTGGAGGGGTCCGGGGAGGCCCCTTCTTGCAAGAAGGGGCCTCCCCGGCAAACCCTTACAGCCAAAGCGAACCCAGCGCGATGGCGTCCTGTTGCTGAAAAGATTTGTAGAGTTCCGTGTATCGCTTCTTGATCCGGTTGCGGGTGCTGAGAACACCGCGGGCATATCCGACGGCAGCTCCGGGATGGTCGCTGTTGTACGCGCTGAGCGCCGGAACGAGGTCTCCGTAGAGTTCGAGATAGTGCTTGAACACACGTATGCCCGCATCGGCATTGATTCGAGGGTCAAGCAAGTCCGAATACTTTAGGCCGAATTTCGAGGCCCAAGAGGGCGCGTGCACCTGGAACATTCCCCTGCAATTCATGTAATTGACCACGTTGTTCTTGAAGCCGCTCTCCATGTATGCAATGGCCATGTAAAGCCACATGTCCCCACAGGTGACCCGGCCGAAATGCTTGTTGCCCGCCAGAGCTATGGCCGCCGATATCTCCTGCGCCTTTTCCGCGCTGATTCTTCCGTCGGTCAACTCAGTAATAATAAGGGAACAAATGGTCAGTCCATGGCGATGAACCCGAGCCTGCCGGAACTCCGGCTCCGAGGCCGCGCATGCTGCCACAAACCCCAACACCGACGCCAGGACAATGGCCGGCGCGACCCTCCGCATCATCAACACCCTCCAACTCGGCAAGAAACAGGCGTCTGCTTCGGAAAGCAGGCGCCTCTTCCGCCGCCCCTTATTCTAAGGAACTCACCTTTTCGGTATTTCAGGCTTCTTGGGAACAGGAACCTCCTGTGCACCCTTCACTTTGATCGCCTTGGTCGGCGCGGAACGCCTGGCCATCCAATCAAAGGGCGCCTCAATGGGGTACATGACCAAACTCGTGCAGCCCTTAACCAAGTCGAGACAGGGATTGAACAGGCCGAACGTGTTCCTGAGAATTTCGGTCATATGAGACTCCGTCTCGGCAAGATACCGACCTGTGCCCCGATAGACCTTGCCCGGGACGGCAGCCAGGGCCCCGGTTTTGGCTTTTGTACCATTGGCGAAAACAGGCGCTGCCAAAGCAACAATTAGCAGACAGCAAAGGACAATCACCGGCATTTTACTCATCAGGGGAACCTCCGCAAAATATAAGAGTGCTAAATTATGTCATATTTTGCCTATTCTTGTCAAGCGTCTTGAACGAGGCCTTTATTTTCCCATGGATTCATGATAATAATACAAAGTCGAATTATCTCTTTTAGCGAGGTAGGGTCATGAGAACGGCAATTTTCGTCCTTGTGCCGGCGCTGGTTTTCGCTACTTGCTCCTTTGCGCAGCAAACCTCCATCTATGACCACCAATACTCCGGGCCGACCAATTACTACGGCCAACCCACTTTCGAGGCGGCTCCGAATCAAGGCCGGCAGGAGATGCAGCAGGGCAACCAGGGACTCATCCCCATGGCCGTTAATCAACTGCAGGGTTTCGGGTCCTACTTGTGGAGCTATATGCCTGCGCCTTTGCGCGGGGCCCCTGATCCGAACACTCAGCTCCAACAGGGATATACTACGATAATTTTCGTGCCCGGCTCGCGCTGATCCGGCCCCAGGCAACATAGTTCGCCGCTGCCGAAGGCTGCATAGCCGTGACGTAACGGAATAAACCCTGCAATCGCCTGCCGGCCCGATTTCAGGGGCGGAACCGGGTGTTCGCTCCAAGCGAGGCTTGCGCGGCGGGAAAGGAGCCCCCCGTGCTGTCCGATCAGGAATTGATGAAAGTTCAGGAGACCGGCAATGCGCTGGTTCGGCCGGTAACGCTTCTGGTCCGTGGGTTCGGCGGTGACGATTCTTTCGAGACGAATCTTCTCAACGTGGTCAGGCAGATAGCCGGGGTTTCTTTCGGCCGTGTGCGGATGGAAGACGGAGCCGAATCGCCCGTTCCGGGCAAGCCCTGCGTAACGCTTTCCGACGGCGACAGGTCCAACATTCATTACTTGGCCGCTCCTGAAGGTCCGGAACTGGTCCCGTTCCTCGATGCCATAATGTGGCTCGGAGGGGCAGGCGTTCCTCCAGTCTCGGAGGCGGCCCGAAGCCTTGATCAACTGAGTGCGCCCTCGGAAATCCTGCTCCTGATCGCGTCTGCCTGTCCCCATTGTCCCGTGGTGGTCCGGGACGTGCTTGCAATGGCCGTGCGCCAACCGCTGATTAAGGTTCTGGTTGCGGACGCGATGAAGTACGGGGATCTCGCCGAACTATACAAGGTCAGATCAACTCCGACGGTGATCATCAACCAGGGCGCCACCTTGGTGGGGCAGGCAACTCAGGAAAAGATCGTCCGTTTCCTCACGGACGCTGAAAACTCGCTTACCGAAATTCTGGGTTCTATGATCAAGTCCGGTCGTGCGGAGGCCGCGGGAGAACTCTTGGTCCGCAAACGAGATCCTGCTGCAATACTCCCGATTTTTCGTGCGCCTGAATTCTCACTGCGTGTAGGCGCGCTCGTTGCCATGGAACAGGC
This sequence comes from Desulfomonile tiedjei, assembly GCA_020722215.1. Taxonomy (GTDB): domain Bacteria; phylum Desulfobacterota; class Desulfomonilia; order Desulfomonilales; family Desulfomonilaceae; genus DYLG01. Next base: position 2,510 of record DYLG01000049.1, read on the forward strand.
CCTGGAAAAGGACCCCAGGAGTCTCGATCCCATAGTGGATGCGCTTGTGGAGTTACTGCGCGGCGACGAGGCGACTCTTAGCGGCGATACTGCGGAACTCCTGGGAAAGATAGGCGATGCCCGGGCAGTGCCCGCTCTTCGAGAAGCGGCCCAAAATCCGGACCCGGACGTGCGCGAAGCCGCGCTGGAAGCACTGGAGCTTCTGGGGTGAAGGTCCTTGCGGGGGAGGGGCCCGCGTCGATCGAGAAAAGGCCTCGATCCCGCGTTCCGCGGGACGGTTCCCGCTGGTCACCGCATCCTACGGAATTCCGGAATCGAAACAGCGGAAGAAAGTCCATTGGAAACGCAAGAAAAGAAAGACAAAGGGAAACGGCTGTGGTTCAGGCTCGCGCTGTTCCTGGCGCCTCGGCTTGTCAGCGCTTACTTCAAGCTGGTGGACATGACCTCACGCACGATCATCCTCAACGAGGAGCACGAACGCGACGTCTGCAAGACCGGCCCGTTCGTCTGCGCATGCTTTCACGGAACGATGCTCTTCTGCATCCATCACTGCCGTCAGTACCCCGGAGTGATCATGGTGAGCCGCTCATGGGACGGCGAACTCATAGATAGATGTCTTAGGCGATGGGGGTTCGACACCACGAGAGGGTCATCGTCACGCGGCGGCAAAGAGGCGCTTGGCGAGATGATCGACATGATCAAGGCCAACAACTATTGCAGCGGACTGGCTGTGGACGCGCCCAGAGGCCCTTCGCGACAGGTCAAGATGGGAATAGTGGTCCTGGGCCGCGAAACGGGCCAACCGGTTGTGCCTCTGGTGAGCTGGGCAACTCGGAAGATACAGTTCAACTCCTGGGACAAAATGATCTTGCCGCTTCCTTTCAGCACCATTGTGCTCGCCTTCGGAAAGCCGGAGAAGATCCCCGCAGGGCTGGAAAACGAAGACTACGAGCGTATCCGCACCCGGATCGAAGAGGAAATGATCAGGGTTTCCCACCAGGCCGAGGAGCATGTGAGATTGATCCTTGCCGGCAAGGAGGAATCCGCGCCGGGAAGAGCGTAGTACTCTATGGCGCAAGTACGCTCACATATTCGGTTGCCACTGCCGGCTTGTTAGCGGTCTGTTCGCGGGCACTGCCGGGCAAGCGGGAAGTGGCGCCAGGGCCACTTGCGCCATTTGTTTGAGGGCAGACCCCTATTGCTCCGTTGCGTAGATACGCCGACGAGTTGCGAGCTTTGCTCGACGAAGCGGGTGTAGAATTCCATACAGGCTTTCTGATGTCGGGGAGACCATGATTGGTCGCCCCCTTCAGGGTCCTTTGGGAGAATTTTGCGCTCCAATCCATGGGTTAAAACCCATGGCTATTCACGGTGCGCCCCTGGAGGGCGCGTGAGCAGGCACTATCCGAGAGCTAAAACCTTCCTATCGTGGCTTCGGCAATGCAGGCATTGCGGTGCAATACGTCACCGTATTCGTACGGGACGGTCCTTATCTTGCGCCCCGTCCCCGGCGCGCTCCCCCTCACTTTGCAAGCTCCTTCAGCGCGGCTTTCACTGCGTCTGTGAGAGTCAGGCCGGCCGCTGCCGTTGAAAGCACCTTGGCTGCTGCGGCGCCGGCTTCTCGTTCCTTGTACCCCAGGTTAAGCAGGGACGAAACCAGGTCTTCCTCAAGAGATGCGTGCACGCCAAGGCCGAGCGCCGAGACTCTCCTGATTCCTCGTTTCTTGATTTTCTCCTTGAGTTCCAGCACGATCCGCTCAGCGGACTTCTTCCCGATTCCCGGAATCGTGGTGAGCTTCCGGATATCCCCGCGCAGGACTGCCTGCTCGAAGGACTCGACGGAAATCCCCGAGAGCATGGTCATGGCCGTGCGAGGACCAATGCCTGTCACGCTTATCAGCAGCTCGAAGAGGCTCTTTTCGTCCGGCTCCGTAAAGCCGAAGAGTTCAAGGGAGTTTTCTCTGAGAGCAGTATGAATGTGAAAAAAAACCTCGCCTTCCAGCGGAAGAGACTCCAGCGTGGGGGACGAAACAGCAACCTCATACCCGACACCCCGCACGTCCACCACGACGCGGGTGGAATCCCTGAAAAGAATAGTGCCTCTCAATGCGGCAATCATAGCCCAGTCCTCTCCGGCACAATGAGATGAGAGTGGTACAGCGCCATAGCCAACGCGTCCGCCTGGTCCGGCGACTTGAGGTCCTCCAACCGAAGGAGTTTGGACACCATGAAGATCATCTGGTCCTTGTCCGCACCGCCGTACCCGGTAAGACCTTTCTTGATTTCCATGGGAGAATATTCGAAGATTTCCATACCTTTGCTTTCGCCCAGAAGCAGGATGACTCCCCGGACCTGGCTCAACTTCATCAGCGTCTGACTGTTCTTCGCATGGAACAGCGATTCCACCACCATGGCCTGCGGACGGAATTCCTCGACTATGCCGTCGAGCTTCTTGAAGACCTCCCACAGCCGCCTCGATAGAGGCGCGGTCCGTGTCGGACGCACAACCCCGCCGGCAAGATAGATAGATCGAACCCCGTTCTTGCGAATTACGCCATAACCCGTGGCCACGGTTCCCGGATCGACACCCATGATGATCATTGTGTGCCCCTGGGTTGGCAGTGTGCGCCGGATCCCGTACGCCCATGTCGAATGAGCGTGCTGCTCAGGGATTGCCAGGAAATAAGAGCGGCGCTCCGCTGCTGGGCGATAAAGGTTCGCCTGCCGGGTCTGTATACTACCTATGCGAGAAGATTTCCACTTGTTTGCCGAGGGGTGGGCACACGAAGCAACCTGTGCCATAAGAGGTCATTTCAAGAGGAAGCACTTCTCTTCCTTGACTTCGCCGCCCTTCAGCTCAAAATCGAGAGATTCCTTGGAAAGCTCCTTGAGGCCGAGAACGACGTCCCACTCCTTGGTCCCCGCATTCCATGCATATTGCTGCATCCAGTGTTTTTTCCCCTTTTCAGTGTAAAGGAAGACGTACCACCCTCCAAATAATTTTGAATAGCAGAGCTTCACATGCTTGACGTCCGGAATGTGCTTGCTGAATGCGAGTGCAGAGTCGGAGATCTCCTGCTTGACTACCGGGTCGATCGACATGGCCGCACCCTCATCGGCCGCGGGTGGCGGAGGAGGAGTATAACGGGGAATAGGCTTTGGGGGCCGGTCCGACCCTGTTGAAGTCTTGGGGGAAGCTGCCTGGTCGGTGCTCTCGGCGTGGACGTCGGCCGGCGATTCGCTGTCGGCTAGGGGCTTCGCAGAGCGCAAGCCGGGCACGCATCCGGGCAAAATGGTTGATCCGATGAACAGGATCGCCGCAAGAACAATAAGCGGAACGCGTCTCATGGCCGCCTCTCGCTGGAGTGCCGCTTCGACTGCACGACGGGATGATAACACAAAAATACCGAGATTACAATGCCATATCTCTGCAAGCTGAATACCTCTGAACCATCACCTCTGAATGTGGTATAAGTTTCAATATGGCACGCATGTTATCAAAGATGTTGGTGGCAATCGTAGGCCGTCCCAATGTGGGCAAATCCACCATGTTCAACATGCTCGTCGGGACTCGCAAGGCCCTGGTGGAAGATACTCCCGGTCTGACCCGAGATCGCAATTACGCGGAAGTCAATTTGAGGGATAAGTCCTTTATCGTTGTGGATACCGGGGGATTCGAACCCACAACGGACGACGTCATGCTCAGCCAGATGCGGACCCAAACCATGGTGGCCATCGAAGAAGCCGACCTGATCATCTTTCTGGGCGATGGAAAGGCCGGCGTAACTCCGTCGGATCATGAAATCGTGAGAACCCTGGCTCAGACGCGGAAGAAGGTTTTTTACGGTGTGAACAAGATCGATTCGGAGAAATACGAGGACCTGGCCGTTGATTTCTACGCTCTTGGCGTGGACAAGATATTTCCTGTCAGCGCTATGACCGGGTACGGCATGGGGGAGTTGATCGACGCATTTCTGGACCATATTCCCGATCATGAAGCCGCGAAGGGGGCTGCCGAGCCGTATCCCGATTCCATGATCAAGGTTGCCGTGGTGGGACGGCCAAATGTGGGAAAGTCCTCGTTGATCAACTTGCTTCTCGGATCGGAAAGGCTGATAGCGAATCCGGAACCCGGCACCACTCGCGATGCCATTGACACCATTGTGCGCCACCACGGCGAGCAGTATCTTTTCATTGATACCGCGGGCATACGAAAACGAGCCCGAATAGTGGATCGCCTGGAGAAATACAGCGTTATCAAGGCATTTCGCAGTATAGAGAGAGCCGACATAGTACTGCTGCTAATGGATGCCACCGAACCCGCCACGGAACAAGATGCCCGTATCGCGGGCTACGCCGTGGAGAAAGGCCGCGCTCTCATACTTCTCTTGAACAAGTGGGACCTGCTGCCAAAGGACGGCAACACCCACCTGCAGTACGCACAAAAGGTTCGCGACGCATTGAAGTATGTGGATCATGCTCCGATCATGACCGTTTCCGCCCTCCAGGGAACCCGCGCTCCGAAGATCTTCGACCTGATAAAGGAAATGGACCGTTGCTACGGAAAGAGAATCTCCACTGCGGATCTGAACCAATTCGTTGAAGACATGGTCGCGCAACATCCCCCGGGAACACATAGAAGCAACAAACGCATAAAGATCTATTACGCGACCCAGGTGCGAGTGAGGCCTCCCACTTTCGCTTTCTTCTGTAATTACCCTGAATCAATTCATTTTTCTTATAGGAGATTCCTGGGGAACAGGATTCGGGAGGTTTTCGACTTTGGCGGGTCTCCGCTCAGGCTTCTATTCAGGAAGCGCCAGGAAAAGGAATCGGCCCGAAGGTCCGGGAGGAAATAGTCCTCACGGAATTGGCGCCCTCATACGGCCCGCGGTAAGAGGCACTTTCCTCGAAGGCTACTCGGCAATATATAAATGGCGGCGAACTGAGAAGAGGCACGCGGCGTTTAGGGCAGGCGCCCCAAATAGGCGTTGCAGCCGCCGCGATGAAGGGTGCGGATCTTGTATCCGCTGCCAAGCGCCCATTGAATCGTACAAAGAGGGCGATCACAAAGATCACGCGGTACACGAAAATGCAGACTTTACTTGAGGCTACTTCAAGAGAGACGCTGAAGACTCCGACGAGCACGCCCGCCACAGACATCCCGCGCTTCAATGAGATCCAGGACCTGGTGAAGTTCCATTACCCGGATGCGGATATCGGGCTCATACAATCGGCCTATGTCTTTTCGGCCAAAGCCCACAAAGGCCACACCAGGAGGAGCGGGGAGCCCTATCTGGTTCATCCGGTGGCAGTGGCGAAGATCCTTGCCAAAATGAAGCTCGATGAGGCGTCCATTGCAGCCGGACTGCTCCACGATACGGTTGAAGACACGTTGGCCACGTTGGAGGAGATCGAGGACTATTTCGGCTCTGAGATCGCCGAACTGGTCGACGGCGTCACCAAGATGTCCAAGATGGAGTTCCAGTCGAAGGAACAACGCAAGGCCGAGAGTTTTCGGAAGATGATCCTCGCCTTCTGTAAAGATCTTCGCGTCCTTATGGTGAAATTGGCAGACCGATTACACAACATGCGCACGCTTCATTTCCTTGAGCCCGAGGCTCGTAAGCGGATAGCAGGGGAAACCTTGGATGTGTACGCTCAGCTTGCAGACCGGTTGGGCATTCATTGGATGTTCATAGAGCTTGCGGATCTTTCCTTGAAGTATTTTGAACCGGAGACGTACGAGTCCCTTGCGCAACGCATCGTTGAAGCGGTGAGACGGAAGGAAGCGTTTGTGGCGGAAGTCCTGCGGACTATCGAGGAAAAACTGAGGCAGTACCGCATTTCCGCGGTCCTCAAGAACCGAATCAAGACAGTATACAGCGTGTACAGAAAGATGCAGGTGCAGAAGCTTGAATTCGATCAGATTCATGACTTGGTTGCATTCAGAATCATCGTCAATGATGACAATCAGTGCTACGTAGTCCTTGGACTGATTCACGAATTGTGGAAACCTTTTCCGGGGCGGTTCAAAGACTACATCGCCACGCCCAAGAGCAATGGGTACAAGTCGCTTCATACAACGGTGCTTGGCCCTGGGGGCAACAGAATCGAGATCCAGATCCGGACCCACGGAATGGACCTCGCCGCTGAAGAGGGCATAGCAGCACACTGGTCTTACAAGCTGGACAAGCCGCCGGACCCCCGGGACGCGAGAGCCATCAATTGGCTGCGGCGCCAGGTGATGGACTGGCAACAGGACATGGAGGATCCAAGAGACTTCGCGGATAACGTCCGCGTCGATCTGTACCCCAACGAGGTCTATGTGTTCACACCTAAAGGGGATGTGAGGGAGTTTCCCAGAGGCTCCACTCCCCTGGACTTTGCCTACTCAGTCCATACTCAGGTCGGGCATTCCTGCGTTGGCGCACGCATCAACGGAAGAATGGTTCCTCTGAAATACCAGCTCCGGACCGGCGACGTCGTGGAAATCATTACCTCGGCCCACCAGAAACCGAGTAAAGACTGGTTGAAACTGGTCAAGACCGCTCGGGCAAAGGCCAAGATCCGCCGCTATGTCATGGAGGCGGAACGAGAGCGTGCAATGCTGATGGGCAAAGAGTCGGCCGAGAGGGAATTGCGCAGGTGGAGGCTGGATCTCACTCAGGCGGAGAAGGAGGGCGACATCTTTCTCATCGCAGAAGAGTTCGGCTTAAAGACTGTCGAGGACCTCTATGTCTCCATAGGGTACGGTAAGATCTCGCCCAAGGTCATTGTAACCAAACTCGTTCCCCAGCAGGAACGGGAAACGGCCAAGGCCGCGCTGCATGCAGAGAAGCACGTCAAGAAAGATCCCAGTCTCAAGCGGAGCGGCGTGAAAATGGAGGGATTGTCCGATCTGATGGTCAATTTTGCCAAGTGCTGCAACCCGTTGCCAGGAGACCGCATCCGGGGTTTCATTACCAGGGGCCGGGGCGTTACCGTTCACACCGCGGACTGCGAGAACATTGCGGACCTGGACCCTAAACGGTGCGTCGACGTAGAATGGGACCAAGAGCAATCCGCCCCCAGGGTTGTGACTCTCGGAATAACGGCCTCTTACAAGAGCGAAGTCCTCGCGCATATTTCGACCGTGTTTTCTTCCTACAACGCCGAGATATCAAAGATCATCGTGTCAACGGCTAACAGCGACGAGAGCATGGGCAAGTTCACCATTTCCGTGCGGGACGTTAGCCATCTGGAGCGCATCATGACGTCCATTCGCAACATCAAGGGCGTGCGCAAGGTGGAACGCTTGAGAATCTGACAGGTCGGAGAGCAGCCGGCCGGATTCATTTCCGTTGACCGCCAGGCCGTTTCCTGCTAGGGGTGAGCCCCGATGAGTCGGCAGCGCGGCCGACCCCAGAGCGCGGAGGAGCCGGACCATGGAGCAAATGAATCTGCTGGACATTACTATCAAATATTTCAACGTGATCATCTTTGTGCTTTGCGTGGTGTTCGGAATGATCTCTTTCTTCGCCTCGTGGATTGCCTGGCGCGAGATCCACCGCAACCGTAACATCATCCGCAGCATTATTGCGGCATACAATATAGCGGAAGACAGCCTCGAGAAAGGCCGTGCCCAGCACGGTGACTTCGCTCTCGACCCCTCCATCGTTCAAACGGTTTTCAACAGCCTGCTTGAGATAATGAACGCCATCTACGGCGAAGTGACAGGGCGGCCAATGCCCTCCAAGGAAGAGCGGGCCCACGGCCTGAGAAAGTCGGCCGGGTTGAGAGTGTTCAAGAAAGCGTTCAAAAAGGCTGAGCCGGAAGAAAGGCTCAATATTGACAGCCAGGTCCCTACACTCGTTCCCGACGAAAGAGAGCGACCCCACGCGATCCCCCATTCGTGACGGGAACACGTAAGGCGGGAGCATTCGTACGGATATATGAGAAGACCTCGGCAGGCGGTCGCTTTTGTGGGCCAAGCTTTCCGGCATTTATGCAAGACTGAGAACGGCCCCAAGCTAACCTGAAGTCATTCAGGCAAGACAAATACCAATGCGCGCTCATGGAAGCGACTTTGCCGGCAGCCGGTGCTTCTCCTCCGATACCAACGGCAAGACCCGACTGCCCTCCGGAGAGCCCTTCGTCCGCTCCAACTCAAATCTTCCAGAGCGCATTGGTATCACACCACATTGGAATTATTAGCGGAAACGGGCAACAGGAGGTGCTGTTGGCCGTATCGGATATCACGGGTTACGGATCGTGGGGCGCCGGGATAGCAATGCCCCATGGCCTTGAGTTCAGGAGTGCCTGCGGCACGCGGGCACTCCTCTAAACACCAACCCGTTCTTATTTGCCGGTCGGTTCTTCCTCAGCCTTCTGGGGTTTAGCCAGGTTCTTGAGCTGATCTTCGGTAATGGGTGATCCATAGGTAACCCATTGGACCAGAGGTTCCGGGCCTCCCGTAATGGGCAGCCATTTGTCGTCTTTCTGGTCCAGGAAGACCCAATCAAGTTTGTCGGAAACCGCCGGTACAACGCCTTTCCAGAATACGGGCTTCCCTTGCTCGAACTTGAAAATCGGAACCTTTTTCCCAGCGGTGATCAGTTGGACCGCCTGATTGGCATGACAGTCCTGGCAAAGGTGTCCCTTGAAGACCGAATGTGTGAGATAGGGTCCGTAACCAACGAACTTCTTGTTCCCCGTAACAAGCGTCATGGCAGTCCCGGAAGTCACCTTGCCCCGGTAATTCACCAACAGGAGCCAGTCCTTGTTAACAATGAAAGTACCCTTTCTCGATCCTGTTTTCATGAACCTGTCGAAGTGGCAGTTGTTGCAGGTAAGCGTGGACCTGACATGACATGCTGCACAGTCCAACTTATCGCCATGCACTTTATGCGGCTTGAGATCTGCATCGAACTGGGGCGCTTCCGTTGCATCCGGAGTGTGGCAGTTGCGGCAGTTCACCTTCATGGCTCCCGGCGATCGCATGCTCTCATACGGCGTTCCATCCCCGTGTACGTCGTGACCCCTGTGACATCGAGAGCAGGTGAAGCCGGCAAGCATATGAACATCCAGACTGTTGATGGCTTTGTCAACATCGAACGTAACCTTTTCGCGACTGTGGCACTTCAGACAGGTGGTGCTCTGGTGGGCCATGGCGCCGGAGAAGACCCATTTGTCTCCCTCTTTCTCAGCGTGGCATGCGTCGCATGATTGGACGTGACAAGTCTTGCAATCGGGCTTATCGTACGGGATGCCGGTTAACTCCATAAAGCCGCCCTTAGTCTCATACCAATACTTCATTCCGTTTCCCGTGGCGTGTAGACTCTTGCCGAAGAAGGACTCCTTCCCCAAGCCCAGTGTTGCCACAACCGTTAACAGCCCGAAGACCAAAGCAACGATCCACAACTTACTCTTGAAGCCCATTGGTACCCCTTTCGCAAACCTTTTAAGTTCAAGTGGCGCCCGTCCACAACTCGCCAACCCCTGAATCGAACGGAGCCCTCTTTGGCCGAACTATGATGCCGGTTATTGAATCCGCCTCTCGTCATGACTTGGTCACACCGGTGAACTACGTCAAAGAGGCGTGACTTGGCTGACTCCATTTTGAGGCCACACGCGCTACAGGCCGAGAACCCAGGTCAGCCGCATTGCCGTCTTGAACGCACTTATCCGTTATGGATTGAGCAATCTTCGTGCCACGTGTCCACAACGGACACCTCCACTTTAACCAATTGATTTCACATGGATTGACCGGTGCCTCATACCGAAAAGAACCAACCCTTCTGTCTCCGTTTTGCGACTCAGCATCTAAATCTGGCGCAAAAATGCTACTGTTTTCGAGAAGGTCGGCTGCGGCCGTCTTGATCAGGAAGGGAGATGCCCAACTTTTTCAGTTTGCGGAAGAGAGTGCTCTTGTGGATGCCCAACTCCTTGGCCGCCGCCAGGCGACTATAGGCATTTCGTTCCAGGGCCGTGCGGATTGCGTGAGCGTCGAACAGCCGGCGGCCTCTCCTGAGGTCGGAAGTGGACGTCTTTTTCCTGACATGGGCTGTCAGTTCCTCCGGCAAATGTCCCACCTGGAGGAATCCGTCGTTACATAGGATAAAGGAGCGCTCAATCGCGTTTTCCAGTTCCCGCACGTTGCCGGGCCAATCGTGGCCCAAGAGCAGCGAAAGGGCCTCTGGCCGGATGCCCTCAATGGACTTCTGGTGTGATCGATTGAATCGGTCGATGAACTGCTGCGTTAGGAGCGGAATATCTTCCTTGCGTTTGCGCAGGGGCGGTATCTGAATGCGCACCACATTCACGCGGTAGTAAAGGTCCTCTCTGAAAGCCCCCTGCCGCAACAAACTCGCCAGGTCTTTGTTGGTGGCCACGATGATCCGCACATCCGCACTCTCGGAACGAGTTGCCCCAAGAGGTTCATAGGTTCGTTCCTGGAGCACTCGGAGAAGCCGAACCTGCAAAGCCGGACTCACCTCACCGATCTCGTCCAAGAAGAGTGTTCCTCCCTTGGCCACGGCAAAGCGACCAGGCTTGTCACGGATCGCACCGGTGAAAGCGCCTGCTTTGTAGCCGAACAGCTCTGATTCCAAGAGCGTGTCCGGCAAGGCGCCGCAACTGACCGCAACGAACGGCCCCCCGCGTCTATTGCTAAGGGCGTGGATGGTCCGGGCCATCAAATCTTTGCCGGTCCCCGTTTCACCATGGATTAACACCGTGCTGGGGCTCATAGCGATAGCGGGCAGCACTTCGAACACCCTCTGCATGAGAGGGCTGCGGCTGACAAGGTCGCCTACGCGGTAGCGACCCTCCAGTTCCTGGCGCAATGACTCGACTTCACTTAGATCTCGAAAGGTCTCCGCTCCTCCGCAAATATGGCCGTCTGCATCTCGCATGACCGCTGTGGATACGCTGATTGGCCTGCGCTCGCCTTCTGCATTGATGATGTAACCTGACTTGCCGATAATGGCCTTTCCGGTTTTCAACGTGTACCTGAGCGCGCACTCGGATTGGCACATGCTGGAGCGGAACACCTCTGAACAGAGCCGGCCGATGGCTTCCCCGCGAGCAACTCCGGTGATATCTTCTGCAGCCCGGTTAAACCAGGTCACGCGCCATTTCTGGTCCACCGTAAAGACACCGTCTGAAATGCTCTCCAGTATCGCCTCAGTCGGCGTGAGACGCCCTCGATTCTTCCCCGTGCGACTCCCGCTCATGGGCTCCACCTTTAGTCTTGATGGGTCCTGACAGCTCGTCCTGAACAAACGTTTACCAAATGGGTTGAATGGACTTTACGATTGCCCTTCTCTCATTGGGGCAGTACCATACCATATAATAATTTGGCTAGCGATACCTGAACAGGTCGCGGCAGCAATTCCGGTTGACAGGTTGCACCCGCCATTTCATTGTGGACATTCGCCCACAAAAGGTTTAACCTAAAAATTTGGCAAGAAAGGCAAAGCCTTGCCCCACCGAATGGCTTCTTCGTTCGGTGCAGCAGCGCACCGGGGCGCCGGGCTCGGCTGAACGATGGTTCGTTGTTTTCCGAGGCTAAATGGGGAATGGCAATGATCCCGTGATCCCCCGATAACAGGCTTCGTCATCATATCAGATTCCAAGCCGGGAGACGGATAATGGAAAAAGGAACCGAAACTGTCAAGAGAGGTCACGCCCAAATGCTCAAGGGCGGCGTAATTATGGATGTGGTGACTCCCGAGCATGCGCGGATCGCCGAAGACGCTGGCGCATGCGCAGTCATGGCTTTGGAGAGAGTCCCCGCGGACATCAGGGCTCACGGGGGCGTAGCCCGAATGAGCGATCCCGGCCTGATCGTCCGGATCATGGAAGCCGTATCCATACCCGTGATGGCAAAATGCCGTATCGGACACTTTGTTGAAGCCCAGATCCTTGAAGCCATCGGCGTGGACTACGTGGATGAAAGCGAGGTGCTCACCCCCGCAGACGAAGAGCATCACATAGACAAATGGACGTTTAAAGTTCCCTTTGTTTGCGGTTGCCGCAACCTTGGCGAGGCCCTCAGGAGAATCGGGGAAGGCGCCGCGATGATCAGAACAAAAGGAGAGGCAGGCACCGGCGACGTGGTCGAGGCAGTGCGACACGCCAGAGCCGTCCTCGGCGAGATTCGTCGCCTCGCCGCCATGCGCACCGACGAACTTATGGCCTATTCCAAAGACATAGGCGCGCCGTACGAACTGGTCTGTGAGACCGCGCAAAAGGGGCGACTGCCAGTGGTGAACTTCGCCGCCGGCGGAGTGGCAACCCCCGCCGACGCTGCCATGATGATGCAACTGGGCATGGACGGCGTGTTTGTAGGATCGGGCATCTTCAAGAGTTCGGAGCCTGCCCGCAGAGGCAAAGCTATCGTGGAAGCAGTAACGCATTACAATGACCCGAAGATCCTCGCCGAAGTGAGCAAAGGACTGGGCGAGGCCATGGTCGGCATCGGAGTGACCCAGCTTCCGGAAAAGGAGCGCTTGGCCGCTCGTGGATGGTGAGACTGCGTTGAAGATCGGTGTGCTTGCACTGCAAGGCGATTTCCAGGAGCACGAGACGATTCTGACCAGCCTCGGCGTCGACGTCCGCGAGGTTCGCCTGCCCGAGCAACTCGACGGGCTGGACGGGTTGATCCTGCCCGGCGGCGAGAGCACCACGTTCGGGAAGCTGGCGGTAACCTTCGGGCTCTTGGAGCCGTTGAGAAGCCTTGCCCGGTCTCTGCCCATGTGGGGAACCTGCGGCGGCCTCGTATTCATGGCCAAAAAGGTCGGCTTTGACCAGCCGATTATGGGCGTGCTTGATGTTGTTGTCGAGCGGAACGCGTTTGGCCGCCAGGTTGATAGTTTCGAGCAGGACATCAACGTACGCGGCATAGAGGGCGGGCCATTTCACGGCGTTTTCATACGAGCCCCTGTCGTCAGGCAAGTCGGTCCGGCAGTGGAAGTGCTCTGCGCCCTGCAAGACGGCCGGATCGTGGCCGTACGACAGGGCTCTCTCATGGGAACCTCATTTCATCCCGAGTTGACCGATGACCCTCGAATCCACAAGTATTTCCTCAAGATAGTCAGCGAAAAGAAGGGTTAGGGAGCGCCCCTAGGGTGCGGTGACCGACTGGAACCGCACCGGTCGAGGTCTTTGGCGCAGGACCCTCACCCATGCCCGAGATTTTGGATTGATGGACGCGGAAACCTTGCAGCAATTGATTGACTGGGGAGAATCTCCGGAGACAGAGTTTAAATCCGATCGCGGCAAGTTTTCCGATAAGGACATGTACGAAGAAGTAGTCGCGATGGCTAATACCAACGGCGGCTTTCTTCTCATCGGCGTTGAAGATGACGGGACAGTGACCGGGGCTCAGCCGAGGCATGGACGGACAACTGATCCTTTGCGTCTTCAATCAGCCATTTTCAACAATACGGTGCCAAACGTCAATACTCGGGCTTCTGTGGTGCCGCATACCGGCGGGGATGTCATAGTCATTGAAGTTGACCCTTATCCGGAGATTTGCGCTACGGCCGCTGGGAGGTGCATGAGGCGGACTACAGGGCCGGGTGGAAAACCGCAGACGGTTCCCTTTTACCCCCGTGATCAAAGATCACGCAGAATCGACTTAGGCCTCATGGATTTCTCTGCTCAGCAACTGAAAGCAGCATCATTTTCCGACCTGGACCCCATCGAATTTGAACGTGCCCGGCAGACGATTTCCAGGCTCAAAGGCGACAAGGCCCTATTGGAACTCTCCGACGAAGATCTCGTGAAAGCTCTGAGGCTCGTGGAAAGCACAAACGACGGGCTCATTCCGAATGTGGCCGGATTGCTCCTTCTGGGAAAGGAAGAGAGACTACGACAACTGATTCCCACTCACCAGGTCTTCTTCCAAGTGATGGACTCACAAGGCAGCGTCAAGGTCAACGACGTGTTTTGCGGGCCCGTGGTTAGCATTTTGGGTGAGCTGCAGTCTCGGTTCTCCGCTAGGAACGAAGAGCGGGAGTTTATGATGGGATTTATTCGAGTGCCGGTGCCCGACTATTCCCCGGAAGGATACCGGGAGGCCGTCAACAACGCTCTCCTTCACAGGGATTACGCAGTCTTGGACTCGGTATACGTGCAGTGGCAACCGGATCACTTCCTTATTACGAACCCCGGCGGCTTTCTTCCCGGGATCACGGTTGAAAATATACTGGTCCATGAGCCGAAACCTCGAAATCCTCGACTGGCAGAGGCATTCAGGCGGATGGGCCTTGTCGAGCAGACCGGCAGGGGTGTGGACAGAATTTACAGGGGACAAGTTCGTTATGGACGTCCGCTGCCGGACTATTCAAGAAGCGATTCGACCGGGGTAAGAGTAGTATTGAGGGGAGGAACCGCGTCTCTGGAATTCGCGGCGTTCGTCTACGAGCAAGAGGAAAGTGGTAACCCATTGAGTTTGGACGATCTTATCGTGCTGAACACGCTCTTCTTCGAGAGGCGCATCGACTCCGCTTTTGCAGGGAAGATCATTCAAAAGGGAACGAATGAAGGCAGAGCCGTCTTGGAGAGGCTCGTCGAAAAGGGCTTCATCGAAGCCAAGGGCGAAAAGAGGGGCCGAGTATACCACTTGAGCGCTCATCTATATCGTCGATTTGGGGACTCCGCCGGTTATGTGCGAACTCATGGCATTTCGGCCCTTAGGCACGAGGCCCTCGTTCTGGAGTTCGTGGAAGCCCACCGAGAAGTGACCCGAAAGGACGTAATGGAGCTATGCGGGCTCTCAGAGAGTCAGTCAGGTCGCCTGCTCAAGAAACTCGCCGACAAAGGCTTGCTTGTTCGGAAAGGATCGCCCCCGCGCTGGACATTTTACGTGAAAAACCACTAAGATGGACGCCTAACGGTCATCTAACGACGGTTTCTAACTGCGGGCCCGGGTCTTCTATCGCCGCGTCGTTAGAGTGTGCATTAGACAGGTAAAAGCCAAGAAAAACAATTGGTTCTAAAAGCGGCAATACTGTCCGGAGTCCCCGGGAAACGCAGAGATCAGGCCCGCAGGTAAGTTCTGCCCGCCTATTCCGTCGGGAGGCCCCCCCCTGCGGCTGAACCGAAATGAGCATTCCAGGAAAGTTGGGGGTTCAAACCCGGCTATATCGCCCATTCTTCCGGATGGAATTCTCGGCCACCCGTTTCATGGTCCATGCCTGTGTACTATTATCAATAGGGGGCACTTGAGGTTGGCTAACCAACCGGTAAGGAGGCATACTAACATGGCGAGAATACTCATCGTTTATGCAAGCGACCACGGAGGAACCGAGAAGATGGCCATGGCAGCCTCGGATGGCGCCAGGTCCGTTCCAGGAACGGAGATCGTGGTGAAGAAGGCTGAAGAAGCAAACACGGCCGACCTGCTGGGCTGCGACGCGCTCATGATAGGCTCGCCGGTCCACATGGGAAGCATTGACTGGAGGGTGAAGAAGTTCATAGACACAGTTTGCAGCGGTGCATGGATGCAAGACAAAATGATCGGGAAGGTGGGGGCCGTTTTCGCCTGCGGATCCGGTTACGGCAATGCCGGCGGCGGATCTGAGCTTACCATGCTCGCTCTCCTGAACAACCTGGCTGAGCTGGGCTTGCTCATTGTCCCGCTGCCAAAGAACACGCCGGGATATCGGGTCGCAGGTCTCCAGTGGGGGCCGTACGGCCGTGCTCATGCAGAGGATTTGAGTCCCAAGGGGCTGTCCGATGAACAGCTCGTCTCTTCAAAACATCACGGTATTCACGTGGCCAGGGTTGCGCGAGCGTTGGATGGGGCAAAGGTGTTTGGGTAGGGGTGCAATCCCGTTGTAACGCATCAGGCCAGACAATCGTTTAGGGGCGTGATAGTAGGGGCGAATCTTGTATTCGCCCTTCTTCTCGCCGTTCGCCCGTGGGCCTCCGTTGGGGCGGTGAAAGAGGGCGATCACAAGGATCGCCCCTATCGGCGGCATGGTTGGATGCGTTTGCTCGTTTCCAGGCTCCAACGGCGTAGAATGCGCTGAGCGGAGCGAGGCGCATCGATCGAGACCTTGTCTCG
>DYLG01000050.1 GCA_020722215.1 Desulfomonile tiedjei
TGGCTGGTCCAGCGTGGTTGGGGGCCGGACCTACTTCGCCGGAGCAAGATGTGTGGAACGGTCAAGAGTGCTCAAGATAAGCGGCGCAGACCTGGAGAAGGTGTTCGATGCCCATGCCCGCAGCGGAAGGGTGTTTTACAAGAGGCTGGCAGCAGCTTTGGGCCAGAGGTGGATCGATGTTCATCGCTCGCTGCTTTCCGAATTCGGAGAACCTCTGGCGGTGTCCTACGGCAGTGGGCAAGTTTCAAGGCCACAGGAGGAATAGGGTTCAACTGAATGCCGGGTGTCCTGGCCTCGGTATGGGCGACGAAGTGGGGTGGATGGAGAGTGAAATGGGTGTCCCCCTCTAGAAATACCTCTTTGGAGCGCCTGATCCGGGGATAGCGGGTTTCCCCCAGAGAATGTGCGCCCGGCCTGGTGTTCATGGTTTGGGAATGGTAGTGGTCGGAGCCGCGGTGGTTGCGGAACTGGGGGGGGAGGTGTGAGCATTGAGGATGCGACAGGCGGAGTTTGACGTGGGCGTGCCGCCGGCGGGCCGGGACCTATTGAGGAATCGCCCGGCCCAATTCGCCGGTTGCCTGCGACCGACACTGCTTGCGTTTCTTCACGAGGATGGAATCAGCCACTCCCGCTTTCCTGGGGAAGAGAACTCCACAGGGGAGCATATCAACGGACCACGTCCCTTGTGGCCTTCAATTTGTGGACCACTAACTGAATAAGGCCGGCGAAGAGCTTCAGCCCTAGTGGGCGGCGCGAAGCGATCGGGGCATGTATCCGTACCCGTGACCTCGCCAGGAGGTTCTTGAAATGGGGAAGACCCCCTTTTTGGTGAACCCGTTTGACATTTTCAGTCGAAAAGTGGATGCGGAAGTTCTGCGGCTCAAAGAGATGCACAGACAGCGGGTTTCCGAATCGTCCGATTCCCGCGAGGGCGTGTTGATCATGATCAGCAAGCTCATCCTAATGACGGAGTTACTTTCCGACTGCGTTTTCAGCGGCGATCGCGCCATGATGGAAAGTTGCACAGCACTTGGCCGGGAGTTTAATGACGAGGAGCACATTCTTACCACCCGCCTGGTTCAATCAGGCGTCTCCGGGTCAATGATCAGGGGTGTGATCAGGTTTCCCTACCGGCTCGAGCGCATTGGCGACATGCTGGAGGCAATTCTTGCCTCCTGTCGGTCCAGGGCGGACCTGGGGATCTCATTCACGGCCGCGGCAAGAGATGAACTCAGACAGTCCTTAGCTGTGCTGCTCAATCTCATGAACGGTTTGCGCGAAGCCTTCCTGGCGCCGACCAAGGATCTGCTCGACGCAATGAAGGATCGGTGTGAGAAGCTCACCAGATTTGTCGACGATGCGCGGTCCGCTCACTGGCAACGTCTGGAAGAAGGCGCGTGTTCTCCTTCTGAATCGTCTCTATACCGCGAGATTCTCGATTCCATCAACTGGTCAAACGATTATCTTCTGAAAATAGTTGCAAGTCCGGAAGAACTGTCGGCAGCGGAGGAGAAATTAGCGCGACCTGGCCCACAGGCCTTTGCCGCGTAGAGTTCCGAATCGACCCTTAGTGCGCGTCGGCATAAGTACGGTGACCTATTCGGAGGTGTAGCACCGCGCGGGTAGGCCGGACGCAGTAGCGTCGGGGCTCCGAAGGAACAGGAGGCCTGACCGGGCAATCTAGGCGCTTCTGCAAATTGGTCTTCACCTTTGCTCCCGGAGAATATCCTCCTGCCGCTTCGCGGCCCGGACGTATAAAGTCCGGGCTACCCCACCTGTTTAGTTGCGGTTATCTGGGAAACCTCGTTTCTCGTTGACTCAGACATTGATTGATGCTAGATTTCTTCTCCTAGGAGGTATGGACGGTTCGTCGTGAGAGTCAGCGAGCACAGGATTGTGCGTTATTCCCGCGGGAAGGGGAGCCTGGGAGGAAAGGTATTCTCCTTCTCCTTCGTAGCGGTGATCGCCTTGGCTGCAGGCGGGTACATGTACCTGGGACCGCAAAGTGGGTACGTCTTTCCGTTTTCCTGCAATATCTAGACTCCTTCCCAGATGAACGGTCCCGCCGATGCTTCCGATTCCGAGACCGGCGATGAGGCGGGGGCGAAACCGGAGTGGGAAGACGAAGGTTTCGTGGAGATTTCGGAAGTCACCGGCCCTGACGACACCTTGTACTCACTGCTGAGTTCAAATGAGGTGGACTCCTCTTCAGCCGAGGAGGTCGCATCGGGATTGGCGGCAGTGATCCAAACCACCTCCGGAAAGCCTTTCCGGGTGCACAGCCCCCTGAAACCCGAATCGAGATACAGCCTCACCCTTGACGGAAAAGGCCGCTTCCTTAAGGCAACCCTCGAGTTGGATGAGTCCCGCGTGTTTCATGCTATGCGCAAACCCGACGGCAGTATCCGATGCTGGAAGGAAGATGTGGTCCTCGAGTACAAAACGGAAGCTGTGTCCTTTCCAATCCATAACAATCTGATCGCCTCAGTCTTGCGAGCCGGCGAGCAAGGGAATCTGGCAACCATGTTGTCTGATGTCTTCAAGTGGGACATCGACTTTCAGTCGGAACTGATGGCAGGCGATAGGTGCAAGATTCTTTTCGAAAGAAGATATGCGGATGACCGCCCCTCAGGTTACGGCAGAATACTCTGCTCGGTTTTCTACGGGAGAAAGACCGGGAAGAAGACGGCGATCCTGTTTAACGGCCGGTACTACGACGAAACAGGCGCGGAACTGAAGAGGAACCTCCTTCGAACCCCCTTGACCACACTCCGGGTAACATCCAAGTTCGGTAAGCGCCTGCACCCCATTCACAAGGTATGGCGCAAGCATAACGGAGTTGATTACGGAGCGCCCACCGGGACGCCGGTGTGGTCGGTGGCAAAGGGTGTAGTGACTTTCGCAGGTTGGGCCAGGGGATACGGTAGATATGTCTGCATCCGTCACGACAACGGGATCGAAAGCAGATACGGTCACCTGAGCCGAATGTTCGTGAGGAAGGGCCAGATCGTCAAACAGCATCAGAGGATCGGCCTTGTGGGCGCGAGCGGCGAGGCCACCGGTCCGCATCTCGACTTCCAACTCCTTGTGAACGGCAAGCATGTGGATCCGTTGAAAGTGAAAATGATCAGGTCAGTTCAGACAGTCCGAGCCCCGCTCATGCCGCGCTTCATTGCCGTCGCGAACAACGGTCTTGCCCGCCTCGGCGACTTGCGCCTTACCAAACAGCTCCAGCAGTAGTGCATCCACGCTTGTTCCGCAGAACCATGAACGGTGGAATCACTTAACCCCCCAGGTCCTTCATGAGCCTGATTCGAGGCAACGGATTCGATATCGTCCAAGATGACGACGGTCCTTTACATTTCTCGTTGAACGCGTTATTATCTACCGAGAAGGCGGTCAATAAACCGTACTACTGTACTCAACCGGGAGGTTGGATCCCATGAAACGGACCGTGGCGCCCATATTGCTGCTCGTGGTTGCTACCGCTGTGGCAGAGGCCCCTGCGTATGGCTTTCTCAATTATATTTTCAGTGGATCCTCCAGTGACGCCATAGAAAACTCGGTCCTTGGCGATCTGCGCGCGTGGTGGACTGGTGATCCCGTTTACAACTTCAATCCGTATTATTCGGGGAGAAACCCCATGGAGACCGGTTATCCTGCATCTCCGGGGATGACGCCCGATCAATCGGGTGCTTACGCCGCTCCGCAGGGAAGCTACATGCAGCAGTACCAGCAGCCTCAACAGGGCTATCAACCGCAGTACCAGCAGCCCATGCAGGGTTACGCCCCACAGCAGGCTTACCAGCAGCCGGCCCCGGGGTATGCTCCCCCGCAGCAGGCGTATCCGCAGTACCAGCAGCCTCCGGCGGCCTATGGCCCGCCCCAGGGTTATCAGCCTCCTGCTCAGCCGATGTATCAGCCGCCTGCCGGGTACCCTCAGCAGGGATATCAATAGGCATTGGGGAATCGGAACAGGAAGCTGAGTGCTATTTGGCCGGCAATGCCTTAAGCCTTTCGCCGGCAAGTCTTGCCTGTGGAGACTGAGGGTGGCGTTTGATCAGTTCCTTGAAGACGATGCGGGCCGAATCCGGGTCGCCCATTTTCTCGAATGCCTGCCCCTGTTTCAGGATCGCGTTCAATTCCTTCTTCGAGCCCGGGTATTCCTTGACCACGCGATCGAACTGCAGCACGGCCTCGTTGTAGCGTCCCAGCCCATACAGGGCCTCACCTATCCAGTACACGGCATCAGGGGTTAGCGGACTCTTGGGATGGTTATTGAGGAATGCCTCAAAAAGGGGAATCGACTTTTTAAATTCCCCTCGTCTCAACAGCAGATAGGCCTCACGGTAGGACCTTTCGTCATCCGGAACCGGCGGGTTGCGGACCTCGGCGCGTGGCGGCTGCTTTGGGTCAACCGGAGCCGCTTGGGGAGGAGCGGTCGGAGCAGGCATCACGCCTTCCTGATGGGGCGGCAACGGCAGGAGAGGGGGCCGGCCTGTCGGAGAGCCTTCAGGTTGCCGTGAGGACTGCACTGTAGGGGCCTCGGTGGCGGCGGCTTGCGGGGGGGAGATCCCCAGGTGGCGCTCAAGGAATGCCACCCTCTCCTGGAGATTACGAACGGAAGCCTCAGCTCCGCCTGCAGCCTGGAGACGTTCTATCATCCCGCGCAACTGCCTCAGTTCTGCTTCCACGTCCTCTACACGGGCCATTATTCTAATGCTGCTAGGATCAATATCTGCCGGGGTGTTTGCCGGCTTGACGTAAGGGAGTTCAACCGCTCCGGTTCGCGTAAGGCATCCCGACAGGCAGCAGGCCGAAAAAAGGACGAAACACGCCTTAAACCCGAGTGAGGTCGCCGGCCGGTTTGGGAATTGAAGTAGTTCAGACATGGTGAGAGTGTGTCCCGGGATAACGTTGGCATTAGTGGGTGAGTGCGAACCCGTGTGTCCGCCCGTTATCTGTATAAAGCGCTCACTTCGGCCGGACGCGTAGGTTTGCCCCCACAATGGGGCCGGGTACATTGCCCCGTCTTGTTGCGTGAAGGGCGCTAAGGCTGAATCAACGGGTCACGCGAAGAAAAACCCGGCGGTTCTTTGCCCAAGCAGCTTCGTTATGAGCTGGATCCACGGGCAACTCCGACCCGTATGAAACAGTGGAGAAGTTCTGCGCGGGGATGCCGAGGCTCACGAGAAAATCAACCACTGACCTTGCGCGACGCTCGCCAAGGGCCAGATTGTATTCGTCCGTGCCACGCTCGTCGCAATGGCCTTCTGCGATTATCTTTACATGAGGACTCATCTTCAGCATCTGAGCGTTATGCTCGAGCGAAGCCCTGGCCTCGGCGTTGAGACTGTACTTGTCAAATTCGAAGTAAACCACGCGAAGGTTTGTCTGGACTCCCTGTAGTTCCTGTTCCGCGACCTGTCCCTGTGGAGGTATGCCCGTGAATCCGGGCTGGGGAGGTGGCCCCGACGGTGTGGGCTTTACGATTGGTCTCGTGCATCCGCCAACTA
This sequence comes from Desulfomonile tiedjei, assembly GCA_020722215.1. Classification (GTDB taxonomy): domain Bacteria; phylum Desulfobacterota; class Desulfomonilia; order Desulfomonilales; family Desulfomonilaceae; genus DYLG01. Next base: position 5,517 of record DYLG01000050.1, read on the forward strand.
GCGAGACCAACACCGCCATCGCAATTATCGCTGCACAAGGGCGCCAAGATTGCCGCAGAAACACCCAAGGTCGGCTCAAGGCCCTTCGCACTCCCCTTATCTTGGCTGTCTGCACCAAGCCGGGGCCTTGCCGGGAAGCGGAGAGACCGGAATGCGTATCCTTCCGGTTCGATCCATGACGTATATCCGAGAAACTCCCTTGTGTTTCGAGGCGAATGCAATCATTCTCCCGTCCGGCGACCAGGCCGGACTCTGGTTGGAACCTTCCTGGGTCAGCACCCTGAGATCCTTGCCGTCCGTCCTGACAGTGCATATTTGGAACCGCCCTCCGATCCGGGATGTGAATGCCAGCAGATCTCCTGTGGGAGACCAGTCCGGATCGGTATTGTACGTGGTCTCGAAGGTCAGCCTTCTCGGTTGGCCACCGCCGGCCGGAACAAGGTAAATGTTCGGAGTGCCGGCCTGATCCGACACGTAGGCGATGGTCGATTGGTCGGGCGACCATGCGGGAGAGATATCATTTCCTCTGCCGTCAGTCAACCTTTTTATACTGTTGCCCTGCGGTGTTATCAAAAAAATCTTAGGTATTCCTTGAAATGATGAGGCCAGCGCTATCAATTTCCCGTCGGGAGAATATCTGGCCGAAGCGTTAATCCCGGGCCGCGCAGACAGCAACCGGCTTTGACCGGTACGAAGAGCCAACAGCCACAAGTTAGGGCGGCCGTTCAGGTACGATGTGAACAGCAAGTGACTGCCGTCGGGAGCCCATTCGGGGAAAAGATTGATGCTTCCGTTGCGAGTCACCTGTTGGAGGTTATGTCCGTCGTAATCCATTACGAACACTTCCCTGGATTTTTCCGAGCCAACAAAGGCGATCTGCGTGGAGAAGCATCCCGGGACTCCGGTGAGCCTTTCCATAATCCGGTCGCCACACCTGTGAAGCATTAGGCGAAGGTCTCCGGTGCGCCCGGAAAATCTCTTGCCCAGTTCCATTTTTTTCAGGGCAACATCGTACAATCTCAGCTCAACGACTATGGAATCGCCGTGGATCTGAAGAGTGCCTTTGACCAGAGCCTGAACGCCGATCTTGCCCCAGGCGTCGAAGTCGGGCTCGCCGTTGAGCTGAGCGCTGTCGGCAGGTGCCGCCTGGAGAATGCGAAACAGCCCGGTCATGGAGAGATCGTTTCTGAGTATGTCCGCGGCCTCTTTTCCATATGGAGATCCGGTCTGTGAGGAAACGAAATCCGGCACAGCAATCGGCATGGGAGCGAAGTTTGGGTTGCCGACGTCGATCTCAAGTTTGGCCCAGACCTGCGCACCGGAAAGCCCAAGAGCCAGTGAAAATCCGAGCAAGAACGCTGAAAAGCGTCTGAAATTGAATCCGTCCAACTTGTCTATTCTCTCAGCGTTTCCATGTAGTTGTGCCAGGCGGTCACGGATGCCGGGATAAACAACCGGCCCAGGCAATCGGTCCGAAGACCTCCGGGAAACGTGTTACTGCATGCCCCCTGGAGCAAATCTCAATGCCAGCCCACCTGCTGTTTGGATCCGCTCTCGAACCTCCGGGGGAACCGGGGGAAAAGGGGCCGCCTGATAGACCGCACGCAAGGCGGATCTGTCAAATACCTGATCACCGGAACTCTGATCCACTGCCGCGTGAATTATTGATCCGTCATCTGCGATCTTGAGACCAATCACCGTCTGAGTGCTGATGCGCCGTTCCGGTTCGAACACGGACCATCGGGCATTGATTCGGCGTCTCACCTCGTCGATCCATCGCGCAAGGGTTTCCTCGCCGTCCGCGCCACGATTCGAACCCTCAGGGCTGTCGGACGTTCCGAGATCGTTGCCGGGTGTGCTAAGCCGTGACCCGTGTTTCTCCAGGTCGGCTCTGATTGCTGCCAGCCTGCGATCAATGACGCTTTGGGGATCGGGGTTGCGCTCGGCCGGTGTTGCCGGCGGTTGATCGGTTTTTTTTCGGGGCTTGGGTGACACTCGTTTCGGCGGTGTCTTTCGCTTCTTGAGCGTAAGTTGTTCCGCTGGGGCAATCTTCGGAGCCAAGGGCTTGATGGTCTCTTTGGGCGGAGATACCGGGATCGCCGAAGCAAGCCTTGGTTCCTCGCTGCTCGCTGCCGCCGGCTGTGAGAAGGTAGCGGATGCCGGGTCAAGCTTTTCCGGGGCCGGCGGGGACGCCGTCTGATCCACAAGCTTCACCTTGGTGATCTTCTCCTTGGGCGGTTCGCTCAAACCGGTGAGCCACGGGATACCAACGATAATCGCCAGCAAGAAAAGGCCGTGCAACAAGCACGACACCAAAAGCATTCTTGCCGAGACGGCCTTGCGGGATTGTGATGCCAAGGGTTCCATGATCAGCCGGACGCCGCTTCCTCCGCTGTGGTTACCACGTTCAGGTTACCTATACCGATGTCCGTGAGAATACTCATGATGCGCACAACTCTCCCGTAGGGAACGTTCTTGTCGGAGCGAAGGTAGAACTCGGTTACGGGATTCTTTGCTTTGGCCTCGCGCACCGCGTCGGCGAGTTTGTCTTCGGTGACGGGCTGGTCATTGATGAGTATTGTGCCTTGTCCAGACACGTTTATGAAAAACGCCTCAGTTTCTCTTGGCATGTCCAAAGACTTGCCCTTTGCCTCGGGAAGGTCCACGGAGATGCCTTGTTGCATCATAGGTGCGGTGACCATGAAGATGATGAGCAAGACAAGCATCACGTCCACAAGCGGAGTGACGTTGATCTCCGACATCGCAGTCCTGTGTCTTCGGTTCGTGTTGAAGGCCATTTCACTGACTCCCGGCAGATGTGCCGCTCTCTTGCCGGAGCTTCACTTTGGCTCCGAGGCCTGTTTCCTGTTCAGATAAATCCGTTCGATGATGTTGATGAGTTCCGACGAGAAGTTGTCCATCTCGATGGCTATGGTGTTTATCCGTCCCAGGAAATAGTTGTAGAAAACCACTGCGGGAATGGCCGCGGCCAGGCCCGCAGCAGTAGCAATGAGCGCTTCGGCTATGCCGGGCGCCACTACGGCAAGAGAGACGCTCTTCATCACCCCGATCTGGCGGAATGATTCCATAATGCCCCACACGGTTCCGAACAAGCCGATGAACGGTGCCGAAGACCCCGTTGTGGCCAGGAAGTTGACTCCCCGTTCGAGGCGGGTCCGTTCGGCCGTGACCGCCTGCTGCAGAGAGCGTGTGACGTTGTCCATCCCGGTCCTCTCATATTCCGGTTCACCGGTGAACTCTCCTGTACTCTTCTGATGCGCGGTCTGGAATCTGGACAGCCTGCTCAATTCTGCGTATCCGGCCTTAAAAACCTGTGCCAGCGGGCTGAACGTGAGCTGTTTGGCCTCTGCATAGAGGATTGAGAATTTCCTTGATTCCCTGAATGCGTCAAAAAAGAGCTGGGTATCCTTCTTCGTCCTCGAGAGAGTGATGGCTTTGGTCAAGATGATTCCCCAGCATATTACCGAGAAGATGAGCAACAGTATCATCACCCCTTTGACAACCCATCCCGCTCCCAGAATTATGGACCACAAGGAGTGATACCCGACCGGTTGGCCGGGCAACGCTGTGGCGATGCTCTCGAGCATGGAGGAATTCTCCTTTCTTTGATAGGGACCAATCCTTAGTCCATAATTGGTGTCAAGTCAAGTTTTCCTTTTGTTCCAATATATTGTGGCAACAACATGAAGTTGGTCACCATGAGGCGCCTGCCCGGGCAACCGGCCACTCCGTGCCTTGGCGCTCCGTTGGAAAACGGGATGCCGATGTATCCGGTCCATGTGCGGACCAAAGTCCGCGAGACGTGGAGTCGGAGTCTTGCGAGCGATCATGGAGGGAAATCCGGGTCGGAACAGTTCCGGTTTTCATGGCACGGGAAAACGCCGGTTCAAGTTATAGACATTCCGTCAGCGATGGAGTTCCGCGGCACGAATTGCATGGAGATACTACCATAAGTTCAACTTGCGACATGCTTGACAGTCAGGTTGAATTTGTTGTATTTTTTAAGAATAATACGTACTGCCGAGGTTGCCATGTCCTACCGGATCGTCGTTGCCGACAGAGATCCAAAAAGCCGGGAGACAGTCCAGCGTTTCCTGGCCCAGGAAGATAGCCAATTTGTGCAGGTGTCCTCTTCCCGCGAGCTGAAGCAAGCGATGAAAACTCATAAGCCGGACCTCATAATTATGAACGCTCTTCTTGCCGATGCCCCCGGTTGGCGACTTGTGCCGGTTATCAAGGATTCCAAGGAATTTGCCAAGATCCCTGTTGTGCTCATGACCGGAGATCCCGGCGGCCCCGGTCCGGCCGATGTGCGAGGTTCGGGCGCGGACCGTTACCTGGCGAAGCCCATTGACGGGAGCGCATTGAAAGATACCGTGCGCTCGCTTCTTGGGATGCCCGGTGGAGGGGAGGACGAAGAGATCGTCATCGACTTTGCCGACGATGGGGGCGGAGACATGACCGAAGAACTCCTGGCCATCTCCAGCGCGGCTCTGGAGGATGACGAACCCACCACTACGGTAGGCGATACGGTTGAAATCGACGCAGGAACTCTTGCCGCGGACGTAGACAAGGAGTTGGGCTCTGACGAGGAAGAGTTCGGAGACACGGTCAAGCTCAACCTCGACGACATTGGCCTGGAAGAGCTGGATGAAGAGACTCCTTCCATGGAACCTACCATTGAACTGGTCACGGAATTCACTCCTGACATCGAGGATCTTACCGGAATACCGGTGCGAAAGGCCAGACCGGCTGCGCAATCCCAGGTCGGCGCCGGTGACTTGCCGGACTTCACGTCATCAACAATGGAGGTTCGTCCGCGCAGAGGGAAAGACAGCGTCACCGTGGAATTGGACGTGGACGACTTGAGCCTTGAACTGGATGCGGATATGGATGACACGGAAATGGCTACTGCGGCCAGAGAGGTGGCTGAACCCACTGATTCGGAAATGGAGAGGATTCTGGAAGTCCAGGATCCTTCCAAGATCCTCACTTCCGAAGAACTCATGCTCGATGACGAGGACTCGCTGGCACAGGAGCAGTTGGCCGAGACGTCCACCGCTGTGATCGACGTTATCGAACTGGAGGAAGACCAGGAACTCGCCGAAATCGAAATGGAAGAACTTGAGGATGTTGATGTTTCCGGTGAGGATGAACTGGATTACGACGAGCCGACCCTCACCGTGGAAAGCATGGAGATGGAACAACTGGCTCAGGAGGATCTGGAGGAGATTACCCTTCAGGAAACAGGGGAGGCGCCGGTTGCCCTTGGAGCGCGTGCCGCGCAAGAAGCCCCCTTCGATGCCAGGGATGAAGTGTCTCTGGACATTCCTCTGGAGCCGACGGATGAGGTGTCACTGGATCTTCCCCTGGAACCCACTGATGAACTGGAAGTGGAAGCTGCCGATGACAAGACGCCGGAACAGCCCGTGGCAGAAGAGTTTGAAGAGATGGAGATGATATCCACTCAGGAATTCTTCGACGGAGAACTGCCCACTGAGGAATTTTCCACGGACAGCTATCCTAAAGAAAGCACGGATGAATTGACGATCGGTGATGAGATCGGTTTTGAAGAAGTCGAAGGAGAGGAAGAGATTTCAGTCGCGGCCGAGCCCACGGGGGAGGATTTCTTTGGCGAAGGCTTCACCGTGGACGAACTGGCCCACGAACCCTCGCCGGAGGCTGTCTCCGACGAGGAGTTGCTTCTTGGAGAAGCCGAAGAGGATGAACCTGTCCTCGAGGTCACAGAAGACGTGCTGCTTGACGAGATAACCTTTGAACCTGAACCGAAAGACTTTGCACGAGCAGTGGAGGCGCCTCCGACTGATTCCGTGCCCGAAGAGATCGATCTGAGCGATGTTCCCCCTGAAGTCCCTACAGACGAGTTTTTTGCTCCCGATGAACTTGCCGGAGAGACGTCCCCTGTAGAGGGGTTCGCTGACAATGAGATCACCATCGCTGAAGTGGAAAGGCCTGGTGAGGAGGGGGTGATTCGGCCTGTCGTTACCCCCGAGCCGCTGCCGCCGACCGCGGGTCTCGTGGCTGAGCCCCCTCGTGTTGCTCAGGCGCCCACGCCGCCTCCCGCACCGTCTCTTCCTTCGGCTGCCGCGCCGATTCCGACGGCAGTGAAGGAAGCTGCTCCGGCGCCTGAACAGCTTTTGGCCATGTTCTCCTCAGAGGTGAGCGGTGCAATGAAGGCTGCTTTTCCGACCAGAGACCAGCTTGCCGAGTCTTTTCAGACGGTCTTGGGCGCCCAACTTCCCAACCGGGAGGACTTCTCCAATGCCTTTATTCACTCAGTTCACGCCGTGTTGCCCTCCAAGGATGAGCTTGTCGGAAAGGCTCTTAGGGAAAACATGCCAGGCAAGGATGAGTTTTCCGCTGCGTTTGAGCGAACACTCAGGGATCTGCTGCCCTCTGGTGACGAACTTGTCGGGAAGGTTCTTGCCGGCCAGGTGCCTGGCAAAGAGGAGCTGTCCGAAGCATTTGTAAAGACTCTCCGTGAGATGTTGCCATCCAGGGACGAACTGGCGACAAAGGTTTTTGCAGGGCAGTTGCCGGAAAAGGAGGACTTGTCCAGAGCGTTTGTGGCGACGGTTCAGGGGGGGGTGCCGACGAAAGAGGAAATGGTCGAGTACATGATGAGCGGCAAGACCCTCGATTTGGGCGAGCTCTCCGACACATTTCTCAAGACTTTTCAAGATGCATTCCCATCGAGTGAGTTTCTTGTGGAAAAGGCTATAGCCGCACGGCTCCCCGACAAGGATGATTTCTCGGATGCGTTTGCCAGGTCCGTTCAGGCAATTCTGCCCTCCGGCGAGGTTCTGGTAGAGAAAGCTCTTGCAGGACAGTTGCCCGGAAAGGATGACCTGTCAAATACCTTCGCTCGAACCGTGCAGACAGTGCTGCCCTCCAGGGAGGAGTTGATCGAAAGGGTCATAGAAGGTCGGATCCCGGCTCGAGAGGATCTGGACAGCGTGTTTCTGGAATCGGTGCACGGCGTGCTGCCCTCAAGGGAGGAGTTGATCGAAAGGGTCATAGAAGGCCGGATGCCGGCTCGAGAGGATCTGGGCAGCGTGTTTCTGGAATCGGTGCACGGCGTGCTGCCCTCAAGAGAGGAACTCATCGAGCGGGTGGTTACCACCCGCGTTCCGGACCGGGAAGTGTTTTCTTCGGCATTCGTGCAGACCGTCCACGACGTGCTGCCCTCAAGGGAGGAACTCATCGAGCGGGTGGTTACCACCCGCGTTCCGGACCGGGAAGTTTTTTCTTCGGCATTCGTGCAGACCGTCCACGGCGCGCTGCCTCCCAGGGAGGAGTTTACCCGGACCTTTGCCGAGACTCTCGATCATGTGCTTCCCACCAGAGAGGAGTTCGTAACCGAGGCTCTGGAACGGCGACTCCCCGCAAAGGATGACTTCTCCCGCGCGTTCTCCCAATCATTGCGGGACGTCCTGCCTCCCGGAGATTTCGTCACACAGGCCGTGGACGAGCGGCTGCCGGCGCGGGATGATTTCTACCGAACGGTCTCGGAATCCCTTGACAAAGTCCTCCCTTCCAAGGAGGAGTTCCTGGCCAGGGTCATTGAGGAGCGCCTGCCTGCAAGGGGCGATTTCTCCAATTCATTTCTCCTGACCGTTCAGGACTTGCTTCCCTCCAGGGACGAGTTCCTGCAAAAGGCAGTCACGGAGAATATTCCGAACCGGGATGACTTCGCACGTTTCTTTGTGGAAACAGCTCAGGCGACCCTTCCTACACGTCAGGACTTGTTGGAAACAAGTTCTCGGGTCCTGGCTGAGTCCCATCCGGACCGCGAAGCTATCCTTGCACGGGTGGACGAACTCGTGAATTCGGCCTTGCCGTCGCGGCAGCAGATTCTCAACAGGGTGGACGAACTGGTGAAGGGCATCCTGCCCTCTCGTGAGCAGATAATGGAGAGCCTGGACCGCGCACTGGAGCAAGCCGCTTCCCGCGACGAGATTATGAGCAAGGTTGACAGAGCCCTCAATGTGATTCCTTCCGGGGAAGCGGTGCTTTCCGGCATAGAATCCCAAGTCGCTTCTTGCATTCCCTCCAAGGAAGAGATTTATGAAGGTTTCTCAGCCACTCTGGAAAAGAAGATCGACAGCGTGCTTGCCGATGCAGGCCTGAGGTTCGCCATTCCGCAGATTCTTCCTAAACCGGAAGAGATACTGAAAACTTTCTCGGAATCACTGCCCGAGAAGGACAGCTTTCAGCAAATCCTAGTGCATAGCCTCACCAGGGCCGTAGAAAACTCGCTGCCCGAGAGAGTATGGTTGGAGAGCGTTTCTCGCGGCCTCTTTGATGAGCGCACGAAGGGCCTTCTGCCCAGAAGACACGAGATCATCGCAGTGCTGCGGGAGGAGATTCAGGTAAAGCTGATCGATACCGTCGAAAGAGTGGTGAAAAAGGAGATCGAGCGAATAACTTCCGAACTTGCATCGTAGGAGGGAGAGGCAGGGAATAGCCGAATCGGCAATTCCGCGGGCGCCGAGGAACAGTAACGTGGGTCGGGCTCCGCCCGACGGAGTTGGCGGGCAGAGCCCGCCCTATGAGTTTGGATGCCCGTCCGGGGCGCGGCTCCCATGCCTCGTTCCGGATCTTAAGCTCTCATGTCATTGACTTCGCCACTCGGGACGTTGCTGCAGAATCCGCTACCGGATTGAGGAAACAGAGCACCAAGTTACGACTGTCCCGGTAAACGGTTACTCAGGAAGATTGACTGACGGCGAAAACAGGTCTTCTCTAGTGGCAATTGTCAGACCTGCAGTGCCTGCCGCCGACCCGGTTAGCGTTCCCGCCCGGCTCGCCTCCCGGGCCGACCTTGGTGGTAAAACTCCGAAAACAGCCGAAATCTGGACTTCAGATAGTCCAGTCGCCCCCTCACTCCCGGCGAAGTGCCGCTGCCCTTCTTCGTTTGCATAAGGACCATTCTCAGGTAGTGCAGACGAGGGCGCCATCCGTAGATGCTCCCTACCCGCGCAAGGATTCGCCATGCGTAAAGGAAGCGACCGCGGATGACGCGATCCTCGATCCAATGGTGGGGTAGGGCTCTAAGAGTAGTGATCACCTCAGCGGGCACGTCGGAGCGCCAGTTGCTCTGCAGCTCCTCAAGCGCCCAGTACATGGGTCTGGAAACTCTGAGGGTTTGCGCCAGGCTGATCACTCGGTCCCAATCGAGGTTCAGTGTCCGAATCATGAGCATGAGGTCCAGGCGGTCCCTCATGTGGGCTCCATGATTAAGCGCGTGCAGGGCAATGTGCACGAAATTCATCTCGGCAGAAAGGAAGAACACTTCATGCTCACCGACGGTCCCTTCGCGCGCGTCCTCCCAAAGGCTCGCACCGGGAATGCGATAGTAGTCCATGGCAGTAATTCGCCGATGAAGATCCACAGCCTGAACGACCGGCGCCTCCCTTGAATAGGGCATAGTGCCCACCAGGACGTCCAGATATCCCGGAGGATAAGACGCAGCGCAGGCGAACCCCATGGTTTCGAGCAGACCTTGGGCACGACTGAAGTGCTCTTCACGAACAAGCAGGTCAACGTCGCACATGGGCCGAAGCGCTCGGTCCAGGTACACGAACTTCCCCAGGTATGCGCCTTTAAGCAGGATCACCGGAATGCGTTCGGACCTGAAGGCGGGAAGAGCCGCCCGGATCGCTGCTTCGTGAATCAGGCTTCCGATCGCCGAATTCCTGTAGCTTTTCCTGAATCGGGCCAGAATGTTTTCGTCAAGGCCGGCGGAATCATTCCTGCGCAACTGCTGAAACAGCCATGGCCCCAGGCTGTGGGATTCGGCCAGGTCCGCATGGCGGGTGTCCCAGTTTGCGCATCGTCCGGGATCGAGACTCCGTCCGTGGACAAGGTCCGTGACTGTGTCCCGGATATCCGCGAAACAAGCCCAATTGGTGTCCGATTCCGTCAAACTGACCTCCATTGGAACGGACCGGAGGAAACGGACGTCTTGGATCGTGGAATCACTTCCCGCCGGTCTTCATGGCCGACACATAGTTTCTCCACAAGGCGTCCTTTTCAATCCCATGGTCCACCACATCCCAAGGGAAAATCTCGTCTCGATCGCGCTCGCGCAAGGCGTACAAGGCCCTATCCACGCCCGAACGCTTGAACGCGCCGCTCCATTTGCCTTGCTGCTCAGCCGCGGCGAGCAAAGCAGGAGCCAGGCGTCGGTCTCCTCTTGACAGAGCCGCCTGGATCAATGCCTGGCGAGGCGATTCAGCCCTGACCACCACATTGGGTTCACGCGCGAGAGCTTGCACAATCATGGCCATGCGTCGTTTCAACACACCCGGGCCGGCCATCGCGCTCCATTGAAAAGGCGTCCACGGCTTGGGCACGAACGGGTTGAGCTGCACGCTAATGTGTCCTATTTTCCGCACAGCCCGCGATGCCTCCACGAAAATCCTCCGGCTGTCGGCGGCAAATCTCACGATCTCGCTTGCGTCGCCATCGGTTTCTGTGGGAAGGCCGATCATGAAGTAGAAGCGGATATTGGGTATGCCGGCCGACACGAGCCGGTGAACGAGTTCGTAGAACTGCTCCGACGGAATCGGCTTTCCCACGACCTTTTTCAGACGGTCCGACGCCGTTTCAGGGGCCAGTGTGGCAGTCTTCCGGCCCGCTTTCACCATGAGTTCGATCACGCGGGGCGTCAGACCCTCGGGTCTGATGGAAGAGAGCGAAAACGTGCCGCCTTTGTCGACAATGGCAGACAGCATCTCCTCCAGCTCCGGATGGCCGGCAAGGTCCGATCCGATAAGACCGACGGTCCTGCCTTGCGATATGGCCTGGTCCACCTCCTTACGGAATGACTCGAACCCTGCGTGTCGAACCGGCCTGTGGATCCAGCCGGCCGCGCAAAACCTGCAGCCCCTACCACAGCCGCGGCTGGTTTCCACCAGCAGGTTGTCTCCAAACTCCGTATCCGGAGAAAAAAGGGTCGACACAGGAGCCGTCTCTTTCTCTTCCGGGCGCTTCCAGGCTTGGACTCTGGAAGGAAATCCGAACTGCGGATCTATCCTTCTGATGGTATCGTCCCTGGCCCACAGGAACGAGTAGGCGGACGGGACGTACACCGAGGCCACGTCCCGAAAGAGATGTAGCAGCTCCTGCCGGCTCATGGTTCTTAAAGGAGGAGATCGGAGGACGTCCGCCAAGACGTCAAAGAGATCAGTTTGCAAGCCGGTGGAATTGGTCTCCAACTCGCCTACGTACACCAGATCAACGAATGATGCCAGCGGTTCCGGGTTAAGGGAAGCCGCTACGCCCCCGGCAATGACCAGAGGCTGACTCGGGCCTCGATCCGACTGCAACGGGGGAATTCCTGATGCGATGAGCGCTCCGGGAATTGCGGGATAATCGTTTTCAAAAGGCACGCTGAACGCGATCAGAGGAAAATTGGACAAAGGTCGGCGGGATTCCTCGGTGCGTGGCACACCTGCGCGCGAACAGGCCGCGGAATCGGGGTCCGGGAAAAAGACACGTTCCGCGGAGAACCGCGGGTCGGAGTTGAGACTGCGATAGACGAATTGGAACCCAAGGTTGGCCATGCCCACACGATAACGGTTGGGGTATACGATGGCCACAGGTATGTGCAAACCGCCAGTCTTGGCGATCGCGCCCGATTCGCGTCTTGTCCTGGAGTGCGCCGGTTTCATGTGCTTTCAACCCCAGCGGGCAGGCGGCTCAGAGGAAGCGTGGCAAGTCGGAGGCCTCAGAGGTTCAAAAGCAAGATGCCGGATGGCAGCCACTGCCCCACGTGCTAGGATTCGTGAGATCAATCAAGGGATTAACGCGAAACGCGATTCGGAGAGGGGCCGTGGGCAAGCAAAGGATGCTTCCCACGGGTCAGCGAGGATCGCAGGTCCCTATTTCGAGGCGGCTTCGGATTCTCCCGGCGCTTCCGCACCTTCAGCAGGTGCTTCAGCCCCCTCCAAAGCTTCGCCGCCTCGTTTCGGGGGCACGACGATGGCCAGGATCACGGACACATCCTGAGTGACGCTCACACCCTCAGCCAAGGTCACGTCGCCCACATGCACGGAGTTGTGGATGTCCAGTTGTGAAATGTCAACCTCTATCACCTCGGGAATTCGGCCCGGCAAACAAGTCACCTGCAAGGCTCGGGCAAAGGTCTGCAAAACCCCTCCTTTTTCCACTCCGACGGGCTTTCCCTTAAACTCAACAGGCACCGTCACCTCGATGGGCTGATCCATGGACACTTCCAAAAAGTCCAGATGAATCAGGCTGCCGTCAACAGGATTGACTTGACGCTCCTTGACGATAGCGGACCGGGTGGCGGCTGACTGCTCATCGCCTATCTTCAGAGCAAACAAAGGGTTTCTTCCGGCATGCTCATAGCTTTTCTGAAACGCATAAAGATCGACGGACAACTTGATGGGTTGCGATTTCTTGCCGTAAAACACAGCCGGGATCTTTCCCGAAGCCCTGAGCCTTCTTGCCGGGCCTTTGCCGACCTCTTGGCGTTGATTCACGGCCAGTTCAATTTTTTTCATAATATCCTCCGGATGGCCGGCGTGGAGCCCGTTGCTCGGCTACAACGGACTCATGCCGGGAATCTTCTAAACGAACAGCTCCGACAGGCTGATCTCCCTGTGGATTCTGCTGATGGCCTCACCCAGGAGAGGCGCCACCGATTCAACCTTGAGCTTGGGACACCGCTCGAGTTTATCTCCGGCCGGAATGGTGTCTGTGACATACAGCCGCTCGAGAGCCGAGTTATTGATCTTTTCAATAGCATTGCCGGAAAGAACAGGGTGAGTGCAGCAGGCGAACACCCTGCGGGCCCCGGCCTTTTGAAGCGCTTCCGCGGACTTCACCAGAGTTCCCGCGGTGTCGGCCATGTCGTCAATGATGATGGCATCTCTCCCCGCCACCTCTCCTATGACGCGCACGACTTCCGCTTCGTTTGGTTTGGTCCTTCGTTTGTCGATCA
>DYLG01000051.1 GCA_020722215.1 Desulfomonile tiedjei
ATCCCATCGTGCTGGGGGCCGGACCGTTCGTGGGCACGAATCTGCCTTCCACGTCTCGCGTCTACTCGGTTTCCAAGCTCCCTTCCAGTGGCGCCATCGGCTGGTGTGGCGCCGGCGGATTCACCTTCGGCGCTATGCTTAAGAATGCCGGATTCGATCACGTTATCATAGAAGGTCGGTCCGAGCGGCCAGTGTGCCTGAGAATCTTCGATGACCGGGTGGACCTCATCGACGCGGCTCATCTCTGGGGACGAAGCGTGGAAGAGACATGCGCCTCAGTATGGGATGAGTACGGCTTTCCGACGGGCGTGCTCTGCATAGGCCAGGCAGGAGAGAACCGGGCGCCGTTCTCAATGGCCTTCATTGACCGCATCTCAACGATGGGCCGTGGCGGATTCGGCGCGGTCATGGGATCCAAGAACCTCAAAGCGGTGCTGGTCAAAGGTTCCGGAGGCGTCAGAGTTGCGGACCGCAAGCGATGCAACCTCTTGAGCCAAGGATTGCTGGACAGAATCCGGGCGTGGCCTCACCTGCGAGAAGCCCAAGATAAGGGGCTGACTCAGGCATTTCCCTTCATTCCCCAGGATGAGTACTCTAGGATGAAGAAGCGGCGTGCAGCCTGTGTCTCGTGCCCCATCGGATGCAAAGACATCGTCGAGATTCCGGACGGCCCTTTTCAGGGACTGGTCAAGTGCACGAGTTCAGTGATCAATCTGTACACTCCGGTGCTCTACGGCTTCAAGGACTATCGTGAATCGATCAAGTGCATGTCAACCATCGACGCGTTCGGCCTGGACATGTTCGAGTTCTTCGGGATCATGGCCCTCGCCGGGAAACTCGTTGACAGCGGGATTATTCGGGATGCCTTGGCGGACCCGCCCATCCGGCTCGATTCGTTGGAGTCCATGGAGGCTTGGGCTCGGAAGATCAGCCTGCGAGAGGGCCTTGGCGACGTGTTGGCCGGAGGGTTCAAAGGGATCATCGAGGAGTACGGCGACTCGGCCAAAGATCTGGTTCCTGCGCTGGTCAAAGGGATGCATCCGTATGCGGGACCGGGCTCAGCCCTGGCCTGGGATCGGTTCGGCACCATGGAACTGGGACAGGTCCTCGATCCGCGCGGTCCGCATGTCGGGGCAGGCGGCTCTCCTACTTACTTTGCCTTGCGGCCCCTGACTGTCTTCCCCGCTCATTTGGAGCGCATGGGAGTTCCGCGAGAAGCGATTGACAGGATCATCAAGCCCGGCCGCGGACCCGATGAGAAAGGAGATCTAAAGGTCGGAGCGCTACTCAGGTATTCTCATGCGTGGTTCGTAATCCTGGGTTCCATGGGCATTTGTGCGCGGGGTCAGATCAATCGGTTTTACGACGCGCAAACCTGCTCTCAGTTGTACGAGTCAGTCACTGGCTTTCCGACCGACCTGCCTGCACTGCGGGAACGGGTTGATCGTGTCTGGACGCTGTATCGAATGGCCAATCTCCGTGAAGGCCTCGTACCGCAACAACAGGAGGTCGCGCCGGAACAATGGTTCGGCAAGACCGGTTTCAGGGCCTACCTGACAGGAGAGCCTCTCAAACGCTCGGAAACGGAAGGCATGATCAAGGACTACTACAAGGAATGGGGCTGGGACCCCGAAACAGGAATTCCGCAGACGCAAGAGCTGAGGAGGCTGGGTTTGATGGAGCGGTGATGTAGGTTTTCGCTGTGAGGGCGACCGCCGGTCGCCCCTACCACTGCCCGATGATGAAATGGACGCGGGGGTTATTCCGCGGCGGGCCCCGAGTACGCATTTCACTATGCGGCAGACGGTGCTTATTATTGCCGACTTGAGTCGCCCGGTCAGGGCGCGGAGAGTTTTGCCGTCATTCCGGCAGAAGCCGCAATCCAGGGATGAACGGCTGCAACCGAATCCTCTTTTTGCTTGAATATTTGTTTATGTTGTGGCATTAACACCTTGATATCAGCTTGATAATGCGTATGCCTAAGCTCGGTAGGCATGCGCCCGTCCGCTGAACATCCTGCAATTCCGAGGAGGTTTCTCATGAACATTCCCCTTGAGGGATTGGACCACGTAAGGGATTTCTTGCGGCTGGATTTCCTTTTCAGCGGGCTGGAAGTGTCTTCCACAATGGTATTCGTTGCCAGAGTTCTTGTTCTGCTCGTCTTGGGTGGAGCGCTTATCTGGGGCTCGTTGCGAATAGTGCTCAAAGTGCTGGACTGTGTCCAGGCTTTCATGGTTAATCTCAACCGGCTGCCCAGGGTTTTCTTTGTACTTCTGCTCATAGTGGCGCCATTGTGGCCGGAGAGCTTGGGGGCGCAATGGGCCGGCCATATCTTACTCATGCTGTTTCTCATGTGCTGTCTCTGCTTGGTGACCCTCATCCTCGTCTTGTGGAAGTATGGTGTTGAAAAGACCCTGCGCCTGCTGGACTACTTCAAGCTCAGGCGGGCTGAGGAAAGGGACGCGGCCGGCCGAACCCCGGAGGCCACCCTCGGCAGCACCCCCCTGTAGGAAAAAGCCTCCGCCGTTCACCGCGGGAAACACCGAAAAGACAAGATTCCTCATCGGGTTACTTGGTTTCCTTGGCGACTTGGTGGTAAGATAACCCATGAGCTTTATTGTGGAAGCGTTCTCCCGAGCGTGCAACCTTGTGGTGGATTTTGATCCCGAGGTTTACCTCGTCGTCTGGACATCACTGAAGGTGTCTTTTGCCGCGGTGGTGGCAGCAAGCGCCGTGGGGGTCCCTCTTGGGCTACTGATAGCCCTGAGAGAGTTTCGGGGAAGAGAAACGCTTCTGGTAGTCCTCAATACTATGATGGCTCTTCCCACCGTCGTGGTGGGGCTTCTGTTTTACGCTGTTCTCAGTCGGAGAGGCCCGTTGGGCGAACTGGACATGCTTTTCACTCCGGTTGGGATTGCCCTCGGCTTGTCGGTACTCGCCCTTCCCATAGTGGTCAATCTCACCATATCAGCCATCGAGGGCCTGGACCGAAGGCTTTTCCTCACGTGCCGGCTGCTTGGCGCAACTGCTGTTCAGCAGGCATGGATGATTCTCAAAGAGGCGCGCTTCGCTGTCATGGCATCCGTTGTCATGGCTTTCGGCAGGGTGGTCTCCGAAGTGGGAATAGCCATGATGCTGGGAGGCAACATCAGAGGATTCACCAGAACCATGACCACAGCCATAGCACTTGAGACAAGCAAGGGCGAACTGGAATTGGGTCTGGCCTTGGGCCTGTTGCTCCTATTCGTGGCTTTTGCCGTGAATGCCGCCCTGTATATGTTGCAGAGGAGAAGCGGATGAGGCTCGCGTACTCTGCTGAAGAACTCACCTTCTCATACGGAGCTGTGGAAGCGCTCCACATAAACCGACTGGACATCCGGGCAGGAGAGAGGATCGCCCTCGTCGGGCCCAATGGCTCGGGGAAGACGACCTTGCTGCATCTCCTCGCTTTCATTGCCGCACCTGACAAAGGGACCATTTCCTTTTTCGGCGAAATCGCGACACCCGACAACCTGTTGGCCTTTCGACGGCGAGCGGCTTTGTTGCTGCAACAGTCCTATCTGTTCCGGACATCGGTTCTGACCAATGTCGAGATGGGGCTTCGCGTGAGGGGGGTATCCAGGAGGAAGAGCAGGCGCATGGCACAGGAAGCGCTCGATAGGGTCGGACTTTTGGCACTGGAGCGCCGAAGCGCACGGTCCCTGTCGGGCGGAGAAGCACAAAGGCTGGCCCTTGCCAGGGCCCTGGTGCTCAATCCTGAGGTGCTGCTTCTGGATGAGCCCTCCACCCACATGGACAAGGCCGGCGTTCAGCGCACCGAAGAGATCCTTCTTGACCTGAACCGGCAGACCGGGACCACGGTCATCCTGACAACGCACAATCTCGAAAGAGTTCACAGTGTTGCCCAACGGGTTGTGAACCTGTTTCGCGGGAGGGTCGTTCCTGCGTTCACCGACAACCTCTTCAAGGGCGAAGTAACCGGAGGCGGCTCCTCCTTCGAAACCGGAAGAGCGCTCTTCAGGCTGCCCGTCGCGGCCCGAGGGGGCGCCTATGTGACAATAGACCCCACACTTATTCAGGTTTCAAGGGTGCTCCCCGAGGATGCCCCACCCAACACATTCGAAGGGCGAGTTGTGACGATCGCGCAGGAAAATGGCGGAATTCGGCTGGAAGTCGCCGCTGGAGAACGCTTCCACGTACTCATGAGTCCGGGAGACTGGGACCTGCTCAAGGCAGCGCTTGGCGAAAAGGTGTGGCTGACTTTCGGCGAAAATGCCGTCATCTTGCTCAACTGACGCAGGGCTCCCGCATCATGTCTCCACCCTGCCCTACTCGGTTCTTTGGGTTAGCCATTGGGGGGTAGAAGCGCTGGCAGGAATGACAAGTCATTTGAACCACCAAGACACAAAGGCGCCAAAAAGAAATCAATTCAGGGTTTCCTTGTTGTCCTGGTACCTTGGTGGTTACTTCTTCTTTCTGGTTGAGGCCGGTGGCCGCGTCGCGCAAAAAGGGGCCTCCCCGGCAATCCCGTTTCCCGAAACTGCTCAAAATGGGCTGCGCGAGGATCACTCGAATCTCATTGCTTCCACTGGGTCCATTTTGCCTGCAGCTCCGGCCGGAACCACGCCCGAAACCACGCCAAGCAGCACGCCTATGATCACCGAGATGAGAATGCTCAACACGAACACTCCCTTGGCCGCCGGTATGCTGAGTATATTTTTTAGGATCTCCACGGCAATGGTTCCCGAGACTATTCCGATTGCCGCGCCCAACAGGCTTACGGTGAGCGACTCGAAAAGAAATTGAGAGACGATCATCCGTTCAGTGGCCCCAACGGCTTTTCTCAGACCTATTTCCATGGTCCTTTCCTTGACCGTGGAAAGCATGACGTTTGCGATGCCGAGGCCGCCAAGAATCAAGGTTACCACAACAGCGACGCACAGGAAGAACTTGAAAACGAACGCGATCCTTTGGATGGCGGCAATCCTTTCCCCGTAGTAGATGAACTGCATCGAGTCCGCATAGGCCGGCTGATTGGCCTCCAAGCGGCTCCTGACGCGGTTGTAAAGCTGCGGAACCATGTCCCAGTTGTCCGCGCGCACGTAGATGTCCTGAATCCTGCTCATGTCCTCGAGTTTTGCCCTCGCCAGAGAAATGGGCACGAATATTGTCTTGAGGAGTTCCGGATCTTCACCCCCGCCGAGCACGCCAACAACCTCGAATGAGTGCCCCAGGCAGATGACCTCCTTTCCGAGGGGAGACACACCGCTTGCAAACAACTTCTCCCGGACCTCCTCTCCAATGATGCACACATGCCTCAGGTCGCGGACATCATCTTCCCCGATGGCCCTGCCCGAAGCGAGCGGGAGATGGAACGCACGGAAGAAAGACGGGTCAACGCCTATGACCTTGGCTGTGGCATTGTTCCTGCCATGTGTGATCTTTGCCTTTGGACGCCATACGATCGGCGCTACAGCCATGACGTTGGGAAGGTCCTTGAGGGTTTCCACGTCGCGCTCGTAGAATTCACCCCTATGCCACGTCAGTGCGCGGCTTCCGTCCCACGTGGCCTTGATGACGGTGGCGTTCCCTAGGATCTCAAGATTGAGCCCCAGGCTGTTCTCTACGGATTCGCCGATGGTCAGGACGGTTATGAGACCGGCTATTCCCAGCGCGGTTCCGAGAATGGCGCCTCTGTAGCGGCGCTTGTTCCTGACGATCTGCCGCCAGGACATTTTGAGCAGGTCGGCCAACAGCATTGACTTTGGCCGGGAACCGGTCGGCCTTCCAAGCCGGTTCGGAACAGAGCCCAATTCGCAGCATGGCCGGCCAGTCATCGGCTCCCTCCAGGCAGGTCTCGCACAACAAGCACCGTGTACCAAAATATCGCAGGATTTGTCATGAAGGCAAGAGCGCTGCCAAGTGCCAAGAAGGAGGCAAAGCTGCTCTTATTACTGGATTTCCTAATTAGGGGACCGTACGCTTGCTTTTCAGGAGGGATTTCACAAGCTGCTCGTCTCAGGTGAAGTGGATGGGTTGTTGCGAAGCCTGGCCAAGTTCAGTGAGAAACTGCGCGTTGTAGAGGCAACAAGGCGTCCTGACTTACAGGCCGAGGCGTCGGGTCAGTGGGGTCCGGCGCTGGTCTTCGGCCGCTTGTGGGAGGAGCAAGGCCTGCCTGCTATCATGGACGGGCTTTCAAGCGAGCGCAGATTCGAGTTCGATGTGGAGCGGGCTTGCTTCGCCATGGCGCTGCAGAGGCTATGTGCGCCCGGATCTGATTTGCAGGGGTCCCACTGGGTTTCCACGGTGGATGCTCCCGGCTTTGACAAACTGGCGTTGCAGCATTTCCACCGCACGGCCTTGTTCCTGGCCGAAGTGCGCCACGACATGGAGGCCGCTCTGCGGTGGAAGGACCTGGACCTGTTCAGCCTAGCCCAACTTGCGCGAGCAATTGGCGTGCCACACTCATTTGGGCCGCGATTACAGTAACATAGTGCGTACTAAAACAGCCATTTTGGCACTACAATAATAACCAAACTATTTTCTTGACACACTGAGCACAATATGAAATCAGGTTTGGCATGTCAAGGAGGAAAAAGCGCAAAATAGCACACCTGGAGGTCCATATGTAGCTCGAAGCATTTCCGGACGGTTTCGCAGCGTAGTGCCAAAACTCCATCGTAAGGTGCTGATAATACTGAGTGCGCGGTCATTTCTGCGAAAGTTGGGCTAACCTGGTCAATGTGAGATTGGATTCCACAATGATACCTTCGTCGCTTGTAGTCAGATACCCCACGGGCGCAAAATCATACGGATCCGCAAGCCGCCCCCTCGCCTCTTCCAGTTTGCAGTGCGTTTCGTGCAAGTCCCGGTTCCGGGCGTTCAGTTCCTTTTGGTAAGCTTTGAGCTCTTCAACCAGGCGCTGAAGCTGCTTCTCGCGCTCCCTGAGTCGCTTATCCGCAGCGTGCTTGTACAGGGCTGTCTCTATGGTGCTTCTCAGTTGCAAAAGTGTAACGGGTTTACCCAGGTAACTGTACGGCTCCGTCCGTTTTGCACGCTCCAAAACTTCAGTTTCGGCGGTTCCTCGTATGGACGCCACCGGAATGTCTAAGCGAGACCGAATATGCTCTGCTGCATCGATTCCGTCCATTGCGCCGTTGAGCTTGATTTCCATGAGAACGGGGTGGGGCCTGGATTCCTCTGCTATTCTGAGACCTTCCTCAGCCGAGCCGGTCGTCCCGGCGATCTCGTAACCGAGCTTCTTGAGCTACCGAGCCAGGTCTCCGGCAAGAGTTGTTGATCCTCGACGATGAGGATACGGGCCCGGAAGTCTTCCGTGCCCTTTCGGTCTTGCATGGGACAGCCTCCCACTGCAGCCTGTTGTTGACCTGACGACAACCCCATCAGCTCACGTCCTCACCCCGGCGAACCCCGAAGCGGAGCCAGAGGCAGGATCAGGGTTCCGTAAGATACTGAAAAGCCTAGATTCCTGCGCCTGCCCGGAAGCGCGATCCGGAGTTCACCTGAATGAAAACAAAGGCCACTGCATCATGGCCGAGCAGACTAATGCTGATGCCGGGAATTCCGTCCGGACGGAGGCGCGCTGCGGACCGCCGAATCAGTGGCATCTGCGCCTGAGTCGGCCATTACTCCGGCAACTGCCACAAGTCAAGAACATGGCACCTGCCGCGCAAGCAGGAATCCTATTGCAGCCATCGCTTGGAGTCCTCAAATCTTGAGGGACTCTGTTTTTCGTATTGCCGGATCCCCTTCTCGAAGAGCGACCAATTCTTCCTTTCGCGGTCGTACCTCGTACAGGGCAGAGAAGTGCTCCGTTCGGTAGCGGATGGTCACTGAGGAGAGACCTCTCTTAGGGAAAAAGGAATGAGAATGAAATCCTCCGCAGTCTTATTCGGAGGCGTACCCACTTCTTGTTGGAGAAGCCGACGCATTCGCCGAAATCAAGAATTCCCGAATGCTCAGAGGAATCAAGTAGCGGGCGAAACTGTGTGGACCCGTGACATGGGGATGTACCGGTTCTGGTGCGCCGTTCCCAAATGTCGGATGCTCGTTCCGAGAGCATCCTTTCAGCATGAATCGAAAAATCGCCGCTCCAGCAGCAGCGCAATCCAATAATTTGACAACGGGGTCGAGCCCGACACATATGCGTTCGGCCCCCATTTGTCAAGTGAAAATCAGCGGTGTTGGCAAGGAATTAGATGAGAGACCCGTTGCTGAAAGAGGGGCTCGGTATCCTTGCAGGCAGGATTTCGGATCGGCGGAGAATCGGCCCCGATGATCGCTGCAGGATAGCTGCCCAGGATCTTCATTTTCTGCACGCACTCCTCCACCCTTTCTATTGCCGATGCAACGGATGGCTGAGAAAGGTGACCTTCGAAGTCCACAAAAAAAACATACTCCCATGGGGTTCCCCTGGAAGGTCTGGATTCGATGCGCGTAAGGTTTATGCCCGTTTCCGCAAACGCTGCCAGGACGTGGTAGAGCGCACCCGGTCGATGCGGAGTGACAAACAGGACGGAGGTCTTGTCGCGGCCGGTTGCCTCCGTATGTCCTCTTCCGACCACGGCGAAACGTGTCTGGTTCATCGACTGATCCTGGATGCCGCGAGCCAGTATCGCAAGGCAATATAGTTCTGCGAGCATCTCATTTCCCACCGCGGCCGTATGTTCTTCATCGGCTGCCTGCAATGCCGCAGCGGCTGTACTTGGTGTCTGGATCAGAGTTGCGGCCGGCAGATGGCGACGCAGCCACCCGCTGCACTGAGCCAAGGCCTGGGGATGGGAAAGCACCCGACTTATGGCGTTCAGATCCGTTTCTCGGGACAAGATGCAATGGGATATGTCCAGCAAGATTTCACCGCAGATTCTCAGGTCCGTCCGGGCCAGTTCGTCCAAGGTCGCACCAACGGACCCTTCGGTGGAATTCTCCACTGGAACCACACCGAAATCAGCCTGACGCTCGTGAACGCTTTTGAACACCTCAGCTATAGAATCGCAAGAAACCAACTCGCCCGCCCGGCCGAATTGCTTCTCTGCCGCAAGATGGGTGAATGTCGCCTCCGGTCCCAGATATGCCACACGCGGTGGCTTCTGTACTGCGCGACAAGCGGAAATGATCTCCGTAAAGATGCCCCTTATAGCGGAATAAGGGAGGGGTCCGCGGTCCGGACCGGCCAGTGTTTCCATGACCGCTGCTTCTCGAGCCAAATCCAAGATCGGCAGACCATCGCATTGTTTCTCGCGGCCGATTTCAACGGCTGCTGCTGCCCGTCGGCCGATCAGCCTGACCAATTCCGCATCGATGAGATCGATTTCCCTTCGCAATCGAGCAAGATTCTCTTCGCACATAAGTGGTTCAAACCTCTTGAGTTTTTCCGGAAAAGCCTCCGGAAAGTTCCGTGATTTTCGGGGCCTCTCGCTTCTATTGAGCCGCGCGATTCTCAGATTCGTTTTCGGAACAGACGCGCCATAGGTCTCAGATCGTCCACCATCCTGCCGAAAACCTCGGGAGTCAGCGATTGGTCGCCGTCGCAGAGGGCTTTCTCGGGATTCACATGAACTTCAACCATGATTCCGTCCGCGCCGGCAGCGAGAGCCGCTCTCGCCATAGGAGCTACATACCGGGCTTCGCCCACGGCATGGCTCGGGTCAACTATTATGGGCAGGTGGGTCTTTTCTTTGAGTATCGGAACCGCACTCAGGTCCAGAGTGTTGCGCGTCGCGGTTTCGAAAGTCCGAATGCCCCGTTCGCACATGATTACCTGGTCATTTCCCGAGGCGAGAATGTATTCGGCAGAAAGGAGGAATTCCTCCACCGTGGTCATGAGGCCTCGCTTGAGCAACACCGGCTTGGTTGACTTGCCGACCCTTTTGAGAAGCGAGAAGTTCTGGCTGTTTCTGCTACCGACCTGAAGTATGTCCGCGTATGCCTCAACCAAAGGGACGTCGCTTGAATCCATCACTTCGGTTACCACAGGGAGTCCCGTGGTTTCCCTGGCCAGCTTGAGAAGCTTCAGACCTTCCTCTTCCAGCCCTTGGAAGCTGTACGGCGAACTGCGGGGCTTGAAAGCTCCTCCTCGGAGAATGCCGGCTCCGGCCCGCTTGACTTGCTCCGCGGTCGCTAGGAGCTGATCTTTGCTCTCCACCGAGCAGGGGCCTGCAATCACAACGAATTCCGGCCCGCCAACCGCCACATGGCCCACATGAACAACGGTGGACTCCGGCCGGCTCATGCGGCTGGCAAGTTTGTACGGCGGGAGCCGTACCTGGTCGGAAGGCAACTGCATGGTCGGCGGTGGAGTCCCGCATTGCATAGTTGTTTCAGTGAGTGCCTGGATCATGACTTTCCTCCTTACGAAAAAATGAAGAGGCCATGGTGCGTAGCCCATGACCTCTTCATGAAACCGAAAAGGCCATAGGCAAACCATCGAGGTCTGCCCATGGCCCTGTTTTGTTGGTTCGTTATCCTCAGCTAGGACTTGGATCCTCCTCGGGCCCACAGGCAGACCTGCCCATAATAATAAAAGCAATAGCCGAAAAAGCCTGCGTTCATCTCTATGTGGTCCGATTGAAGGTTCATTCTCACGTGCCTTACGTCTACTAAGCAAGTGACGGTAGCAAAGCATCCCAGGCCTGTCAATTAAAAAATTCCCGACCCGGTAACCCCTCAGTTACGGGCGGCGGGGAGGTGCTGCTCCGTTGCAAACGCCAAGCCTCACGTCGCTTCGCAGGCGCGCTCCCCGCACGGCACTGCCGACTGTCGCGTGGCGACTGAACGGTTGCCAAGGGTTCCAATGCCGTGATGAAAAGCCCCTGCTAGGGTTCTTTTTGACTTTCCCCGGTGTTTCTCATACATTCGTCCTGGGGACAATGCTGAAACTCATTTTCTCTGTTCTATGTGAATGTGTCCTCGGTAGCAGTATCCATGGACGGAAAGAAGAAGACAAGAGAACAACTGCTGGAAGAAGCTCGATCCGAGCTGGAACACCGTGTCCGGGAGCTTTCCAGGGCCCTGAAAGGTCTCAAGGAGCTGGAGACCGTCGTCAACAAGGGGCCGGCCATGGTTTTTGTCTGGCGCAACGCGCAAGGCTGGCCTGTGGAACTCGCTTCGGACAACATCCGCCAGTTAGGGTACACGCCGGAGGATTTCACCTCGGGGCGTCTCAGTTATTTCAACATAGTGCACCCCGAGGACCGACAGAAGGTCGCTGACGGACTTTCCCGGCAGGCAGAGCATGGGGAAGAGGAATTGGTCCAGCGTTACCGCGTCATAACTGCCAGAGGCAAGGTCCGCTGGGCAGAGGCCCGGACATGGCCGCACAGTGATCTTGCGGGTCGAACGGATTCCTATTTCGGCATGGTGACGGACGTTTCCGACAGCGTCCGTGCAGAAGAGGCAGCCCATTCCGAAAGGCGCAGATTCGAGGCGTTATGCGAACACGCTCCTTTCGCGATGCTTCTTCTCGGAAAGGGCGACGCGCCTCAATATGCCAATCCCAAATTCCAAGAGGTTTTCGGGTACTGCTTGGAAGAAATCGCCATACCCAAAGACTGGCTCGCAAAGATATTTCCCGACCGAGAATATCGTCGCAAAGTCATATCCGATTGGCTCGAGTATGTGAAAGGCGCCGGCAGCGGCTCAAGCGAGCCGAAGGTTTTCTCGGTCATCTGCAAGAACGGAGCGCGCAAGACCGTCAGATTCATCTCGACCAAATTCGACTCCCAAGACTTTCTCATAACCTGTGAAGACATTACTGAACAGCATCGAACGGAACGAGCGCTCAAAGAGAGTGAACAAAGGCTGGAACTGGCACTGGAGGCCACGGACCTGGGACTTTGGGACTACAATGTTCAGACGGGGGAGGTGTTCAGGAACAGGCGCTGGCTGGACATGCTCGGCTATTCCCCTCAAGAGGTTCAACCCGACGTCACCGGGTGGGCCCGACTGATTCATCCTGCAGACGTGAACCGGGTCACGGAAGCGGCCAATGCAGTGCTAGAAGGCCGCAGCTCCCATTACCAGGTGGAGCATCGGATGCTGGCCAAGTCAGGGGAATGGAAGTGGATCCGTGCCCGCGGCAGAGTCATTGAACGCGGCGAAGATGGCTCTGCCTTGCGAATCACGGGAACCCACGAGGACATAACCGACAACAAGAGAGCCGAGGATCGCGCAGAATCCCCCCTGTCGGACGGTGGTGACGAACTGGCCGCCCGGCGTTTGCAGCAGGTTCTTGACCGGAACAGGCGCCTCGAACTGGAAATCGCCCTGCGCAAACGCGCCGAAGAACAGCTTAAGATGGCTCTCGCCGAAAAGGACAGGCTGTCCAGGGAGGTCCACGAACGCCTGAAAAGCTCGGCGGAGTTTCTCTCCAGCGCGCTCAGCTCTCAGATAAACGCGTTGGACGAACCTCGGGCGGTGAAGATTCTGGGCAGCGGACTCACAAGACTCAGAGCCATGGCCTTGGTTCACGAATTGGTCGCCGTATCCCAAGACGCGTCACGAATCGATTTCAAGCGCTTTCTTGAAGACCTTGCCCACGCGCTGACCCCTTGGCATCCGCCGGGCGGTTCTTCCATATCGGTGGAGACGGTGGCCCAGGCCGTGTTCCTTAAGGCGAGCACAGCGGTGACATGCGGGTTAATCGTGTGCGAACTGTTCACCAACGCGGTCAAACACGCTTTCTCTCAAACTGAGGGAGGAGGAATTCAAGTCTCTCTTGTGCGCCAATCCAGCCGAGAGTGCACCCTTACGGTATCGGACAACGGCAAAGGCCTCCCCGAGAACCTCGACTGGAAAAGCAGCGCATCGCCAGGTCTTAGATATGTGGCAGAACTGGCCGAGTCCCATCTCCAGGGAAGACTGGAGCTGGAAAGAGGGCAAGGCACCACGTGGAAACTGCACTTCGAGGAAAGACGCATGGATTGACTGTCCGGCGGGAGATTGGGGACCGCGGAAAAAAACTGAGGGCGTTCGGGGGCATTATTACCGTATCTTGATATTGCCGAACGTGTATGATATCTGCAACTTGATTCGCTTGTTGGGTATAGCGCCTACCCATGCTTTCGCACCGTATTAGTCCTTGACAGGTTCATGGTTTGCTTTATCGTGGTCTCAGGATCCGGTTGGTATCGCAGGCTTGGGAGTCTTATCAACCCCTGCATCAATTTTTTCGATTGACAGGGGTTGACTTATTTACCGCGCTTGAGTTATATTTGCGGAAAGACCGCTGTCCAATAGTATCATGACTCCCCCCCTTGATACCGTACCGGATGCGGTCTTGTTTTATGTGGTTCTGAGCATGCCCTCCATTGTCGGGTTTCCTACATAGAGTCTTCCCCCCCCCCATTTTGTTGCCCTCATGAGCCTGTCTTTGTGCTGTTTGTTGCCGTGAGCATCGACTCGGATCAATATCGCGGTGATTACGGTCTTTGCCGGAGAAGTGCCGGATCGGTTGATACGGCGCGGGCTTCAAATCCGCCCCGTCCGCGGAGTTCATTCGGAAACGCATTTTGACTCACGCTATGAATCCCCTCACTCCGGAGCTTCTTCCGCAGGGACATTGAGGCAGGCGGATTTGCCGCAACAAGAAACGCAAGAGTATCCCGAAACGATATGCTAGTGTGGGAGCCGGCAACATCATGGAGGCGATGAAATGGTCCGGACAACCAAGAAGATGTCGGTGAAGAGTCTCAAGAAGCTTCTGGGAAAATGCCTTATTCGGGGCCCCCGGTGGTACATTCCCCAGGGACCGCCTGATGTCCCCCCGACCTGGAAAGACGTGTACCAGTTGACCCTGAACGCCTACACTATGGCTCTGGAAGATGTACTTAAGGCGCTCAACGGCAATTCTACCGATCTGGAAAGGACTTGTCCCCCGGACCCCCACAGCAGGAGCGGCAGACCATTTGTCGTGAATCCCTCCACATTCCCGTGGCGGAAACGCGCTCAGGAAATGCCTGTCACAACGGAGCATTCCGGACTGGACCTCGACCCAGCCGACTTCGCCGTGTTCCCTGCAACTATTCCCGGCGAAGGAGAGGAGCAGTGAGACCAAACCGCCGCGCCGGCGAGGTGGCTCAATGAACAATGATGGCGCAGTTGGGAAGCGTGTTCCGGATGGCAGAGCACCCATCGCGTCCGGTGGTCGCATTACGGACTTGCCACGGTTTGGGACCTCAGACCTTGCTTGAGGAAAGAGAGGGCGATATTCTCATAGGCCGTTGCGCCCCCCGCGTCCGGGGCAAGGGTGCTTATTGGGGGTTCCTCGGGAGTGATCCGGACATGGATGTTGCCGACGCGCACACATTTTTGCAAGGCCAGAGGCTGGCCCGGATATTCCGGTCTCCGCAGGCCACAATAGTCTGCGGCTTTGGGTTCACGATTTTCACTGGGGCTCTCCTGCTGATGTTGCCGTGGGCTCAGCGGTCGCCGCGGGTCGGATTCGTTGATGCCCTATTCACATCGACATCGGCCGTGTGCGTTACGGGGTTGACGGTGGTTGACACCGGGACCGCTTACACGCGCTTGGGTCAGGCGATTATTCTCGCATTGATACAGGTGGGCGGCCTTGGCATTATGACCTTTGCGGCTATGGCTTTTCAGATTGCAGGGATGCGACTGTCTCTGAAATCCCAGGCGTTGCTGAGCGACTCCTTTTTTCAGCAGGACGTGGCAGGGGAATTTCGTGACACCTTCAGGAAAATCCTCATCGTCACATTCACAGTTGAGGCCACTGGAACGCTCCTGCTCTATTTCGTTCTCCGCTTCCGCTCTGAAACGGTTGACCCTCTTTTCTCCTCGCTTTTCCATTCGGTCTCCGCCTTCTGCAATGCCGGGTTCTCGATCAGAAGCGACAACCTGCTGGGCTTGAGAGACAACTTGCCTGTATTGCTCATTATCATGACCCTTATTGTTCTTGGCGGCCTGGGGTATGTGGTGCTAAATGAGATCCGCGGGAGTTTGGGCGAGGTCATCCGGCAGAGGCCACAATCCCGGCTGAAGCCCCTTAGCACGCATTCGCGTCTTGTGTTAGCAGTTTCACTCGCTCTGATCGTGGGAGGGGCGTCGGCGCTCGCGGGGTTTGGAATGACCTCGAGCGAGGCCAGCGTCGCGGACCGTATCCTCCACGCGCTCTTCCAGTCGGTCAGCGCTCGAACGGCCGGGTTCAACACGGTGGATATCGGTCTCCTTCCGGCAGCTTCAATTGCAGCCCTCATAGTCCTTATGTTCATCGGCGGTTCACCCGCGTCGTGCGCCGGGGGGATAAAAACCACCACCCTGGCCGTATGGTTTGCCAAGTTGAAGGCGAGCCTTCATGGGAAATCCGAGGTCACCCTTCTTGGACGAAGCCTGTCGGTTTCATTGGTGAATCGAGCTGAACTGGTCATGGGCCTGGCCGTTTTCTGGAATCTCATCGGGGTCTTCGTGCTGCTGAACACCGAAGCCGGCTTACCGGTTGAACCGTTGCATCTCATTTTCGAGCAGTTCTCCGCCTTCGGCACGGTAGGACTTTCAACCGGTCTGACTTCTCAGCTTTCGGTTGCAGGAAAACTCTGGCTTTGTCTTACCATGTTCGTGGGAAGGATCGGAACGTTGACTGTGGCTCTGTGGGTGTTCCCGGCAACCAGGGCGCCTGTCAACTACCCCAAAGGGACGGTGATGATAGGATGAAATATGCTCGCAAGCAAATTTGTGTGATAGGCCTGGGCCAGTTCGGAAGCGAACTTGCCCGGTCAGCCGCGAAAAGTTGCGAAGTGCTGGCTCTCGATACGAATGAAGACCGCGTAAACTCGCTTGCCGACGATGTGGACAGGGCGCTCATCGGAGATGCCAAGGATGTCAACGTGATCCGGTCTCTGGTGACCTCCGAATTTGAGGCTGCGGTAGTCAGTCTGGGCGAAAGCGTTGAAGCAAGCATCCTGTGCACGCTGCATCTGCACAGGATCGGCGTCAAGCGTATCTACGCCAAAGCAGTCAGCGAGGACCATGCAGAGGTTCTGAAAGCCGTCGGGGCAACGGACGTCATTTTTCCGGAGCGGGAGACCGCAAGAAGAGTGGCCAACAAGATCGCCAATCCCAACTTCATTGATTTCATCCCCCTTGGGGAGGGCTACGAAGTGATGGAAGTTGTTGCTCCGCAATCCTGCCATGGTCATTCTCTGGCTGAATTGAATGTGCGCAGAAGGTTCGGCGTCCTCATTGTCGCTGTCATCCGATCCGACCCGGCGGAATTCATCTTCATTCCGGAAGGAGGCTTCGTGATAAGGTACGGGGACACACTGCTCACAATCGGCAAGCACTCCGACGTAGCGGCCATAGGACAACAGTGATCTTCGGCCCATTGGCATCGCGAAGATTTCGGTTGCGAAAAGCTTTGCCAGGCGGTAAACTCCGTCCCTCGGTAGTTGTGCCCGATTCAGTACGTGTTGGCCGCGCGGTCGGCTCAAATGATTTTCTTGCCCCACAGGAGGTAGGCGCAGTTGCGGAAGGCGGAGACGGCTGCTGCGGCTAGCCGGTCATGTTCAACCTTCGGGCCGGCCGTGACAACGGCAGAGCCCGAGCCAACGTGTTCATGTCACAATTGCGAGGTGCCGCGATGAATGACAAGATTCCCAAATCAAGAACCATGGCCCGTTGGGAGTTGATTCCCGTTTCAGTAAAGCTGGTCGGTGAACTCCTGGACGTTCTTCTCGATTCGGCAAGTCGTGAGGTACGCCGGCAGGAAGGAGTCACGTTCCGAGACGCTTTGTTCAGCGTCGTCAGATGCCTTTTCCTATCCAACCGACTCCTGAGGTACAGACGGCCTGTGGAATTCGGGGATGTTGTGGTGTACGATGCCAATTTCCCGCCGATTCTCTCTCCGGCATTGCGCAAGAGACTGTCGAACTATCTCAATTACCTGGATTTGCAGCGAATTCCCTCCGGGATTTTCGCCATGTCCACCACCAACGCTTGCCCATACTCCTGTGCCTTCTGTTCCACGAACGCCAAGACAAATTCACCGGACGATCTTGATGAAGAACTGCTCAAGAAGACAATCACCCAGGTGGAGAGTCTCGGGGTGCCGCAGATCATTCTTCACGGGGGCGAGCCGTTCTTCCGGTACGACCGTTTCCTGCGATTGGTCAAGCATGTCAGCCCGGACACATGCCTATGGATGTTCACAACCGGGTACGGAGCGACCGAGGAAAGGACCCGTGAACTCAAGGAGAATGGTTTGTTCGGGGTTTGGGTGAGCCTGGACCACTACGAACCCGCAGTCCACAACCGCCTCAGAGGAAATCCCGAAGCATTCGACAACGCCTGCAGGGCTATAGAGAACTTCAAGCGGGCCGGTGTTTACACATGCCTGAGCCTGGTGCCTCCGGACGACCTTCATGAGCCGAAAAAATTCAGGAAATTCTATGACTTCGCGAGGGATCTGGGCGTCGCGGAAATTAGGGTGATGGAGAGAAAACCCTCGGGCAGAGAAGCGTGCCGCGGGGTCACTCCTCACAGTCCTGTCCTGGCGAAACTCCACAAAGACCTGTACAAGGATCGGGCTTATCGAAAACATCCGCCTCTGTGCGGTCTTTCGACGTGGCTGGAAAAGGACGAATCCCTTGGTTGTCAATGCAGGTTCGAGTACCTCTTCATTACCTCGAAGGGTGAGGTCCAGCCCTGTGAAGCATCGGAAGTGTCATTCGGCAACATTACCCAAGAGGATTTCCTGACGATATATGAGCGGATTTGTGCAGCATTTGAGCACCCGACAACCGGATGCATTCCGATGGTAATGTACCCTGAAGTGCGGGAATATCTCAAGGTTCGGGACAAGCTCTCCTCTGCCGAGAGCGGGCAATTGGCGACCGAGATCATACAAGCCTTCCAGAGCAAGGGCAAACTCCCCTGGGCCTCGAAGTATGTCTGGCCGTTTTACCGGCGGAGACTAAAGGCTCTGAGAAAACGCCAAGCGCGTACGGCGGTAACAGGGCCTCAATCGAGCGGCGTGCCGGCAACGACCAGGGAAACCGGCTAGCCGGGAATGGTTCGCTGCGTAAGGGGCAGAGGACAATCAGACGACGCGGTTCATCGACTCATTACTTTGGGACTTCCAAAATGGGGGTGCGGAGGGGAACTTTCTGAAAAAAGCCGGCATTTCTGTCCGGATGAATGGGGAATACGGGCGGGTTTGAAACCCGCCCCTACAGGGAAATCGGAAATCTCTTTTGGGGACGACTCTCCATACGCAAGTCTATGCGAAGAAATTTGTCCGCAGATGTCGAAGCCGGCCACAGATTAAAGAGAAGGGTAAAGTCACTCATTGGTCAGGACTTCCTCATCGGCGTGAATCTGCGTAATCTGCGGAGTAGAATCTTAGGGCTTGTCACGAAATAAAGGATGCAAACGACAGCCGAACCG
>DYLG01000052.1 GCA_020722215.1 Desulfomonile tiedjei
AAGCCGAACGAGAAGATCGGCCTGGCGCTGCCGGGGCGGGTTTCAACCCCGTCCGTATGTCCGATTCATCAGGACGTAAATGGGTAACCAGCACATATCTGCGACAAGCGGTCGGGACTCGCGTCGATGATGAGCGATCCATGAACAAAGCGTCGCGCGGACATGTTTTGTCGGACCGCAGCCTTCTTCAGCCTCGGACCATCACATTCCCCGGACCATCCGTGCCGGTTCATTATTGC
This sequence comes from Desulfomonile tiedjei, assembly GCA_020722215.1. Lineage (GTDB taxonomy): Bacteria > Desulfobacterota > Desulfomonilia > Desulfomonilales > Desulfomonilaceae > DYLG01. The sequence goes on from DYLG01000052.1 coordinate 240, forward strand.
GCTACTGACCGGGAGCAGTATGGTTCGCGGCATGAGGCCAAGGCTCGATTGGTCCGTGCGCTGTTGGCGCACGCCGAATCATGGGGCCACTCTGCGGCGTCGGCGGCAGTCCGTGATCAGGATTGGCTGCGGTTCGGGGAGATTACTGCCGACCGGTTTGGCAGACCTATTCTTCTTCTGGGAGGATGTCCAGGCCCCTCGATTTCGTTCTCTCATCTTTCGGCAAGAACCTGGGCCGCTCTGAGTTTCGGAGGGTACCGGATCGGGATCGACGCGGCTGAGACTTCGGAATTCAAGGGAGCATATCCGTTCGGAAGAGCCTTTCACCGGGACGAGCTGGATTCCATGAGTCGTAAGATGGGCGTGGAATGTGCAGCAGCAATTCTGTGGTCTGCAAAGGAATCGGCAGTCAAGGCTCTTGGCTGCGCCTTCCATCTCGTAGACCCTCTGGACCTGAGAGTATCGGTTGCGGAACATGCCGGCAGCAGAATCACAGCAACGGTCACCGTCGCGGACAAGGCTTTGGCCAGGCTTCCTGCTGAGGTGACCCAGCTCGTTGTTAGTCATTGTATAGCAACGCACGGGGTGTGGATTTCCATCAGCCTGGTGGGTTTGAAACGTCATCCCGGCGAGGTCAATGAAGCGTATGCCAATCTGCCCGACCAACCTCGCCCACGACGTGGCCTCACACGCGAAGTTTGAGAAATTTCTTGCCTTTGGCCGGATCGGCTGCTATAAGTGGGCCAGTAACATAGTCTTGTGATTCAGTTTATTTCGGGAGGGAATCCATGACATTGACCAAGGCGGATATTGCCAAGAAGATTGCCGACGATTGCGGGTTCATGAAAGGCGAGGCCACGGAAATTGTTGAAAAGCTTCTGGATGTGATCAAGTCAAGATTGATAGAGGGCGAGGACGTGATGATTTCCGGCTTCGGCAAGTGGACTGTAAAATCCAAGCACTCACGAAGAGGTCGAAATCCCCAGACCGGTGAGGAATTGATTCTGGACGCCCGCCGAGTCGTAACATGGAAATACTCTCCTGTACTGAAGAAGTCGGTGAACGCTGCACTTTCCAAAGAATAGCGGCATCTCTCACCGCTAACGACTCACTCGCCCGTATGAAGGTGGTCGGCCCGGCATTATTGGAACGGAAGCTCAGACCAAGGCGGACGAGAGGCATGAAGACCGTGCCGCTGCGTCGTGCTCAGACCGGTCGCACGGCAACGTCGCTGGCGGCATGTTGTGACGCTTGGGACTAAGGGAATCGGACTAAATGCCTGGACAAGATGATGCCGGCCGGCCGAAAATTCCGCTCAAGACTTTTCTGGCTGATTTCAAGGGCAACGTATCGGATCAGGAGTTGATTCGGAAATACGGGCTGTCGGCACAAGTTTTTGCAAAACTCATAAAGACCCTTTTGGCAAAGGGCATAGTCACAACCCAAGATCTGCAAAAACGCAGGGATGCTGCAGTTCAGCGAGACCTCGAAAAGGAATCCGAGTTCCTTGCCGGCCTTTATATTTGTCCTAATTGCGGTCATCCAAACCCAACGCCGTTCGATGTTTGTCCCGCTTGTGGAGCAAGTGTGGACAGTTTCTCCTCTTCCAGGGACGCTATGCAATCACTGACCACCCCTTCCGGGAGCATCAAGATCGACGATCTCCAAAGGGAAGTGGACGAGGCGGACGCAGCCCATCGCCATTCATCTCCCCCGGACAGGCAGGAATCGGATGAGGATGAATATGAGACCGTCGGCGAAGCGCCGTCCACCGACCAGCAAGAGAGATCGTCAGTTCTCAAATCGGTTCGTTCTTTTTTCGCCAAGAAACTGAATAAGGAATAGGACCTCCGTCCGGGTGAACACCTCGAGCTCCGAAAATCAAACTCCAAACCAGGATAATGGCAACGCGGATCGGGTATGGGACTTTTGGACGCCCCGAGAGGCGCCCGATCCCGGAAGCTACCGAGAAGTCTTGAGGATCGCCATTCCGCTCGTGCTATCTACGGCCTCGCTTACCGTGAATTTGTTCGTGGACCGGCTTTTCCTTTCCTGGTATGGGCAGGCTTCCGTAGCCGCGGCAACCCCCGGCGCGATAACTTACTTCACGACCTGCTCTTTTTTCATGGGGACGGCCCAATACGTGAACACGATAGTGGCCCAGTACCACGGTGCAGGGGACAAGCCCGCTTGTGCACGGGCCGTGTGGCAAGGGATATTCTTTTCGCTGATGGCGGCCCCTTTGATTCTCGCGTGCATACCCCTCGGGTTTCTTGTGTTTTCATGGAGCGGACATGCCCCGGATCTCATGCAGCTCGAAAAGGACTACTTCCTGAGCCTGATGCTGGGCGGGATCAACCTGCCGATAAATTCTGCTCTATCGTCGTTCTTTTCGGGGCGAGGCAGGACCTCGGTGGTACTTTTGGCTACGGCCACATCCAGCGCGACCAACATGGTCTTGGATTACCTGCTCATTTTCGGGAAGCTCGGACTCCCGGAAATGGGAATCCGGGGAGCGGGCATTGCCACAAGTCTAAGCGGAGTGATACCTCTGGTCATCCTGGGGAGCATTTTCCTCTCGGCTCGATACCAGCCCGAGTACAGGAGCCGGAAAGAGCGGAAGTGGGATCCACGGCTCTTTCGCATGCTTCTTCGGTACGGGATCCCGTCAGGGATAGCGCTTTTTCTCGACGTGGCTGCTTACACTCTCTTCGTGCTTCTGGTGGGAAGGCTCGGCGAGGCGGATCTTGCCGCGTCCAACATTGTGGCCAATCTCGAAATGCTGTCTTTTCTTCCCATGGTGGGGATGTCCGTTGCCACGGCCACCCTTGTGGGAAGATACATAGGTAAGGACCGGCCCCTACTGGCGGAGAAAAGCGTCCGATCCGCTCTGACGCTCGCCATAGGATATATGGGGTTCACGGCCGTTATATTCGTCTGCTTTCCCCAACCCCTCATCGGCCTTTTCCGCTCTGAGGCTCATTCAGCTTCAGGCTTCCAGGAAATCCTTGTCAGAGGAGTGATCCTGCTTCGCATTGCGGCCTCGTACACGTTGTTCGACACGATGTTCATAATATACTCGGGCGCGCTGAAGGGCGCGGGCGACACTCGTTTTGCCATGTGGATGCAGATTCTCGTCGCATGGATTGTGTTCATTCCCCCGGTGTATTTGATCATCGAGCGCTTTCAAGGCGGACTCGTTGCCGCGTGGTTGTGGTGGCTGGTTTACGCGGTCGTTTTGGGGGTTGTGTTCTGGCTGCGCTTCCGATCCGGCTATTGGAAAGGGATTCAGATGATCCGAACCTCAACCTTGCCTACGTTGGCGGGCGATACCGTGGGAAAAACATGACCTTCTACGGCTGTATCCCATGATGTTCTATGGAAAAAAGAATTCTCACCGCCAAGACGCAATCGCGCAAAGAACAAATTCATTCGGACGGAACCTGCTTGTCGGGTCCTCTTTGCCTCTTCGTGAATCCTTACCGTCCGGGGGAAAAAATGCGTCTTCATTGAGTGATGCGCGGGAAGCACAATGTGGTCGCTAAGCACTCCGAAAATATGATATAATCAAGACCTGTTGACCTTCCTTCCTTGTGTTGTTCAAGGTTCGCCGGGCTGGAAGGGGTTCCCCTATGACCAAAAAGAAGATTAGTGCAAAGGAAATCGTCGATGATGTTCGCGCAGGATTGGACGACTCCGCACTCATGAAGAAGCACGGCCTCTCCGAAAAGGGGCTGGCCACGGTTTTCAAGAGTCTGGTGTCTGCCGGCGCTCTGGATCAGTCGGAACTCAATCGACGAACCGCATCTCGGAATGAGTTCGTGGAGACTGTGGCTAACTGTCCCTCGTGCGGAGCGGGTCTGTCGGGAAGGGCCGCTTCCTGTCCCGAGTGCGGAGCACTCCTCAGAGGGGCTGAAGAAGGAACGGAATCCTACCAAGAGCCGGATCTTCCCGGAATGGGCGGGTCCGAAACGAGCCGACGCGGACTGGGGCCATCAACCGGTCGCCGCCTGCAAATGATCATAGGCGCTTTGGCTGCCGTTCTCTTGGTGGTTGTGGCCGGCTTGGTCTACTGGCTCAAGCGTCCACCGGAGGCTTCCCAAAGGGAACTGATGTTCGCTCCGGTCAAGGAGGCCCTCCAGGTGCTCATTAGACAGACCGGAGAAGGTGTTTCGCTCAAGGAATATCAGACATCCGTCAACACACTGTCAGCGGCCGTGGCGGATCTGGGATCCGCGGTCGAGGCCCGCGATCCCGAGGTGATGTCAAGATTGCGTGAGGCCCTCCGCTCGTTGAAGGAGGCGGAAGACATCTGGCTGAAATCCGGCGACCCGGGAATGAAGAAAGAAAAAGCGGCGTATCAGAGACATGTTCTCTGGGCCAGGTTCCTGGGATTGGCCGAAGAAACTATTCTTATCATGGAAGCACCGCCGGGTTTTTCGCCTTCCAAGCTTTCGGTCACCGGTATTCAAGGGCCGGCGGAGGGCCGGGGCGATTCGGGCAGGCAGGCCGAGCTGGCCTGGCAACATGAAAAGGAGTTAATGCGAAGAAGGGCGGAGGCGAAGCAGGAAACGATCCGCAAAGGTTTAGACCTTCTTGACGCGGCAACGGACGGAGCAAAGGACAAGGTGCTGGCGCTGCTCGGCCAGGGAGTGGATATAGAGGTGCGCAACGAGGACGGCAACACCCCGCTCATGCTTGCCTACCTCGGGGGCCACAAGGAAACCATGAAAGTCCTGCTGGATCGCGGAGCGGACATTCATGCGCAAAACAACACGGGTGTGAGTCCTGTGAGGGCTGCATCGGCCAAGGGACACGCTGACCGCCTGAGAATGCTGTTGGACTTGGGGGCCGGCGTCACGCCCGAACTTCTCAACGATCTGTTGTTCGCCACTGCTACGACGGGCAATGCCGATTCCATCAAGGTGCTTCTGGAAAAGGGCGCGGATCCCAACGCGAAGGACAGGCGGGGCAAAACTCCGCTGGACATAGCCGTGGAACTTAATGACAACAAGAGCCTCAGCCTCTTCCTTGCCGGCCGGACTCCGATCAGCCCGGAAACGAAGTCCGCCGCGTTCCAGGCTTCGGTGCAGTCAGGGAATGTCCAGGCGGCGCAGATGTTCCTCGATCGGGGTTGTGATGCCAACATGCGCACAGCTTCCGGGCTGCCTTTGTTGGTACTCTCCGCCGACGTCGGCGACAAAGCCATGACCAAGCTATTATTGAGCAAAGGAGCCGATCCCAACGCAAGAGATTCCGCCGGAAAGCCGGTTCTCATATCTGCCACGGAAAAGGCCCATGCCGAAATCGTTTCACTTCTCTTAAATGCCGGCGCCGATCCGCAGGTTAAGGACAACGATGGGAACATCGCTCTGGTATTGGCTGCAACTGAGGGCCGAAAGGATCTTGTGGCCGCGCTGCTCAGTGCTGCTGCCAATCCCGATGCTACCAATGCCAAGGGCATCAACCCTCTCCTCGCTGCTGTTTCCAAGGGTAACAAAGACCTGGTGGATCTGCTGCTGAAAAGGGGGGCGGATCCCAATGCTCCAAGCCCCGGCGGGAATTCGGCCTTGCTCATGGCCGCATTCAAGGGTTACACTGAGATTGCGGACCTCTTGGTGAAGGCCGGCGCCCATGTCAACGCAAAAAACAAGACCGGGGACACGCCACTTTTTGCGTCCGCGGTCAAAGGTCATAAGGATATCGTGCAGATGCTGTTGGCTGCCGGCGCCGACGTGCACGCGCGCAACAGTCGCGGCAATGCCGCCCTTTATGCTGCGGCAAGCGGGGGATATCAGGATATCGTGCAGATTCTCTTGAACAAGGGCGCAGATGTCAACTCCAAGAACAATAATGGCGAAACTGCGCTCACCGTGGCTGGCAGGCAGCGCCACTTCCGCGTAGTGGAACTCCTCATGCGACACGGCGCAAAGAGATGAGTGCGGAAACCACCGGTATTTGAAGTCGATTTGGCTCGCCGGCCCGGAGCGCCTGCCATGAGTAGGTGACCATTGCCGGAAGGAATGTCGGATCAACCCGCAGCTCGCCGCGTTCCAACCCTTCTTCTTCGCTCAGACTATTCGGACAAAGATCCGAGCGGATTCGATCGGCATGGGATCCTGGAATTCCCTCAAGCACAAAGCTCGGAAACGGGCATTGAGAAGCCTGGAATCAGGTCCTCCCCATCGAGACGGTCGTCCATGCCGAGGACACGCTCCGGTTTCCCAGGATAAATCACAGTCACGGTCTTGTGCCTCGGGTCCACGATCCAAACAAGCTGTGCTCCACTCTCGAAATATTCCACAGCCTTGTCTTTGAGCTTTGAAATGGAGTCGGACGGAGAGAGGATTTCCACTGCCAGATCAGGCGCTCCCTGCAAGAAGTTGTCAACTGCGTTGCCTAGCGCTTCGACGCGAGCCTTTGAAACAAACGAGACGTCGGGCGAGCGGAGATTCCCGTTCTTCATCCAGCACCCAAGGCTGGAACCGCAGACCTCTCCCAACTCCCTTTCTCGGGCGATTCCGAGCAGTCTGAATATCAACCGCCCCACCATAGACTCATGTCTGAAACCCGTAGGACTCACGACAAGTTCTCCTTCGACGAGTTCGTATTTTCCGTCCACGTCGGGCAGAGCCATCAGTTCCGCCTCAGTCCATTCTCTCTTAACGATTGACGGTTCCACGGCTGCTTCTCCTTGATGAACGAGCTGTTTTTCTACTGTGTCCCGGCTTCCTCTGCCGTCAGTCTTTCATTCTACACGGTAAGGCTTTCGGCGTCATTAGGGAATTCTGCCAAGCACGTTGTGAGAAAATGAGCTTCACCCGGGCTGTTGCCTCGTTTGCCGGAGGTCCTGTTTTTCGTCCGCTGTTCTTGACAATGCCCGGCCCGTCATTCATACTCAAGTAAGCACACGATATCGGAGGAGGTTTATGGAACCGTCCGAGCACCTTCCCTCGCTGACCTCCGCCATGGAGGATTATCTTGAGGCCATATACCTCCTTGAGAAGGAGCGGCGAATCGCACGAGTCAGGGACATCGCCAACCGGCTCGGCGTGAAGATGTCGTCGGTGATCTCCGCCCTGAAGACCCTCAGCTCCAGGGGGCTTATCCGCTACGATCCTCATCAGTACATCACCCTGACCGAAAAAGGTGCTGAGAAGGCCAAGCAGATCGTCCGAACCCACGGGATACTCAAGCGGTTTCTCGTCAACGTCCTGCATGTGGATGATTCGCTTGCGGAAGAAAACGCCTGCCGCATGGAGCACCATCTGGATCGGGAAGTGATCGAGAGACTGGTCACCTTTGTGGAATTTGCAGAGATGTGTCCTGTTGATCAGACCAGGTGGATAGACGGCCTAGCCCAAGGGTGCGACGACTGCCTCTCCTGTCTTGAAAACGCTGCGCAAAAAGTCCGAAACAGAGCAAAAGCCCAGCAGGCCGCCATTGAGGACGGAATGACTCTGGCAGAAGTGGAGCCGGGCGCCCAGGTGATGATCTCCTCTGTCAAGGGATCGACGAAACTCAAGAAAGCCTTATCCCGCGACGGCCTGGAAAGCGGTGCCATAGCTCGGGTCGAGAAACGGGACGAGGCCACTGGATCGCTCGACGTTCATGTAAAAGGATATCGTCTGGAATTGAACGAAACCGATGCGGCCAAGATTCTTGTTAAGCCGGTCTAGGAGCCTGTGAACTTCAGCGCCAACATGGTGATGTCGTCGTTCTGGGACGCTCCTTCAGCGAATAGGCCCATTTCCATTCTAACACCGTCTACGATTTCCTTGACGGTCTTCTGACGGATGTCCACGAGTTGTTTTCTCAGTCTGTCTTCGGAAAAAGGCTCGCCGCCAGGGTTGAAGGACTCGGTCACGCCGTCGGTAAATGCAAATAGAACATGGCCGGGTTTCATTTGCAGTCTGTTCATCTTGAAGACAATCCCGTCCATGATTCCCAATGCAGGCCCGTCGGGCGGATCAAGAGAGGTTATTGCATTGTCGGGGGTCGCCAGCAAAGGGGCATCATGACCCGCGTTTGCGTAAAGGACTTCTCCTGTTCGGAGGTCGAGAATTCCGCAGAACACCGTGACGAACATGCAGGAATCATTGCCGGGGATGAGTTCGGCATTCACGCGTGTCAGGATCCGGTCCGGCCTGGATCCTTGGTGGGCCATGGCTTTGATCAGTGAGCTTGTCACTGCCATGAATAGCGCGGCAGGAACTCCTTTGTCCGAAACGTCTCCTATGACGAAACAGAGCTGGTGCTCGTTCACCAGGAAGAACTGGTAGAAATCTCCTCCAACCTCCTTGGCAGGCTCCATCACCGCATAGATTTCAAATTCCTTATGCTCGGGAAATCCTGGAAACTTGGACGGGAGCATACTCCGCTGAATCCGCGCCGCCACGGCCAGTTCGCTCTCTATCCTTTGCTTGGCCGCTGTGGTCTCGGTAAGATTGCGGATGTATTCTTTGAGGTCCGAAGCCATCTTTACAAAAGCCTCGGCAAGTCGGCCCACTTCATCCCGTCTTTTTATGGCGGAAAGATCCACATTCAGGTTTCCGGCAGCAACCTGTTCCGAGGCGCGAACCATAGTACGCAGGGGCCGACTTACGGACCTTCCTACCACCAGGCTTGCTGCAAGCAGCAGAGCAAGACCCGCTGCCGACAGGAGCAAGCTCGTTCTGTGCAGGACCGTTACTTCGCTGAACAATTCGTCTTTGGGATACACGATGCATAGCAGCCAACCGTTCACAGGCAGGCGCGCGAAGGCCAGGAACGAATCCCGGACGCCAAGAGACCGGCCAACGTCCACGAACCCCGAACCTCGGGCCGGCATGGCCTTTCCCAGCTCGCGCAGTTGCGGTATCCCGGTCTTGTCGGCAAGACTGAAGATGGACTCGTTCATGATCAGCTTCGTATCCGGATGCGCCAGAAAAGTGCCCTCGTTGGATAGGAGAAAACAAAAGCCTGTCTTGAGGATCTTTACAGACGAGAGCCGCTCCGTAAGCCAATTCACCGACACATCCGCTGTTGCAACGCCCCTGAATTTCTTGCGCCTCACGTCAGAATCCAATCGGTAGAATGGAACCGAAAAGGTCGTCATGACCACATTTCCGCCGCCTTCATCGAAATATGGCTCACTCCACACCGAAGCGTTGCGTTTCTTAGGTTCCGTGTACCAGCCCATGTTCAGGTAATCGTACGACTCCTTCCCGAGCTGCTCGAATTTCAGCCCAGAGGGACCTTTGCAGTAGTACGGAGAGAATGTCTTGACTTGAGGATCGAACGCATAGGGCTCGAACGCCACCGTGGACCCGAATATCTCCTGGTGCGTTTCGACAAGCTTCCTGATGAAAAGCAAAAGGCCGGCTTCATCAAGGCGTGTGTGCTCAAGCACGAAAGCGAAGGTCTCAGTCACATCCGCAACGTCACTGAGGTCGTCATTCATCTGGTGAGCCACTGACTCCGCAAGGGCGCGAGCGTTTGTTTCAGCGTCATTGAGGATAATCCGGCGAGAGGAGAAGTAGCCGAACGTTAGCAGCAGAGCGAATATCCCGGAGGTTCCCAGCATTACGAAGAGTGCGACTCGCGCTGTCAAGCTTCGCATCGGATGCGGCCTCCAGGCAAATGCTTTCGATTAACTCTTACCAATCCCCGTGTCTTTCAGCGCGTTAGGAATTCGCCGGCACCAACTGTGATCCGAAGTATATTCCGATCTCCCTCCCGGCGGTATTCCAGCTTGTCGGCAATTCTCTTGATGAGATATACGCCCAGGCCGCCTGCTTTTCGATCGTCCAGCCCGGAGGTGAGGTCTTGTTCCGACCAGGACAGGGGATTGAAAGGCGCGCCGGCGTCGATTATTTCTACGAGGAGCTTCCCTTCCGCCTTGTCCGGGCAACACCGTATCTCCACATCTCCTTCGTCATCCCCGTACGCATGTCGGCAAATGTTGGCCACTGCCTCATCAATTGCCAACTCGATCTCGAGGATTCGCTTCCCGGAAAAGCCCGAGCGATCCGCCTGTTCCGAAACGAAGCGGATCAGCCGCCTGATGTTTTCCGTCTTTGCTGGGAGTCTTAATGTTTCCAATTCAGGCCGAAGAGGTGAAGTCACTGCCGGCTCAGGGCCGCATCCAGGGACTCGTAAACGGGAAGCATAGAGCTGAAACCCGACACGTCAAAGACCTTTTTCACTACGCCTTTAAGAGAACAGCAGCGCAATTGGCCTCCTGAAGCCTTCGCCGCCTTTGCGGCCACCAGCAAGGCTCTCAGACCCGCGCTGCTTATGTACTCCAGGTCGGAGAGATCCACAACCATCCGATGCTCACCCTGTCCGATCCAATCCTGCGCTTGCTTCTCAAAGTCCGGGGCGGAGATCGTATCCATTCTTCCCTCAATCTTGATCACCGACCATCCGCCGTGTCTGTTCATATCGACCTTCAAAGTCTCCTCCCATGACCGCGTATGCCGAGGGATAGCGTCGCCGTTTCCGGAAAGGCATAGTACCAGAGGCTTCCCCGGCTGTCAACGCACGCGCTGGTCTCGGGGGGCTTTCGCCTGTCACTTCCGGGCTATCTCAGAAACCTTTTCCCGATCGGCTTTCTCAAACTCCAGGATCTTAGCGGCACGTTGCGAGTACAGCTTTATGCCCTGAAAATTCGGCGGGCAAAGCAACTTCTGCATGAAAATACCGTCATCCTCGAACCACTGGGGCAGGATGCCTCCGATGAAGTAGCCCTTGTTTCTCAGGGCATCCACTGCAAAGCCCACTTCGGGTGCGCTCAGCTTCAGCCATGCCTGAAACACGACCGTGTTCCGGGCCAAGGCTTCGGATTCGCGGCCGGAAATGTGAGCATCGAAATCAAAGCCCACTTCATGCACCGCGATGCGAGCCACTTGGGCAAAATCGAACACAGTCATGTCCGAGAGCGAAGTCTCCCGGCCCGGCCTGTCCGAAGTGGCGGAAGCGAAATCGCGGCCGTCGTCCAGTTCAGAATAGAGAAAACGAAGCTCTTCGCGGTAAACGTCAGGAATGAACACCGTGTGCGGCCTGGGCTTGTAAGTCCGGAACACGAGCATGGTGGCGACTCTTCCGGCCGCGCTTGCCTCTTTGGCAAACTGTTCGGCAGGCATCAGAGCGATCTCGAGCGCCATTTCCACGAATCTGCGTTCCTCTGTCTTTTTCTGCAAGTGCAAGTGGTTGCACACCGGCTCGCCGAAAACCATGCTCATCCCCAATTTGGGGACCACCACCTCAGCCGTGTAACGCGATACCCGCTCATACACACCCCTGCCTCGCCATTCCTTGTGAGCGAGTCCCGCTCCCCATTCGTACGTGGACTTGTTGGGGGCGGATTGAAACAAGTGATCGGCCGCTATCACCTTCCCGGACGCGGTACGGGCGAGAATCGTGTAGTAATCTCCTCTTTCGTTGGCTTTGATCAAGGCTTCGGGATCATAGAAGAGCTTGATCGGATACCCTTCCCCGTAAACTGCCCTGAAAAGCTCTGCCACACCCGGAGCATCCTCGGGCTGCAAGAGTCGGACTTCGTAGGGTTCGGTTTCCGGCCCGGAAGTATTTGACTGTAAGTCTGACACCTTATTCTCCTTTTCAAGTTCGTTTGACGAGAAGGCCCCTTCCTCCAATGGGCATCAGGCTCCCCTCTTGCGGCCTCGGCCCCCCAGGAGCGGGATGGCGGCTGCAAACGCCATTACGAGCATCGCCCCGCAGGAATGGAACATAGCAGGGTATCCCCATCCGGTGAGAACAAAGCCGCCAATCAAAGGTCCAACAAAGAACCCGGCCTGGAACATTTCCATGGACAGATTGGTGTTCAGCGCCCTGAATCTAGGCTGGGAAAGCTCAAAGGTCAGGCCGCTGAGCACTGGCATTGCCACTCCCCATCCAATCCCGAAAAAGATCCCCAATGCATAAAAGGCCGATTCCCCCCGGGTGTGGCCAATCATCAGATAGCCCACTGCCAACCAAGCAAGAGAAACGGCAAGAAGTCTGCCCTTGTGGAGCTTGTCGAACAGTCTGCCCGCTACAAGGCGCACCCCCATTTCCATGGAGGTGGACAGGGTGAAGAAAAAGCCCGCGTTGGCAACGTTGATCTCGTCTCCGAACCCCTTGAGAAAGAAGAACATCGGAGTGAACGAAGACCAGAGAAGGAGCCCCTGGATCAGTACCACCCAGATTCTCCAGTCGGTCAGGTTCTCCGTGAGATCCGACCAGCCTATGCGATCCCCGGCCCTGGACGATTCCCCGTGTCCGTGCTGCTCCACAAGGCCAAGAATAGGGAAACATGCCGGCATGAAAACTCCGGAAAGGAGCAGAAGATGATCGAATCCGCCCGCCCAATGGATCAACGGACTCAGGACCGGGGGAATCACCGCATAGGGAAGCAAAGTCAACACCGACAACAGCCCGAACGCCTGGCCACTCTTGTCTTCGGGAATGGAATCCACCAGCCTGGCGATCACAGCGGTTGCCATTATAACATACCCCACGCCGTGGATGCATCGCACAGCAGCCATAGTCCAGAGATCATGTGCAAAGTTGTACAGAACAAGCGATACGATCACAATGCACGTGCTTATTGCAATCCATTTCCTCGCGTTAGCAGCATGGAGGAAAGGGCTTATTATGGGCCGCAAGATCAGCACTACCACGGAGAACAGACCGATCAACAGACCGAACCACTCCGGTGCAATGGGCAAGGTCTCCAGGTAGTCGTGAAACTGGAAGAATACCGCGATGTTGCAGTAGGAAACAAAAACCAGGGCGCTCAGTACCACGAAGTCCCTGGTGATCAATGTGTCCCTCGTCTTCATAAGTCAACGTATCCCGGATTTACTGCGCAGAGCAGGTTCCTGCAGAGTACTCGCTCAATCGCAGAAGCAGCAGTCCGGCCACTGTCCTTCGATATGCCGCATCGGCCCTTATGTCGTCAATTGGCGACACTGCTTTTTCCACCAGGGGAATCGCGAGTTTCAACGATTCCATGCTCAACGGCTTTCCCTCGATTGCCGCTTCGGCCTCTCGGCATATTACGACAGTCGGACCAACGCTGCCCCAGGCAAGGCGAGCGGCCTCGACGACTCCCGAGTCCGAAACGGTGAGCAACGCAGCCATAGAAGCTATGGCGCACGCCTGGGACTTGCGGCGCCCCACCTTCTCGTAATGATGAATCGCGTATGACTGAACTTTGCGCAGGCGAATCCCCGCGAGGATTTCGCCCCTGTTGAGCAGGACCTGTCCTGGGCCGACAATGAAATCCCGAATGGCGACCACGCGGGATCCATCCTTTGAGCGGATCTCCAGTTGAGCCCCCAGCACGTACAGCGCGGGCAAGGTGTCCCCCGCAGGAGACGCGGTCACGATATTGCCGCCAATTGTTCCCATGTGCCGGACCGGTGGGGAACCGAGCACTTCCAGCCCCTTGCGCAGAACCTGGAAGCGCCGTTGAATGATCGGGTCTTCCATGAGCGTTGAAAGGGTCGTGGCTGCACCGATCCAAACCTCATCCAGTTCATCTTGGACCCCCTTGAGTTCTCCTACTCGCTCCAGGCAGATCAGAGCGGGCGGATCCTCAAGACCTGCCCTCAATTTGACGAGAAGATCCGTGCCTCCGGCATACAGAGCCGCGGCGGATTCCCGATCCAACAATCCCCAGAGTTCCTCTAGGCTTCGGGGCAGAGACACGTCCCTCATTTGTCGTCCCTCAGCGGTTTCTCGTGGTCGGCGCTTCGTGAAGCAGCCGCTTGCACCGCATCAACGATCTTCTGATACCCGGTGCACCTGCAAAGATTGCCTCCCAATCCTCGTCGGATCTGTTCCCGCGAGGGCGAAGGATTCCTTTTGAGCAGATCTGCCGTGGCCAAGACCATACCTGGTATGCAGAAACCGCATTGAACGGCGCCGTATTGTGTGAACGCACTCTGAATGGGATGCAGTTGCGCCTCACTCCCGAGCCCTTCGATTGTCGTGATTCTTCTTCCCTGAAGCTGAGCGGCAAGCATGAGGCAGGAAAGACGCGATTCACCGTCCACGAGAATCGTGCACGCACCGCAATCGCCCGAGCCGCAGGATTCCTTGGCGCCCGTCAGTCCCACGTCCTCCCTGAGCACGTCCACAACTCGGCGGTCGCCAGGCACGTCCAGCTCAGTGGTCTCTCCGTTGAGCACAAAGCGTATTTTCAATGGACGCCTCCCTCGGACAACCGTTCCCGGAGAGCACGGAGAACCCTTGAAGGGGTAAGGGGACTCCGGAATATCCTCACACCGCAAGCATCGGCCACAGCGTTGGCGATAGCGGGCAGAGGACCGTTGGTTGCGATCTCACCCACTCCCTTCAATCCGTAGGGTCCGCTGGGCTCGTAAATCTCAACCGGCTGCGATTCGATCTCCGGCACATCTGAAGCAGCCGGGATGATAAACGTTGCCAGGTCGGCAGTGAGGACCTTCCCCTCGTTGACCTGAACTTCTTCGGACAAGGCGTACCCGATTCCCTGGGCAATCGCTCCCTGGATTTGTTGTTCATAGACATGGGGATTGATGATCTTTCCGCAGTCGCTCACTGACAGATATCGCTTCACGTCCACAACTCCGGTGAGTTCGTTCACCTCGACCCGAACAAGATGCGCCCCGTACGAAAAGAGCGTATGAGGGAAGCCGTGGAGTCTGATTTCATTCCCAACAGGCGGGATTTCCTTTGCGGTGGGCGCCCGAAAGCGCTGGGTTGCAGTGCGCTCGGACTCATTCATGAACGTGGCGAGGCGATGCAGCGGTATTTCCCGTCCCGTAGGCAAATGCCTGACAGCCCCCGGAATCAGGGCCGTTTCATCGCAATCATCGACCATGAGCAGGTCAGCAGCTCGCTGAAGAATCCTGAGCTTCAACGTCTCGCACGCGCCTATCAGAGCGTTGCCGAACGTATACGTGCAGCGACTGGCAGAGGCCGAACCGGACGGCAATGTCCGGTCCGTGTCAGGGAGGATAAGCTCAATTCGGTCCACATTCTGGCATAGAATGCTGCCCGCAATTTGGAGATTGGTGGCAGCATTGCCCTGGCCCATATCTACGACGCCGCAGTAAACTTTGATTTTTCCCTCCGCAGTGAGTTCCACCTTGGCATTGGCAACGTCCGGCACAACCGGTCCGTACCCGGACGCGTGCATGAGCGCCACAATCCCCGCGCCTCTTCGCTTGAAAGGCCCCGCTTTGCTCTTCCACGCAGCCCTTTCAGTCCAAAGGGGATGCCTGGCCACGGCTTCCAGGCACTCGACCAGTCCTGTGGAATGTGTCAGGGTTACCCCTACGCAGTTCTTGTCGCCCTTGCGCACCGCGTTCTTCAGGCGCAATTTCAACGGGTCCATGGCAAGCTTTTCCGCTAGCATATCCATCATCTGTTCCATGGCCGCGGTAACCTGGGCAACACCGAAGCCCCGGAAAGCTCCGCCTATGGGGTTGTTCGTGTACACCGCCCAACCTTTGAAGCTCACGTTGGGAATCCTGTACGGGCCGCCGGAATGCTCAAGAGCCAGCGTTATCACCACGCCGCCCAGATGGTCGTACGGTCCCGTATCGAAATACAGACGTGTGTCCAGACTGTGCAGTGAGCCGTCGGCCTTGGCGCCAAGCCTGTAATACATTCGCGCTGCATGGCGTTTGGTCCCCGCGATGAAGGATTCCTCCCTGCTCCACCACATCTTGACCGGACGCCCGTTCGCGTGAAGAGCCGCCAAACCCAAGAGGCTCTGTACGGTCACTCCGTCCTTGCCGCCGAACGCTCCACCAGCGTATGGAGCGATCATCCGTATGCGCTCCGGTTCCAGGCCCAAAGCATCGGCAACTTCCATGCGATCCCTGAAGGGAGTCTGAGTGGAAGCCACGATTTCCAGTTTTCCGTCTTCTTTAAGTTGGGCCCAACCCGCCTCGGTTTCCAGGTACGCGTGCTCAACAAGCGGAGTCTCAAAACAGGCTTCCACGAGGACGTCGCAATGTTCCTTGGCGGATTGTACGGAACCGATCTCAAGACTCGCCTTGAGCAGGACGTTTCCACCTGGGTGATCCTCGTGTACCAGAGGGGCGTTCTCCTCCAACGCCGTCTCTGTGGTGAACACTCCGGGCAACGGCTCAAAGTCTGCGCTTGTCAGTTTGATCGCCTTTGCCAGGGTTTCCTTGTCCTCGGCGAGGACCAAGGCCACCGCGTCTCCGCAATGCCTCACCTTGTCATCCACGAGCACAGGCTGGTCTTTTCTTATTACCCCCTGCCTGTTTGACCCGGATATATTCTTGTGGGTAAGCACAGCGATGACTCCGGGAAGGTTTTCCGCAGCCTGTGTGTTAACGGATTTCAGACGCGCGTGGGGAATGCCTGCTCTCTTCACACCGGCCCAGATCATGTCGAATCCGTAATAGTCCGCTGCGTAACGTTCCCTGCCTGTTACTTTGGCATAAGCATCGATCCGAGGCATGGAGATGCCGATGCTTGGAACAACATCTCCCGCGATGTTTTTGTCGAAAAACGGTTGTAACTCCGGAGGCTTGTCTTTATTCTTCATCGGCTTTGCGCTCCGGCAGGGCGCAATGTTGCGATTCGCGAGGCCCTTCTACCAGGGAGAATTTCGGCCAGCGCTTCCACAAAGTCTTTCATGGCTTCCATCCCGGATATGGTTACCCTGATATGGTTGGGGAAACGAAAACCGGTCATGGTGCGGACCATGACCCCTTTTTTCATGAGCTTTCGATACGCCAGAGTGTCGCTCATAGGCAGTTTGATCATCACGTAATTGCCCTCTCCCATGATCAAGGGCAGGCCGAGCCGGGTCAGCTCTGCCCGGAGGTATTCCTTTCCCTCTTTGACCATCTTTCTGGTCCGAAGTATGTGCCCGTCATCGTCAAGGGCTGCCAGAGCGGCCTGCTGAGCCAATGTGTTCACCGAGTACACGACGCAAGTGCGGCGGACGACGTCCACCACTTCCCGACTCCCTGCAAGATAGCCTATGCGAAGCCCCGCCAGGCCGTACATCTTGGAAAAGGTTCTGAATACCACAAGGTTTGGATATTGGGCAATGAGAGCCATGCCGTGGGGAAAATCCTCTTTGTCCACGAACTCACAGTAAGCCTCGTCCACAACAACAACCCATCGGCCGACCGTCTTGTCCAGGAAGTTGCAGAGCTTGTCCCGATTCCAGTAGGTGCCGGTAGGATTGTTCGGATTGCAGATGAACAGGATCTTTGTCCGCTCATCGGTTTGAGCGAGCATGCCTTGGTCGTCGAAAGCGTAATCCTTCAGCGGGACAAGTCGTGCCTCGAATCCGGAGAATTGTGCCACCCACTCGTAAACGGCAAAGGTCTTGTCTGCCGTGATGATGTTGTCACCCTGCTCGCAGAATGCCTTGATGACGAAGCTGATGACTTCGTTGGCTCCGTTGCCCACAAGGAACTGTTCGGGAGACATGCCGAACTTCTCGGCAAGCTTGCAGCGAAGATAGAAGGCATCGCCGCTGGGGTATATTGCAGCGTTCTCGGGGGAAAAGTCCCGGAGCACCTCCTGCGCTGCCGGCGGCGGTCCCAGGGCGTTCTCGTTGTTGTTCAGCCGATGGATTCGGGAACACCCATAGAGCTTCATCAGCTCCGCATCCGGCTTGCTGGGGATGTACGCCTCGAACTTCTTGATGTGATCCGGAAGGAGTTTTTCCGGCGACCAGTCCTTCATTGAAAGGATTCCCCTGTTCTGTGCTGAAAGACAACCAGGTCTCCCCTGCCTGCGTACGGGAGCACGAGGCGAGGCTCAAACCCGTTGTCCAGAAGAGCCGGGGCAAAATGCGAATGCCACGGTCTTCCCAGATCCATCTCAAAGAAGATGCCTCCCATGTTTTCCTGGCTCAGCAGATGCACATGGTCCGAAATGGTGCGCTGAGAATCCTCTCCCCACCAGACCGGCCTCAAGACGACGATCCTCTGGCCCCGGTCAAATTCCGCGGAGAGGACTGAAAACGGTGATTGTGCTTCTCCTTCGTACTTTGCGATCCTGATCTCCCGTGGGAGAAACAGCCGCTCGTATTCTCCGGACAAGAAACCCTCAAGTGACGGATGGCGCCAGACAACGCTCCCCAGGTCTTCCTCAAGATGACGGTAGTGGGCAAGCATTTCGGCGGTGCTGCCGTCCTGT
>DYLG01000053.1 GCA_020722215.1 Desulfomonile tiedjei
ATCCTCCCATTTTTTTATAGTATGACGGGCCGATGCTGTCAAGGTGGTTTAGCCAACGTCATGAAGAGAGGGTGGCGTGAATCATCCGCCCAAATAGGCCTTCTTGACCTCCGGGTTTTCCCGCAAGACATTGGATTCACCGTCCAAGACAATCTGACCGTTCTCCATCAGATAACCGCGGCGTGCGAATCTTAGGGCCAGCCGCGCGTTTTGTTCCACAAGCAGGATCGTTGTGCCGGCCCGGTTGATCCTTTCGAGGGCTTCGAACATGGAAAGCATGAGCAATGGAGCCAGCCCCATGGAAGGCTCGTCTAGCAACATCATTCTCCGGCCGCTCATGTAAGCCCTGCCTACTGCCAGCATCTGCTGCTCACCGCCGCTAAGGGTTCCGGCGGTTTGTTCTTCTCGCTCCCGGAGGCGGGGAAAGATGGAGAAGACTTCATCAATGTCGCGTTTGAAGTGGTGCTTGTCTCTGCGGGCAAAGGCGGCCAACAGCAGATTCTCCATGACGGTGAGGTTGCCGAATAGGCGTCTGCCTTCAGGCACATGGGAGATGCCCAACTCACTGACCACTTTGTCCGGTTGGTATTGGAGTAGGTCCCTTCCCATGAAGCTCATGCGAGAACCCGCTTCGGCAGGGACCATGCGGGAGATGGCTCGCAATGTGGTGCTCTTGCCGGCTCCGTTGGCGCCGATCACGCATACGATGTCGCGCTGGTCTATGTTGAAACCAACACCGTGCAATGCCTTTATCTTGTCATAGGAGACCTGCAAGTTTTCAACAACCAACTGCATCAGACGATGTCCTCCTTGCCCAGGTAGGCTTCGATGACTTGGGGGTTGTTTTGTATCTCTTCCGGCGCGCCCTCGGCGATCAGCTCTCCGAATACGAGAGTCTGTATCCGCTGGCACAACGCCATGACAAACTTGAGCCGGTGTTCGATGAGAAGGATGGCCACGCCAAAGTCGCGATGAACCTGACGGATCGTGTCGATCATTTGGGCCAGTCCTTCCGGGGTCATGCCCGCGGTGGGTTCGTCCAGAAGGAGAACCTTGGGGTTGACGGCCATAGCTCGGGCCATTTCGACCCTACGCCGCGCTCCGTAAGGCAGGTTGCCGACTACAAGGTCGGCGTACTTGGCCACATCAAACATCTCCATCAGGCGCAGAGTGTCTTGCTCTAACCGACGCTCTTCGGCATAGCGCCGCGAGCTGCCGAAAAGCGCTCCCATCCATCCATAGCCAAGCTGGGAATAATGCGCCACCTTGACATGCTCCCGAACCGTCATGTGACGCCAAAGGAGAAGGTTCTGAAACGTGCGACCTACTCCGCCGGCGGCTATTCTGTGAGGCGGCAGGCCGAGCAAGCTGCGGCCGTCCAGTTCCACGGGCCTTCCGTCGGGGTGTGAATACCGGTGATCAAATTGAAAACAGTGGCCTTGCCGGAGCCGTTGGGGCCGATCAGGCCGCGGATTTCTCCGGGCTCAATGGAAAGATTGTATTGGTACAAGGCCCTCAGACCGCCAAAATAATGAGTCAAGTTGGACACCCTAAGCATGGGCATGAACGACTCTCCACACGTTTGAATTGAGCCACGACGCCTCAGTACGCCTTCCTACCAAATACGGCGTCGCTTGAACCATTTGCCGGACCTTCATCGTCATCCCTGCGCGCATTCAGTTACCGGGTCGCCGTAGGGGTGACCGGCCGGTCGCCCCTACCGCAACCCGATGACCAGATAGGCGTCAGGGTTGTTTTGCAGCAGGCGCTTGTGCGTAACCGCTGCCACATCCCATACGGGAGATGTGAAAAAAGTGGAAAACCGAAGTCTTGAACGGCTTGCCGGAAATCTCTACTTCGTCGCAGGCGAAGGAGGAGGAGGAGGACGCTTTCCTTCGTGCCATGGATTACTCATCCGAGGCAACGATACAGTGCTGATCGACGCGGCGCCGGAGCTGAAGTAATAAAGGAAATATACAGAGAGACTCGCATTGACGTGCTCATCATTAGCCACTCACACCCGGACCATATCCGATACTGGTCCATGCTTGGGGACCGCCATATCCTGTTGCCCAAAGAGACCCCTGATACAGCCGCCGATCTGTTTCTGCTCGGCGAAAGATTTGTGGGCAATCCCGAGGAGGCAGTCTATTGGGCAGGGCTGGTCAACGCGCTATGGGGCGTGGAAGCCCTCAGGCAACCGGATGATCGTTACGGGAACGGGGATGTGATCGAAATCGGGGGAACCAGGTTGGAGGCCATCCATGCGCCGGGCCATGTTGACGATCACTACTGTTTCCTTGAACGAAACACGGGCACGCTCTTGACCACCGACATCGACCTCACCTCTATCGGCCCCTGGTACGGCAATGTTGAGTCGGATATCGATGCTTTTGAGAAGAGCGTGAGATCAATCATGAATCTGCGGTGCGAGCGTGTTTGCTCCTCTCACAGGCGCCCGATAGAAGGAAACGCGTCGGCGGAATTCCGTGCGTATCTTGAAGCGTTCGAGCGGCATAGAAGAGCCGTGTTGGATCTATGCGATCCCCCTGTAACCCTCGAGCAAATCGCCGACGCGTCGCCCTTTTACGGCAACGGCCTTTGGGACAAGGTGGGCCGGAGGATGTTCGAGACGAAAATGGTCGCAAAGAATCCGGCTTTGCTCATACGCGACGGACTCGTGGAAGAATCGGGAGGGTTGTACGCGAAAGTGGGGACATAAGAGTGGCGGTTTCCGCCCAAGACCCGCAGGCCGGCGGTCTGGGCCACATTAACGACACGGTTCTGTTCCGGGCAAGTGAATGCTTACCCGTTTCAGCAAAAAGAACTTGACCCGCCCCGGGCATTTCTGGTAGCGTGCCGATATACAGACAAAGCGGTTTTGAGTGTTCGCGTATCCCCGAAGGGGTTCGTCTTGAGAAATCGGCTAGTTAGGCGATTCGATTTCAAGATCGGTGAATCCGAAAAGGGGGGCGACCCTTGAGGGGTCGGCACAGGGGTTAGCGGGCTGAACGAAGGGCGTGAGAACGAGGCGGCCACAGTTCAAGGTCTGACGCGGACACAGTGTTGGATGAGAATAGGAGGCGTTGGTGTGATGTCGCGTTGAGTGCTGGGGCGTGAGATGACTGGGGCCAGCTATTGTGTTGACCTGGGGATCTGCGTAGCGTGGGGCGCGAAGTCACGGACCTTCCTTGGTTTTTAATCTTTGGGGGTGCATTCCGAGTTCGGGTGCACACTCTTTGTTTTGGTCGTAGGGGGTATGTCGTATGAAGAAATCAGCATTTTGGTTTAGCCTGCTCCTCGTGGTCTTCCTTGTGCCGGCGGTGGTGTCCGCTCAGTATTACATCCCGCCCGGCGCGCCCACTCCGAGCACCTTATTTGCCGGACTTCCTTCAATAGGACTTCCGGGATTTCCGTCACTCAACCTCGGCTGCCTGAGATGGAACACAAACATCGACGTGGGGTACGAAGTTCAGGCGTGGAACCTGAACTTTCCCTTTGAAGACGTAGGTACTCTTACCAACGTTGATCTGGGTATTCCCAACGCCGACTTTTGGGTCGGTACCGTGGGGATGACCATAGACTTGCCCCAAGGGGCCGGGGTCTTTTTTGATCTGACCGGCAGTGTAAGAGAGAAAACCGACTACGCCTTGGCCGGTGGTGGCTGGATCACGGCTCATGAGACCAAGGGGAATTCGCAGTATTGGCTCGTCAACTTGGGCGCGGCCATGGAAGTGCGGCCCGGTATCGTGGCGCTGGTTGGTTACAAGTTCGACCAGTTTTCAGGGACAGCGGAGTGGGAAAGCGCGCCCGTGGGGTTCTGGGTGGAGGATCTTGATTTGCAGCTCAAAACCCGCTCAATCTATTTCGGGGCGAGGCTGGGCTCGCCCGCGGCTAATATGACCCTGACCTGTAGCCCGTGGCTGGCAAATGTCGAGATGCGCGTTCCCTTGCGGGAAATCATTTTTGGTCCCCCGGTCGGACTCTTGGACACGTACAACAAGATCAATGCGGACGGCGCCGTCATGTTTGATGCTCAGGCCAAGGCACGCTTCACTCCGGTAATGTTCCCGTCCACGGTTTCCGTCAACGTCTGGGGCAAGGCAAGCTACCTGGCCTGGAGAGGCAGTTCGAAGCAAATTATCGAGCAGGCCGGGTTCGATTACTTTGGACCTATTCCTGGGGAATACAAGAACGGCGCGTATGTCGGCCGGTATGTCCTCGGGTTTGGTCTCGGCGGGACGGTACTGTTCTAACTGAATTCTATGCAAGAGACTGGCAAAGCCGGCGGGCCATGAAGGCCGGCCGGCTTTTTTTGTGCCGTCGGGCGGGATGGCCGGAGCCGGTTTTCCGAAGTCAACCAGTGACGGGCAAGATGCCCGTCCTACTAAGAGCCCACCGCTAGATAAGTATTGCAGGCTTTAGTGGGTTCGCATGCCGGCGCCTGCTCGGTTGAAGATAGGGGCGACCGGCCGGTCGCCCCTACCGCGGCCCGATGACGAAATGGACGCCGGGGTTATTTTGCGGCATGCCCTAAGCAAATCGTCGCCATTTCACCGGAAAAACAACTTGATCCGGCTTAGCCCTTCTGATAAGGTCGAGCAATAACAGAAAAAAGGGGCAAGCATTCACTCTCGTGGGGCGGGCTGTCCAGCCTGCCTGATACAAGGCTCGGAAAATCCGCAGGCTAGAAAGGCCCGCCCGACATCGCTATGACGGTTTCCTTGCTCAACTGAATGCTTACAAGCGACTTTGGGGGCGGTCCGATTTTTGCGGATTTCGCCCACATGGAGCCGGTCGGTTATGAGAAAGTCAATAATCGTCCATGGTTGGCTGTTGGGGCTCTTCCTGATCCCGGGATTGGTTTCCGCTGAGTCTTTTCTTCCGCTAGGAGCCCCTGCCCCCCCTTCCATGTTCTACGCGTGGCCCTCTTTCGGTTTTTCGCCGCTGAATTGGAGAGCGATAAGGCTTGCTCCCAACTTCAAGGTGGGATACGAGATCATTGGGTTGAACATCAATGTGCCCGTTCAGACCGCCGGCTTCGTGATGAACGATCTTGACATTTCCTTGGAGGGCGCAGGGCTGTACGTGGGCTCTGCGGGACTTGATCTGAGTGTGTCCGAAAGACTCCGTCTTTTCATGGAGTTCACCGGGAGTGCTGAAGACAGGATCGGCATCCGGATCTCTGGAGCCAATACTGCCTCCGGCGTCATACGCCTGGCTCCCCAGGGCAAAAAAGCACGGTTCTGGGAGATTGACTCGGGCGCGGCAGTGTACGTTGGCAGAGGCATCTTCGCTCTCGTCGGCTTCAAGGCGGACCAGTTCAGTGTGGGTGTGGACGCGGGGGAAGTGCCGACCTTGTTCGGCGGCGCCGATGTCGTGGGAGACATCAAGGTGAATGTGTTCTCGCCCTATTTCGGAGCAAAGGCCGCCAATAACTGGGCCAATGTGCGCCTCACGTGCAGCCCGTGGGTAACCGCCATAGACGCCCGCGTCCCCATACGGATGATGAACGGGGTCTTCAGCGGCGTTGCAGGCGATGCGGACAGTCGGTTCAAGCTAAGTTCCGGCGGAGCGGTGCTGTTAGAGGCAATCGGCCAGACTGACTTCCGGATCGCTCCGAATGCCGGCCTGAACATTTGGGCCAAGGCCGGTTACGTCCATTGGACCGGCAAGGGGAAGGGAACCCTGTCACTGGATACTGCTGCCCCTGTTGCCTGGCCTGTTGCGGGGAGCGACTCGGAGTCGTCCCATTTCAACCGATACATGTACGGCCTGGGCGTGGGGGGAAGGATATTTTTCTAGGGGTTCCGTCGCAAAACAGGCGACGGAACGGCGTGCCGAACAAGTGGTAGGGGCACACCTGCGCGTCTGCTCCTACTCACGGTTGCGCCGGGGCAACGGGCGGACACATAGGTCGGCCCCTACCAAGAATCCCGCCGCTCTTCTTGCACGCGCCTAAGATTCTCTTCTTCGTGCCTTGGTGGTGAAAATTCTTCAGTTTCGCGCCGTTGCCTACGAATCGCGGATTCTCAGAACTGGTCCAGATCGGAGCCGGCGTAATCCCAGCGGGTTCCTTTGATCACGGTAGTTTCAACATCTCCCGGGCCGCTGCCCTTCTTGAATACTTCCCGAAATCCTCCAGGCGATGCAGTAGCAAGGCCTGTGCGAGGATCAATGTTGCGAAATTCCACGGACTGAGGCGGCGGGAATTCTTTGATAGGGCTGCCGGCAAGCACGTCTCTCATGAAGTAGCCCCATATGGGCGCAGCCGCCTTGCCCCCGGTTTCGGCCGGCCCCAGTGACTGCTCATCGTCGAATCCGACCCACACCCCGCAAGTGTAATTCGGCGTGAATCCCATGAACCATGCGTCTATGCACTCGTTGGTGGTTCCGGTCTTACCTGCTATGTCGGGCCTGCCCACAATATTCTTCAACACGGTGGCCGTTCCGTGTCGGATGACGTCCTGCATCAGACTCGTCATGATGTACGCAGTGCCTTCATCAATGCTGCGCCTGATGAACGCAGACCCCTTCTCGGGAGTCTCCGCGGGAGCCGCCGGGACACCAAAGTTGTGGGACACTCGCCGGACTTGGGGTGGTTCCGCGAGAGAGGGATCGTCCAGGAGAACGGGGGGCGGGTGCTCCTCAAGCACCTTCCCTGTCCTATCAACGATCCTCGTTATGTACACTCCCGGAATGAGGTAACCCCTGTTGGGGAAAACGGAGAACGCGTTGAGTTGCTCTTCCAAGGAAACGCCGGTGGACCCTAGGGCCATCGTCAGATTATTGGCCAGAGGCGAACCATAACCGAGCTTGCGCGCGTATGCCTTGGCGTGTTCTATTCCTATCTGCTGGAGAATCTTGATCGTGGGAATATTTATGGACTTCACCAGCGCCTCTCGAAAAGTCACCGGCCCGGAATGTCCACCGCGGTAGTTCTTTGGTCTCCAGACTTCTCCCGTGCCCGGGATTGACAGAGCGAGGGGGGAATCGAGGATCACATCCCCGCAGGTGAACCCCTTGTTCAGCGCTGCGGCGAATATGACGGGCTTGAAAGAGGACCCAGGCTGTCGCCGCGCCTGCGTTGCGCGATTGTAATTGGCCTCGCTGAAACTGCGTCCGCCGACGAGCACCCTGACGTATCCGGTCCTGTTTTCCCGGAGCATGAGTGCGGATTCCACCAGGGGCTCCTGCTCAACTTCAAGTGGGAAATAGCTGACCATGTCCTCGGTGTACTGCTTGTAGTTCTTCAGTTGCGGGTCCTTATCGCCATACTTTTTCAGGTAGAGTTCCCGCCTGCTCTCGTTCGGGTCAACAAGGCGCACGAGCACAACGTCTCCTACCTGGAACGGCAAGTCTCCCTCGGAGAAGTTTCTGGCGCGCATCTGGGGCCGGATGTACGGCTTGCGCACCCACCACTTCGGGTTGCGGTCTATTTCGACTCGCCCCACGTATTCCCTCTTCACGTCGCCCTTGATGTAGCTTCCCATACGGACGGAGATGTATCGGTCGTCGAGGTGGGTTATGACGCCCTCCACGATATCTCCGAATCGGAGCGGCGCCTCCATGGCGCGAGTTTTCGCCTCGAGGAACTCCATGACCCCTTTAACGTTAAGGGTTTTCAGCGGTCCCCGATAGCCCTGTCTCTTGTCCAAATCCCGCAGGCCCTTGTCAACGGCCTTTTCCGCCAGCCTGGTCATTTCAAGGTCCACGGTGGTATGGACCTGGAGACCCTCCCTGTACAGCACGTCGGACCCGTATTTCTTCTCAATGTATCTTCGCACATGTTCGGCAAAATCCGGGCAACGGGTCTTGTATAGGTTACTTCGGGCTACGAGCTTCGGCTCCTCCTGCATTGCTTGCTCGTACGTCTCCTGCGTGATGTACCCGTCCTCGAGCATTCGACTGAGCACGTAAGCTCTGCGCTCCAGGGCCGCCTTCAAGTTATTCTTGGGAGACTTCTTGGTCGGAGCTTGCGTCAACCCCGCCAGCATGGCGCACTCGGCAACGGTCAGATCGCCAACGTGCTT
Source organism: Desulfomonile tiedjei (assembly GCA_020722215.1). GTDB lineage: Bacteria > Desulfobacterota > Desulfomonilia > Desulfomonilales > Desulfomonilaceae > DYLG01. The sequence continues at coordinate 8,034 of DYLG01000053.1, forward strand.
TCCGAAGTACGTTTGCGCGGCGGACTCCACTCCGTAGGCCGAACTTCCCAGGTTGATCTCATTGAGATACAGGTAGAGAATCTGCTTCTTGCTGAGGGATCTCTCGATCCGAGTCGACAGAATGGCTTCCTTGATCTTGCGCACGAACTTCTTCTCAGGGGTCAGCAGGAACATCTTTGCCACCTGCTGGGTAATGGTGCTGGCCCCTATCGCCACTCGGCCAGACATGAGGTTTATCTTGATGGCTCTAACAATAGCTTTCTTGTCCACGCCCGAGTGTTCCCAGAAATTCTTGTCCTCCGCTGCCACAAAAGCATCTTGAAGCATCTTGGGAATCTTTTCTATCGGGACCACAAAACGACGCTGGGACGCAAACTCGGCCACAAGCTCGCCATTGGCCGCATACACCGCGGTGACTATAGGGGGCGAATAATTCTTGAGTTTTTCTATACTTGGAAGGTTATGGGTAAAATATAAATAGCCCTCGCAAACAATTCCGGCTGTGCCGGCCCCACACGCGAGGATGACCAGAAGCACGAAACGCAGAATCCCGCCGAAGAAAGACCTCCGTTTTCTGGTCTTCTCCGGCCTGGTGTAGAGTTCCCGGAAGGGATTGACCTTGGGTCGGCTTCTGCTGTACGGGGGATTCACTACTACTCGCCTCCTTATCCACTAACCCGACGGTGAGACTCTACCACGGAATCCCGTTCCTGTCCATGCCTATAGTAGAATTAATCCCGGATTTCAATATAATTAGATGATAACCTAAAGTTGTTGGTCATCACTACCCCGTAATAGCCTCTTGATCGTTTAACATCTGCCTTCAATGGAAGAGCGTGATCACCTGAGAAACGTCTGTGGCAGAAACAAGGAGATGGCCGGGATGAAGGTCACCAGCATCAGGCATAACAGGAGCAACGCAAGAAAGGGGAAAACCCCTCTTGAGACCTCGGTGAGACTCTTGTTCGTCAAGCCCATGGCCACGAAAAGATTCAGGCCGAACGGAGGCGTCAGGAAACCGAACTCGATGACCATGACCATGATGATTCCATAGTGGACATAATCGATGCCGAAACGGTTGAGCGTCTCCATGAATAGCGGCGAAAGGATCAACATTGCGGAAACGTTTTCCATGACCGTGCCCATGATGAGGAACATCACGTTTACAAGAATCAAGAATAGCCAGGGGCTGTGAACATGCGCAGTGATGACGTCCGCGACGGCATGAGGGATTCGCTCTGCAGTCAAGAGCCAGATCAGCGACATGGCGCAGGCAAGGATAAACAGCAGGCAACTGGAGAGGATCGCGCCGTCCTTGCACACTCGGGGAATGTCGCGGATACGCAGCTCCTTGTACATGACAATCTCGACAAACAGCGCGTACACGACGCTGACTGCGGCCGCCTCCCCGGGGGTGAACACACCGAGGTAGATGCCCCCCAATACGATCAGCGGCAACATCAGCGCCCAGAAGCCTTTATACAAGGCTCTCAGTCTTTCTCCCCACGGGAGGCTTTCCGAGGCGGTCCACTTCCCTCTGTACGCCAAGACCATGGTGTAGAGAATGAAAACTCCGCCAATCAGAAGTCCCGGAGCGATACCTGCCATGAAAAGCTCAGCTACGGAGACGTTCATCACCAGGCAGTACAGGATCATCGGAATGGAGGGCGGGATGACTATGCCGAGTGAACCCGCTGACGTGACGAGCCCTATGGAAAAGCGTTCATCGTAGCCTCCTCGAATGAGAGCAGGAATCATGATGGATCCGACTGCAACCACCGTCGCCGGACTTGAACCTGAGAGCGCCGCGAAAAAGAGGCATCCGAGCGTTGCCGCTATGGCCAACCCTCCGGGATAGTGGCCGACGAACGCATTGATCACGTCGATGAGTCTGCGTGCCATGGCGCCTTCGGTCATTATGCTCCCGGCAATGATGAAGAAGGGGATGGCAAGAAGTATGAAGTTGTCCAGCGCGTTGAACAACTGTTGAGGAAGAACCAGCAGGGATGTGGTCGTATGAAGGAAAAGGGCAACGGCCGTTGTGCCTACCATAAGGATCGCAATGGGCATGCCTATGATCAGGAGCACAAAAAAGCAGATCACCAGCGTGGCTATCATTTCTTCTCCCCCAATGAGCCGTACGGCTCGTTCCGCACAGCCCCCCTGAAGTGCCGGCCTCCAACAATCAGGAATCGCAAAGAAATGAATACTGAGAAAAACGGGATGGGAAGGTAGGCCCAATACTTCGGTAATTCAAGGGACGCGGTCAGGGCCCTGAAATGACGGAGCTTCATGGTCTGGTCCCAGCCGTACCACGCAACAACCAGAAAAAGCGCAGCCGATAGAATGCAGACGACAAATCTCATCGAGTGTCGAAACCGATCGTTGGACACGCGCTCATACAGGAGATCCATCGAGAAGTGGGTCCCGTATTTCACTCCGAGGGAAGCCCCGAGAAACGCGATGAATACTCCAAGGTAGCGCGCCAGTTCCTGCATCCAGCCAAAGCTGAAATTGAGAAGGTATCGGCAGAGCATTTCCACAAAGGAAAGGAAAGCCAGCCCCAATAGGAGCAAAACCAGCGTCCACTCCTCCAGTGTGTTGAGTACGTAGAGGAATCTCCTCATTTCAGATCCTTGTCAACGGCCGGCCGCGCGATCAAGAGTCCGTTCCGAAATAGCCTTGGCATTCTCGGAAGGGGCGGCCCCATGTGTCCGCGCTTTTCGGCCGTCCCGGCCTTTCATGGGGCAGACACTCAGGTCTGCCCCTACCATCGGATCCGCAGGCGCCTGCAAGGTTTATTTGGCTGCAGGCGCTAAGTGCGACCGGACGTAAGTCCGGAGAACCGCCCGGATCCAAGCGCGAGCACTACTTGGCGGGGGTTTTGGCCTTGACCTTCTTGGCGTGCTCATCAACCTTTGCCAGGAAGAAATCGAAAAGTTCGGCCCCGATCTTCTGCCGATACTTGGCCCAAACGGCTTTCATGGCAGTCTCGAAGGCTTTTCTCTCTTCAGGGGTCAGCTTGATCACCTTCACTTCATTCTTCTTGCAAAACTCCTCAACGGAGATTCCAATCTTGGGAAGGCTTTTCTCCAGCTTGACATTCTCTTCACGGTTCACCTTTATCGCCACTTTACAGGCTTCTCTGAAAATCCTCTGCTGCTCGGGTGTGAGCTTCTTCCACAGATCCGGACTGACGATAATGATGCATTCGGTGAGGATGTGGTCCGTGTCAGTGACGAACTTGGTCACCTCGGTAGCCTTGATCAGAATCGAGGTGAGCAGCGGATTCTCCTGTCCGTCTATGGTCTTGTTCTGGAGAGCGCTGTAAATCTGAGGGAACGGAATGTCCACAGCCGTCGCGCCCAGGGCCTCAAACGTGTCCATGTATATGGGGCTCTTCATTACTCGGATCTTCAAGCCCTTGAGATCCTCAGGTTTTCTTATTTCCCTCTTGGAATTGGTTATGTCGCGGAACTCGTTTTCCGTCCACCCGATTCCTATGAAGCCCTTGGTTGGAAGAACCGCAAAAATCTTTTCCTGGACCGCAGGATCGTCCAGAACAGCGTACGCGGTCTCCTTATCGGGAAACACGAAAGGAAGGTCCGTCAAAGCCACCTGAGGAGCGTAGTTCTGAAGTACGGCGGTGGTAACGGACGCGATGTGCAGAGTGCCCGCCTGCACCTGCTCGGCCAACGAAGTCTCGCTGCCCAACTGCCCGAATGGGAACGTCTTGATCACTATAGCCCCGTTGGTCTTCTCCGCCACGTACTTGGCAAAGGCATCTATCCCTATGGACTGGCCGTGAAACGGAGGAGCAATGTGCCCGAACTTCAGTTCCATCACTTCGGCCGCCACAGCAGCGGAAACCCAGATCGCGGCCGCCAGGCACAGACAAGTCACAAACACGAGACGCGTTTTCATCTTTCACCTCCATGAGAAAAAATGCGAGAACTCAGGAGCAAGACCGCCGCCCCGCGGGCTTGAACTCCCACCCATACCGCCGCAGCACCGCGCATTGCCGGGGGATCGTCGCAGCCCCGGCCCACCATGCTGATACAAACCATTTTCTCCGGCCTTGGAAGTACAGCTTACCCACTCGAATCAATCTCAATTCTTACCACAGGCCTCACAAGGATTTCAACCTTACAATGCAAAAAACCGGCACGGCGCAGTGCATCAGGCCCGGCGGTTGTCAATGCTTGACAGGAAGGGTTCGAGTCCCTAAAATACGGCCATGTATGAGGCGGCTTAGCCAAGTGGCAAGGCGACGGTCTGCAAAACCGTTATACGGCGGTTCGAATCCGCCAGCCGCCTCCATCTGTGAATCAAACGCCTCACAGACGGCGCAGAAGATCCACCGGACCGGCGGCTTTGCTTCCTCTCACACATCCCGGCACACAGTGCGTCCCGCAATAAGCCTTGGAAACAATCAACAGATTCGTTGTAGGGAGAGATCTGAGTGTGGAAGGCTTTCCCTTGGCCGCGTCGGATGCGCTCGTGCCAATGTGGGACTGAACACTGCAAAGGGCGGACGCATGGGTCCGCCCCTACCAACGATGCCACCCTATTCAGGCGTGCACGCTAAGATGCCTCAGTTTACAGTTTCGGCAGGACCTCCCGGCAGAAATCCTTGACCGCGTCCGCCCATCCCTGGACCCATTTCTTGGCGAACTCGTTCAGTTCATCCTCGTCCGCTTCGGGGTTGGTCAACGGGTCTGCCTCGAGCATGTCGATGAAGTAATGTCCCAGCCTGTCGTCGTGCAGCGGAATCGTGGGGTCATAAAACCCGCGAGTGTTCACCGGATCGAACTTGCCGGCATACTCAAGATCCGTGTACGACGCGGCCTTTGCCCATCTGAGTCCTTCTTCTCTCCCTTTCTCGTAGTAATCCGTCTGTGCCTCGAGTTTTTCCCTTTTCAGTCTTTCAATTGTGGCTTCCATGTTTTCATCTCCTTTCAGTCGTTCCTCGAACTCTTTGATTCGGTTGATTCTTACCGCCACAGCCTCTTGGAATATGGCGGACAGACTCCCCAGATGTTCCCGCCGTGAGTCGATGTCTCGTGCGAGTTCATCCGGGACGGACAGGTTGAATTTCTTGACCATGGCACATATCCTCCTGTGATGCGCAGTTACCTATCAGTGCGCCCTCAATATGCTAGGACACCCTAACACCTGTGGGGTTCCATGAATTATGTCGGGCGTATCAAAATATTTGGTCAAGAATGCTCTCGTAGGCCAGAAATTAAGGCAGAACAATTGATGTCATCGAAAGATTTCATGAAGTGCCTGGATTTCCGCGGGCATATTTGCCCGGGCCTGGCAGTCGGGCGCCGACCGGCGGAGAAAGCGCTGGATAGGCCTACTGAGAATTGTACCGAGCACTTGCTGGTTAGTACGTTTTCTGATAACGTGGCACACGGTGCGAATTCCGGATTAGCATTTCGAACTGAGGTGGCCCCCTGTGTCAAGAATGTTTTCGGAATTCTGAGTCCTTACCTGCCGCTCGATCAAGTCCCGAACTATTGGGGCCTCAAAGTAGATGAATACCTTCACCGCGCCAACGTCGAGGCAGGATGGGCATGTATAGGGATGCTCAAGTACGGTGATTTCTTGAACTTTGTAGGGATTGCCATTTTGGCGGCGGTAACCATCTTCTGCTTCCTGTCGATCGTCCCCATATTGTTACGCAATGGCGACAGGACTTATGCCATTCTCGCAGTCGCAGAGGCAATAATCCTCAGCGTAGCAGCCAGCGGCATTCTCGGAGGAGGGGGGGCATTAGCATCAGGCTCACCGTATGTCGATGCCCTGACCTTGTTCACAGGAAAAGGGAACTTGCGCAGGTTGCCGAACACTCGGATCTGGAGGAATTTGCCAGATGATCGTCCAGCAGCCGCGTCACCTCGCTTCGGCCGACTGCTATCGGAAAAGGAGGCTTGCGTGGGATGAAAACACTTATCTCGGAGATATTCCTTGTCTTCCTGGTGATTCTTTTCGCAGGATTCGGAGTGTTCTATTTCCTGACCTCGGTCACGTCCGGTTTTGAAGAAGTGGAGACCGCGCTGGAGGACCGAAAACTCAACAAACAGGTATTCTCCAAACTGAAGGCCGCGACCTCTTCGCAGCTACGTTCCGTGGCCATGGAGGTCCTGCTTTGGGACTTGCTTGCCTATCACGACTTTCTCCAAAACAAGAGCATGTTGCCTGATTCCCAGAAACGCGCTCAGATCGAAGAGTGTCGCCGGAAATTATCTGGAGAACATGCGCGCCAGTTTGCCAGACTCCAGGGAATGACGGACAGACAGGTCTTCAAGTCGCTGAAGTCTCAAATCCTGGATCGAAATGCCGCATGGCGAAGAAATCTCCTTTCTCGGTTGGAACGGGATTCCGAGTTTGCCTGAAGAGCGATGTTCGGGCTACAATGGTCACACGGTAACTACGTGTGCCTTTGCCTTTGGTCCAAGCGCGGTCCGGATCGCGGCCCGGATGCGATCGATTGAGCTGTTTCCAGCCTCCCTCCGGCCGGCGGCCCAGTCGGGAGCGCTCCTAAAGGTGAAGCACGGCTGTGGGTAATGAAGGGCCCGAGCGTGCGAGAGTATTTCAAGATCAAACTGGCCTTTATCTGGACCTTCGTTGTACTCATGGGGCCGGGCATCATAACTTCCACCGTGGACAATGACGCCGGCGGCATCACCACGTACTCCATGGCGGGAGCACACTTTGGCCTGGGGTTGGTTTGGTCTCTGATCCCGATCACCTTGCTGCTCATCATAATTCAAGAAATGGGAGCCAGGATGGGGGCGGTTTCCGGAAAGGGGCTCTCGGATCTCATCAGGGAACGGTTCGGAGTCAGGGTCACCTTCTATACGATGATCCTTCTCCTCATCAACAACCTTGGAAACACCCTGGCCAATTTTGCCGGAGTCGCGGCTTCTCTCGAGATCTTCGGAATCTCTCGGTATTTGTCCATTCCGTTCAGCATCCTGTTCCTCATGTGGCTGGTGGTAAAAGGGACCTATGGCTCAGTGGAAAAAGTTTTCCTCACCGCCTGTCTTTTCTATGTGGCCTACATAGTGGCAGGAGTCCTTGTCCAACCGGACTGGGGCCACGTACTGCAATCAGCCATGTCCCCGTCCATTCGGTTCGAGTCGTCCTATCTGGTCCTGCTGGTAGGACTTGTCGGAACTACCATCGCCCCCTGGATGCAGTTCTATCTCCAGGCCTCCATAGTTGACAAGGGATTGGGGGCGAAGGACTTACGGGCCGTTCGCCTGGACGTAATAATCGGTTCCATTTCCGTGAGCGTTATCGCCTTCTTCATCATACTTGCCTGCGCGGAGACACTGAACAGGAGCGGAATCAGAATAGAAGAGGCCGAGCAGGCCGCGCGAGCGCTGGAGCCCATAGCCGGAAAATACTGCTCCTGGCTCTTTGCCTTCGGACTGTTCAACGCCTCCATGTTCGCTGCATCGATACTGCCCCTTTCCACCTCATACACCGTATGCGAGGCGTTCGGGTGGGAGTCCAGCGTGGATAAGAACTTCTCCCAGGCTCCTCAGTTCTTTGGCATTTACTGCTGCATCCTCCTGGTTTCGGGTTTTCTTATTCTACTCCCGGGCATGCCGCTTGTTGACATAATGTTCGTGTCTCAAGTTCTTAACGGCCTGGTCCTGCCCATAGTCTTGATATTGATGATACGACTCGTAAACGATCGGGGGATCATGAAGGAGCACACCAACGGCCCATTTCTCAACCTGATGTCGTGGACGGCCATCGTCGTTCTGCTCGTCCTAAGCGGAGCCATGCTGATTTTCTTAGTGCTTCCCAGAGCTTATGCCTGAATCCCGGTGCGCGTCGAGTGGCGGCCTTTGGCGCTGAGCGAGACCGCAGTTGGATCCACGCATCCCTGTCCGCCCTATCAACGCCAAGTGCCTCCCGCACCCGCACAATTGTCCGATTTCCAAACCGATCTGCACTACAGTCCGACCGGCGTGACGGATACCCGCATGTCTTTCAAGCCTTCCAGCCCTTCAGTCAACTTTTTCACTTCCTCGACAATACTTGGTTCCCAGACCAAATCAGCGGTCACGTTCACCGTGACGGAGCCCCTGTCGGCGCTTACAGTGGAGGCGGGATACCGCGCGACAATGCGGGACTTTACTTCGGCTGCCATCCAAAGATCGTCGACTTTCTTCCGAGATTCCGGAGTGGTCAAGAAATGCCTCAACTGAGCTGCATGGCAGATAAGATCTACGACGTCCTCCACGGTTAGGCGATGGATATGCAGTATCATGTCGTACAGGCCGGGGTCCCAAGGATCTTTGCCCCAGACCGCCATTGCCCACTTTCTCCTCTCGTCGTCGTCCTTCCTCAGGACCCTGAGCGCCTCGTCTTGCGACACTTTCTCCCGCTGCATCTCAAGCCGGACTCGATCTTCAATTTCCGCCAGTATGCGGACTTTGAGCAAGTGACTGACGCCTCTGACCATGAAGTGTCCCACAAGCCCATGATAGACCATGTTGTCTTTCCGTGCATGCCTGAGAAACTCGCATTGAAGGAACGACAGATACCGCTCCTTGTCATAGCTGAATCTCTCCAAGACTGAGGGAGCATCGTGCAGCGAACGCACAAGCTTGAATTCAGGGATATTGAAGTGCTCGGGTGCCGCGATGAGTATCTCCCTGGAGACACAATCATGACCAAACCTTTGTGCGACTGCTTCCGCGATTTCCTTTCCTCTGCTGTACGAACCCCGTGATAGGCTGATTATGGCCATCTATTCCTCCTGAGTGCATTTCTTGACGAATTCGGCAGCGCATTGGGCGACTGTATCCGGCACGTCTCGATCGTCGGTCCCCTGCCGCATCTCTTCACTGCAACCGGGCACCGATTCATCCTTGCCGTGAGGCTGACTTTGCACAGTGACAGACCCTCCTTTCCGTCAGTTTTTCGGTCAGTCGTGTGAACAGATGTGCATGGTTTTTCTCCGAATCCTCACGCTCTTCACTGTCAAGCTTCATGCCAACTCGTCCCAAGTGGCTGTAAGTGCCTCTATTCCTGAGCTGAGGCAGCAGCTCGGAGTTTGCTGCCGCCGGGTGCATCCGTCGCGTTTCACAACAGAGACTGGCAAGCCTGAAAGCACGATCAAGAGACAGCCCCATCTTATGGGCTTCCCCAATGCGTTGCATAGTGCCACAAGCGATGCAACAGAGCAGATCACGAAGTCCTGAGCATGCAACCGCCCACAACTGGCGGTCGGACCCGGATCGCAAGTCAAAATCTTTTCGGGAAGCAAAAAACTTATCCGCAGATGTTGCAGATGACCGCAGATTCAACCGTGGTGGGGCGACCTCGCCCGCCAACTACTTCGGCCGGAGCCCGCCTACGTCTACTGGATAGACCGGAAGACATTACCTCACCGTGACCAGGTCGCGGATACCGGCCTCGGGAAGGCCTTGACACAACAGCCTTCAGAGAGGTAATCTGTTTGTTCCGCTGTCTTTGCCAAAGAGGCAATTGCAGCGACCATCGCACGCCGTTGAGCCTGTTCATCTCAAGTCAAAGGAGCAGAGTTTATGCCATACAGAATAATTGCAGAGGAATGCAAAGGCTGCGACACATGCGCAAGGGTTTGCCCGATGCGCGCATCAAGCGGAGAGAAGAAGCAACCGCACGTCATTGACGCCACTAAGTGCATAGAATGCGGAGTATGTGGCAGAGCCTGCCCGTACGGAGCGATCCGCGATCCCGAAGGCAACACGCCTGAGCGGATCAAGAGGGCGCTATGGCCCAAGCCCTACATTTGGACCGAAGACTGCGTGGGATGCGAAGTGTGCGTCGCGTGCTGCCCGTCTACCGCCCTCGGTATGGGCGAAAAGGATGGTGAATACGTCGCGGCCCTGTACGATCCGAAGGCCTGTGTGGGATGCGGGCTTTGTGAGCAGGGATGCCCGGTCCACGCGGTTCAGCTCGTGTGGCCCGAGGGGTTGAAGAAATCAGCGTAACATACTGTCCCGACACAACGTTGGTCTCTCGCGAAAGGGGCGGACCTCGGCGTCCGCCTCTTTCCGCTTTGCAGTCCCGATTTCAGGAAGACGCTCGCTGGTCCTGCCATGGAACCGATCATCCATGAATCCCGTTCCTACAAGACCTCGCGTAATTGGAGTTGACACCGGCGGAACCTTCACGGACATCGTTATGATGGACGACTTCGGCCGGATCACCTTGGACAAGGCGCCCCTTTCTCCTTCCGACCTGTCACTTCCGATTCTGCAGAACTTAGCGACCGTCCCAGAATAAGTGTTGCATTTTGACTTCGCGTCTTCTATAGAC
>DYLG01000054.1 GCA_020722215.1 Desulfomonile tiedjei
AAGAAAACGTGGAAAATGTGCCCGAAACGCTAACGATTCCCTTTAGTTAATGGCGACCGCCGGTCGCCCATACGGAATCCTTGGTGTCTTAGTGCCTTGGTGGTTAATTCTTCTCTTTGGTTGCGGCCGAAGGGAGCGTTTATGGACTCTCACGGACCGGCAATGGATAGATTCGTACATCTCGAAGTTCAGAGCGCTTTTTCGTTCCTTTGGGGAACGTTTACGCCGGAAGATCTGGTTCGGAAGGTCGCGGCATTGGGGCAAAAGGCGGTGGCTCTTACCGACTACGGGCTTCATGGGGCAGTGCAATTCTACAAGATTGCCCTTGCTGCCGGCATCAAACCCATAGTTGGGGCAAGGATCACCATATGGGACGGGTCTTTGATCACTCTTCTCGCTACGGATTTCCAGGCTTACGGCAATCTGTGTCGGCTCTTGTCCATTGCTTTGGCCGATGGAATGTCCCCGAACGTTCTCATCACCAGGCAGGATCTGCAGCACTGGTCCGGAGGATTGATCTGCCTCGCCGGGGGAAGGCAATCAAGGATCGAACCCTGGCTGGAAAGAGGGAGAAAGGATTCGGCAAGACTGTGCCTTCTCGAATTACGAGAGGTCCTGCGCGATCCGGACCGGCTCTTTGTGGTTCTCAGGAACCATGGCGAGCAGGAATCCTCGGGTCCGGATATGATGGAACGCTCCGTAGACCTGGCAGCGGAACTGGGCCTTCCTGTTGTGGCCGTCAACTCTGTGACGTTTCTCGAAAGGGAAGACTACCTTCTTCACCGCGCTCTCGTGGGTGTTCAGCAACGCCATCACCACAGAGACGTGGAGCCTCTTCCCAACGCCGGCTTTTTCCTCGCTTCCGGAGAAGAGATGATGCGGCGGATTCCGTACCCGGAAGCCATTGAGAACACCGCTTATGTGGCTTCGCTGTGCAGCTCGTTTTCTCTGCCTGTTGACCGGCTCCATCCTCCTTCGCTCCAGGAACCGGTTGAGGCTTCAAGAAAGCTGGCTGCCCTTTCGCTGAAGGAGCTGAATCGACTTCATCGGCCCGTTCCGGTGGAATACCTGCGCAGGCTGGACCTGGAACTCACCGCGATCGGCAGACTTGAGCTGGCCGACTTCTTTCTCCTGGTCCGTAAGGTGGTGGACTTCGCCCGAAACAAGGGCATACGTCACAGCGTTCGGGGCTCCGCAGCGGGAAGCTTGATCGTGTATCTCATCCTCGGCGGAGTCGATCCCATTGAGCACGATCTCCTGTTCGAGCGCTTCATCAACGACGGCAGAGGGGACTTGCCCGACATAGACGTGGACTTCGATTCCAAACGAAGAGATGAGGTTATTCACTACCTGATGGATCTTTTCCCTCGCCGGACAACCATGGTAAGCACCATTCACAGCTTCAAGGCGCGCAGCGCGGTGCGTCTGGCGGCTCGATCCCTGGGCTATCCTCTCGGTGAGATCACACGCCTGGCCAAATGCCTTCCCTGGTCCTTGCGAGGCAAGAACCTGATGGAATCCCTGGAGAACCTGCCGGAGCTTCGGGATTCGCCTCTCCAGCGTGAGACGGAACTCGTCCGACTTGCGGCCAGGCTCACCGGTCTTCCTTTCCGGAGTTCCGTTCATCTGGGAGGAGTGATCGTAGCGCCGGGGGACATCAAGGACTGGACGCCGGTGGGCCGCTCTCCAAAAGGAATGCCTGTGGGCCAGTTGGACAAGGATGACACGGAGGCCCTGGGGCTGCTCAAGCTGGATCTCCTTGGGCTGAGGATGCACACAGCCATTGCCAAGGCCCTGGAAGTTCTCAAAGAAAGTGGAGTCTCACTCAACCTGGAGCGTCTGCCCCTCGATGATCGGAAAACTTACGCTCTGCTCAGGAGCACGCAGAGCGTCGGAGTCTTTCAACTGGAGTCGCCGGGCCAGCGCAGCCTGCTGGGGCATCTGCAGCCTCGGCGTTTCAGCGATATCATTGCCGAAATCTCCCTGTTCAGGCCGGGCCCCGTGGAGGGAGACATGGTCCGAATATACGTGCGGAGACGACACGGAGAAGAGCCTGTCAGGACATATCATCCGGATCTGATCCCGATCCTCGAGGAGACCTATGGCGTGATCGTTTTTCAGGAGCAAGTCCTGCGCATAGTCCACACGTTTTCAGGGCTTTCATACGCTCAGGCGGACGCGTTCCGCCGGGCAATGACCAAGGATCGAAGAAATCAGAAAATGCCGCTTCTAAAGAATCAATTCATTCAGGGAGCCCTCTCAAAGGGCCACTCCAAGGAGCTGGCAGAGGAGGTTTTCGAAAAGGTGGCGGCGTTTGCCGCGTACGGCTTCTGCAAGGCTCATGCGGCGTCTTTTGCTCACATAACTTATCAGAGCGCTTTCCTTAAGGCCCACTATCCACGGGCTTTCTACCTGGGGCTGCTCAACGCGGGATATGTGGGTTCGTATCCCGCGTACGTGATCCTCAATGAGGCACGCAGGCGAGGCATTCCCGTCTATCAGCCGCACGTGAACGCCGGCGGCCTGGAGTACGAGGCTGAGGGCGCGGGCATACGCGTTCCCTTGGCGGTAATCAATGGACTGGGTCCGGCAACGGCCCGAAGAATCGTGGCCGAACGAAAAAGGCGAGGACCTTTCCGCAGTCTGACGGACTTTCCGGTGCGCATCGAACTGCCGGACAGAATGGTGGAAACCCTGACAATGGCCGGAGCCCTGGAAGGTCTGCAAGATCAAAAATGGGAATTGATCCGGGAGGTCTGCAATGTATGACCATCTCGAAAAAGAGAGAGAAACCGACGCGACCATCGTGGCATTAAATGAGGCGCGCTCGATGACCGTGTTTTGTCACGGTCATCCTTTGGCGGCCCTGCGTCCGCGCCTGGCAAAGCAAGGGATAGTGACTGCCGTAGATCTTCGTCGCATTCCATCCGGAAGGAAGGTCAAAGTCACGGGGCTCGCGGTTATTGTACACATGCCCCCCACCAAATCAGGCAAAAGAGTAATCTTCACAACTCTGGAAGACGAGACCGGGCTTATTGACCTCGTGGTTTTCCCCAAGGCACAGAAACACGCGGCCAAAGCAGTGCTCACATGCGAAGTCCAGACCGTGGAAGGGAGATTGCAACGACAAGGAAAGGACGGCTTGTCCATATCCATTGTGGTGGAGAGGGTGATCCCTCACCTTACGGGCAGACTCTCGGATCTGCTACGGGATGCGGAAAGCGACAAGCCCTCCGCAGCACCCAAATACCGTCTCGCAGGGCGTAGGGAGGGCTCCGCCCGCCAACTGCGTCGCGCCGAACAGTGATCTCATGGGCGCTGGTATTGGCTGCGATCCCGCAAGGCCTTTTCATAGAGAGCCTTGTACTGAGCGGCGGAACGCTTCCATGAGAAGTCCTGCTTCATCCCGCGGATCACCATACGCTTCCATGTTTCTTTATTCTCGCGGTACAGGTACAAAGCTTTTCCCACGGTCTCTTCCAGCTCGCCTGCGTCGGGGCGGCCAAACTTGAAGCCGGTGCCGGCGTCTCTTCGGGGATCGTATTCTTGCACGCTGTCATTAAGCCCGCCTGTGGCCCTCACCAGAGGCACCGCACCGTACTTGAGGCCGTAAAGTTGAGTAAGGCCGCAAGGTTCGTACCTAGAAGGCACAAGCATGATGTCTGCGCCGGCGAAGATCTTGTGGGCAAGATCGTGGTCATAGGTGAGGAATAGAGCCATCTTTTCGGCATAACGCGACTGCATTTCTCCGAGGGATTTCTGCAATTCCGGCTCGCCGGTGCCAAGCATCACCAGTTGAAGATTTCGCTGCATGAGTGAAGGCAAGGCCTCTTGGAGTATGTCAAGCCCCTTCTGACTCGACAGGCGGCTGATCAAGCCTATGACGGGAATGTCGGGGCTCTCCCGGAGCCCGGCGACTCGCTGGAGATCCGCCTTGCACTTCGCCTTTCCCGAAAGGTCGTCCGGGCTGTAGTTTGCCCCTATGCGGATGTCTGTCGCAGGGTTCCAGACCGAATAGTCCACTCCATTAAGGATACCGGTGAGTTGGTCACCCTTTTCACGGAGAACCCCGTCCAGACCGAAACCGAATTCGCGGGTAAGCACCTCATTGCGGTAACTGGGCGATACCGTGTTCACTTCGTCGGCAAAAACGATGCCGCTCTTGAGGAAGTTCAGTTGCCCGTAAAATTCCATTTGTCCGGGATTGAAGAACTCCCAGCCAACTCCGACCAGGGGCATGTCCAGGTGCCAGAAGACCCCCTGGTAACCCAGGTTGTGGATGGTCATGATCGACGCGCTTTGACGAAGCAACTCTTCGCCGGCAAACAGAGTCCGCAGGTATACGGGCACAAGCGCGGCTTGCCAGTCGTGGGAGTGGAAAATGTCGTACCGGACTCCTTGTGACAGCGCCATAGAGATTGCAGACCTGCAAAAGAACACGAACCTCTCGGAATTGTCCTTATAGTCCTTGTCCTTCGTCCCGTACAGGCCTTCCCGGTTGTAGTAATGATCGTTTTCCAAGAACAGGTATCGCACGCCCTGCCGGTCCCGGAGTTGCCAGAAACCTGCGCTGATCCTTTTGGCATTGAGGTCTATATCGACGTGGAGATCCAGCTTTTCTATGGGAAAATCTTCAGGAGTTATGCGCCTATACTTCGGCATAAGCACGTCCACCTCAACACCGAGCCCAACCAGAGCAGCGGGAAGGCCGTTCATTACTTCGCCAAGGCCGCCCGTCTGGGCGAATGGCGTCACCTCGGAACTGACCATGAGAGCGCGCACCGTCAACCTCCCGGATTGTGGGCTATCCAGGCGATAACCTTGATTGAAAACTTATGGGCGCCAGCGAGCTTCCCGCTTTGGCACACTCGAAGACCCATTCACTCCTTGGCGGAAGAGACGCACCACTCCAAGCCTTTTGGCGAGAGCAGTCCGCTTCTTTGCGAGCTTCGTTCGCTGCTGCCGAAACAATCCTCGCGTATCCCGCCCGCGCCGGATGCTCATATAGAACACCGGCCGGCCAACGGGATTTCCTTCAAAAAAATTATACCATCATTGTGCATATCACTGTAAGATCCCACCTCCAAGCGGGGTCGCTTTTTTCTCGCGCGTGACTGCTTTATAGTCTCATACGAGCTGTGATCAGCGTGCTGCCGAGGATTTTGTCACCTGGTCGCATTTCGACATTTCCTTCCGAGGGGAACTCATTGGAATTCGGAAGAGGTATCATCAGATCGCTGAGCCTGCAACCTATTCATGGGATGTCCCTTCCCACCCTGCTGCGGGTTCTTGCCAGAAACCGGTTCGTTGTGGATGCTCGATGTCTGCCGAGGCTTGGATATCTGGCCTTGTTCGGCGTTTTCAACTCGATCTGCGGCCTGTGCGAAACCTTCATCAAGGCCCCGAACGTGGATGCCGTGGAGATCAAACACCCTCCGCTGTTCATAATCGGTCATTGGCGAAGCGGCACGACACATCTGCACAACCTGTTGAGTTTGGACGCGAATTTTGCCTGTCCCACCGCATTTCAGGCTCTCTTTCCCCATCACTTTCTGTTCACCCAGGCGGGGGGACGGATTTTCGACCGGTTGGCCCCCAAGACGCGGCCCATGGACAACATGCTTTTCTCCTCTGAGGTTCCTCATGAAGACGAGTTTGCTGTGGCCGCGCATTCCGCGGTGTCTCCGTACCTGAGGATCCTTTTTCCGGTGACCGGAGACAAGGGGCACGAGGAGCTGGACCCCAAGCGACTCTCTCCCAAAGCTCTGGAGAGATGGAAGCTGTCGCTCATTCTGTTCATGAAAAAAGTGACGGCATCCGAGGGGGGGCGCATCGTGCTCAAATCGCCGCCGCACTTGGGCCGGGTGGGACTCCTGCACGAACTGTTTCCCGGTGCGCAATTCATTCATATTGTCAGGAACCCGTACGAGGTGTATGTGTCCACACGAAAGCTCTGGAAGGACTGCTTCAGTCACGGACACCTGCAAATACCGGCGGACGATGACGTGGATGAGCTGATCCTTTCCTGGTACTCGGAGCTGTTCTCCCTGTTTGAGCGAGACAAAGCGGGGCTTCCGCCGGGAACTCTGTATGAGTTGAAGTTCGAGGATTTGGAGTCGAACCCCATTGGTACACTGGAGGCCTTGTATAATGGCCTGAGTTTGCAGGGGTTTAAGCGATTCAAGCCCAGAGTGGCACGTTATCTGGAGACCGTGTCCGGTTACAGGAAGAACGATTACTGTTTTGATGAGAAGATGAGGAAAAAGGTACGCGATCGATGGGGGGGGACATTCGTGAGATATGGTTACCGATAGAGGTGGAGAGTAACCGTTAACTGGGGCGAGGACGGGGGCAGTGTCAGGGAGGCGGAGGCTTTAGGGGCCGGGATCAGGCGTGGGTGAAAGGTCATGGCTGGAGGGGCGAAAGGTTGGGGAGGGATTGATTTTCTTCTGGACAAATCTTTTAAGATATCATAAATCATTGACCGGAGTCAAGGGTAATCGAGGGCCCCTTCGCCACGCCCTCCTCTCTTGACTCAAAACGACATTCATAAACGGTGTCGCCGACCCTATTCCCATGCAGCCATGGATTGTCAGGGTTTCGCCCGTTTACCCCGACCGGCCGCTGCCAAGAAAAAGGAGGACCCATGCAAGTCGGAGACATTATTCATCTTGACGGCTTGAAAGCCGAATACAGCCTTTTCGGCAAAGATCAGTTTTCCAGGTGCACTCTTCCGGACGGCCAGTACCACGTCGTCGGCTTCGACGAGCCTTACGTGAAGCTCGCCTGGAGCGATGCAGACGGAACTCCTTCCCGAAAGCACCGCTATCGAATAAGGATGTCTCTTATTTTCGGCCAGGCATGAACCGGCGCACCGGGATATCGGAGACCTCAGACGCGCACACTCCCCGATTCATAGGTCCAACCCACCGCTCGGCCCGGATCATGCGCATCTGGTCCGGCCGACGAAACTCCCTCCACCTTTCCGCCAAGATGCCCCGCGTGACGGCTCCAGGCCTGGACTCCTGCGGCGAGCCATTGCATTTTCTACCATGATGAACGAATAATTAGTAAAGTACTCTCATCGGGAGCCGAATCCATGGAGCCTGAACAATGCCCTACGGTCCGGGAAAGCGAGACCCCGGACCGGGACAATCCCTGCTCCAGTTGCACCACCGGATGTACTGCGCGCCACACTGAAGAAGAAATGTCCGACGAAATCTCAGCGGTCGCCTATCTCATCATAGGCGGAGTGCTCATCGTTGTGCTGAGCCTCGTGATCAGGTGGTTCTTCGGGTGAGAGCGGGTTCGTGCGGAAGAGACCTTGAACCCTATGTGGGGCAGGCTTTCCAGCCTGCCAGTCAGGGAATGCCGCACGAATTTCGGGCCAAGTCAGCCGGCCATACGGCGGGTTCTAAAGCCGGCTGTTTCACCTCGTTCCCAGGCTCCTGCCTCGCTTCCCTTACTTGTGTCGGGGCGGAGCCCCAGGGATATGGGCTCCCAGGCTGGAGCCTGGGAGTCAGCAACGCAGATGGCGGGCAGAGCCCGCCCTACCATGCTACGGGCCTGAATCTTTGGCCTGCACGGCTCATTCCTCGTCGTCCGCCTTGAGTACGGCAAGGAAAGCGGATTGAGGGATGGACACGCTTCCCACCTGCTTCATTCGCTTCTTGCCTTCCTTCTGTTTTTCAAGGAGCTTCTTTTTGCGAGTGATGTCACCGCCGTAGCACTTTGCCGTGACGTCTTTTCGCAGCGGAGAGATGGTCTCTCTGGATATGATCTTCCCCCCGATCGCGCCCTGGATGGGTACCTTGAACAGTTGACGAGGGATTTCCTTCTTCAATCTTTCGCATGCGCGCCTCGCCCTCTGCTGGGCCCTGTCCCTGTGCACAAGCATAGACAGCGCATCCACCTTTTCGCCGGCGACTAGGATGTCCACCTTGGCCAGTTGAGTGGAGCGATACTCCAGAAAATCGTAGTCGAATGACGCGTAGCCTTTGGAAACTGACTTGAGCCGGTCGTAGAAATCGAAGAGAACCTCTGCCAACGGCAGGTCAAAGATGAGTTCCACGCGGGTCGAGTCCATGTAGTTCATGTTCTTCTGGACTCCCCTTCTTTCCAGACACAGGCTGATCACGTTGCCCAGGTACTGCTCGGGAAGGATGATCGAGGCACGAATGATCGGTTCCCTGGTCTCCCGGATAGTCATGGGATCAGGATATTTGGCCGGATTGTCGATCATTACCTCCGATCCGTCTCTGAGCACAAGCAGATATTGCACCGACGGCGCGGTCAGCACCAGGGAGAGACCGAATTCTCTTTCGAGTCGTTCCTGCACCACCTCCAGATGGAGAAGCCCGAGGAATCCGCACCTGAATCCATGACCCAGCGCGACAGAATGGTCCTTCTCGAATGTCAGGGAAGCGTCGTTGAGTTGTAGTTTCTCCAGGGCTTCTGCCAGTTCGTCGTAATCCTCTGAGGATATGGGATAAAAGGAGGAAAAAACAACGGGCTTGACATGCTTGAATCCTGCCAAAGGCTTGGCGCAACGCCTCGAATCCAGGGTCATGGTGTCCCCGATTCTCGTGTCCCTCACGGTCTTTATTCCTGCTATGACGTACCCCACTTCGCCGGCTTTGAGAAGTTTTCGGGGTTGCCTTTGCATCCGGAACACGCCCGTTTCTTCAACCTTGTATGTGGCTCCGGTGGACCATAGACGGATCATGTCCGACGGCTTGACCTCACCGTCGAAAATCCTCACGTGCACTATGGTTCCCCTGTAGGGGTCCCAATGGGAATCGAAGATCAGAGCTTTCAGCGGAGCGTTCGCGTCTCCCTTCGGAGGCGGAATCTCCGCGACGATGGCTTCCAGCAGTTCGCTTATGCCGGTCCCTTCCTTGGCGGAGATGGCCACCGCGGAGTCGGAATCCAAACCCAGATCCTTTTCTATCTGGGCTTTGACCCTGTCCACGTCAGCGGAGGGCAGGTCTATTTTGTTGATCACCGGGATCACGTGCAGATCCTGCTCGAAAGCCATGTAGAAGTTCGCCAGAGTCTGGGCTTGTATTCCCTGGCACGCGTCTATGACCAACAGTGCTCCCTCGCAAGACACAAGGGCACGGGAGACCTCATAGGAGAAGTCCGCATGACCGGGGGTATCAATGAGATTGAGCACGTAGTCCTTGCCATTTCCTGATCTGTATGGCAAGGCCACAGTTTGGCTTTTGATTGTAATCCCGCGTTCGCGCTCGATATCCATGGTGTCGAGCATCTGCTCATGGAACTCGTGGTCTCCCACAACGCCGGTCAACTGCAGAAAACGATCGGCAAGGGTGGACTTGCCGTGGTCAATATGGGCTATTATGCTGAAGTTCCTAATGTTTTCCATTTATCTCAACACATTGGCGTGAGTCTCGGATCTCAGCGCCGGCAATGATTCCGGCAAAGCTCTACCATGAGATGCATGGAAACACAATAGCCGGGCGGCTATTGACACGTTTGCGGACCGCTTCATAATCTGGTCTTAAGCACGGATACCTACGTGCGTTCAGATCGATAAGCCGGGAGGTGCGCCTCCCGGCGACCAAGTCTGCACGTTTGAATGCGCATAGGTATGATCCCCTCAGAGGTGTGGCAAACCATGTCTCGGAAGGAGAACCAATGAGAAAACCCAGTGAAATACCAGGCCGTAACTTGCTGATCACCACATCAGCGATTCCTCCTTCCGATGATTGTGTGGTCATTGGGCTGGTGGCGGGAACCGCGGTGGTGAGCCGCAACGTGGTGAGCGACACCGGCGCCTCAATCAAGAACCTTACGGGCGGCGAGTTGAAAACCTACACTACTCTGCTGGACAACACCTTCGCGCTGGCAAGGGATCGCTTGGTCCAGCGCGCTTCGGAACTCGGTGCGGACGGAGTGTTCGGCATTCAGGTAGCCTGCCCGCAAATTACGTCAGGAGCGGCAGAAGTGCTGCTGGTCGGAACCGCGTTCAAGAGAGCCAAGGCGAACGGGCGATTGAAGTAGGGGTGACCGGCCGGTCGCTTACCGCGACCCGATGACCAAAATGGACGCCGGGGTTATTCTGCGCCGGGCTGTTAACCGGTGTCCGCACGAATTCCGTTGCCCGAAGGGCCGCGGCGTGGTACTCTTGTATGTTGAGTAAGCAGCCGGAGTCGTTTGGGGAGGAACCATGGACGAATCGCAAAAGATGAAGGAATCACTTACCGAACTGATGGACCACCTCGGTATCATCGGTCAGTTCATGTTCGGGGAACTCAGATCACTCCTGCGAAAAGGCTGGGGGGGCTCAAAAGAGGAGTTCATGGCCGGACTGAACCAGGTTGTCAGGTCCATGAAACAGTCGGGCAAATGGGCCGCGCAGGACATTGACCGCGCCGCTGAACTGATAAGAAAGAACTGGAAGCTTCTTGCCGGCGCGGATGGCAAAGAGTGGGACCTGTTCGTGGACGAAATCTGTTCCCGATTGCAGACACTCGGCCAAGTTACTCGAGCAGGCTTTGAAACCGCAGTGGACCAGGCGCGCAAAGCTCTGGACATGCAGTGGGACGCGGCGGGGCGTATGGGAGAGAAACAGATTCAGATGCTCCAAGAACACTCAAGACGAATGGCGGACTCCTTCAAAGATCAGTGGGAGGTCTTTTGGGACAATATGGAGAAGCACGGAAAAAAGGTGGATCGCGCCGTCCATGCGGCGTGGGAGGAGCTGAAGAAACAGGAATGATAGTAGCAAGTTACCCGAGGTTACTCTCAGTGAGTTCTGTCTCAGTACTCGGTTTCGTAAATACGGTCGCACATTCCGCGGCGTCACCGCGGCGAAAGCCGGGGTCCGGTCCCGCGGGGCGCGGGATTGACATGAGCTGGATTCCGACTTCCGCCGGAATGACGATGAAAAATCCCCGCAAGTCGTTGATGCGTAACCGTATTTCGGCAAGGGTGTACTTGGTTGCCCCAGCCCGGCTGCTCCAACGGACTTATGAGTGACGCTGATGCTGATTGTGGGATTGACAGGCGGAATCGCATCGGGGAAGAGCACGGTTTCCAAGATGTTTCAGGAAGCAGGGATTCCCGTGATCTGTTTCGATGAGCTGGCCAGGGAAGTGGTCAAACCAGGAGCGCCCGCGCTTGAGGAGATACGGCGCGTTTTCGGCGACCAATTCGTGAACGAATCCGGCGGGCTCAACCGCGAACTCATGGCCCGCGTAGTGTTCAATGACGGCGAAAAGAGGAGAGTTCTCGAATCCATAACTCACCCGAGAATCGCCAACGAAAAAGCGACCAGGACTCGGCAACTGCAGCAACAGGGCTGCCGCATGATCGTGGAAGACGTGCCGCTGCTCTATGAAATCGCGTATGAGCGATGGTGCGATTACGTTATCGTGGTTTACGTTGCCCGCGCAATCCAAGAAAGAAGGTTAATGGAACGCGACAACATGACGCAGAAAGAAGCTCGTTCGCGTCTCGACGCTCAAATGTCCATAGAAGACAAGAAGCTTCGAGCCGATTACGTCATTGACAACACCGGCGGACTTGAGGAAACGAGAAATCAGGTAAGGGCTGTTCTCAGCGATCTCGAAACCAAGTCCCGTCTGAAAGAAGAGGGTCGATTGACCACTCGACGTTTGCCGGGAGGCTGGTCCTAGGAATCTGTCGCACAACTCCTGAAGATGGTCGAATCGTGGCACACCGGCACTCAAGCAGGCCCGGGTAGCCTGGACGTTACACGTCCAGGCCGCGAAGCGGCAAGAGGCATATTCTGCCGGACCCTGTTTCAGAGCCAATTGGCCCAGGCAACTCGATTGACGGCTCACACTTCCTGTTCCTACGGAACCTCGACGCATTAGCGTCGGAGCTACCCGCGTGGGACGATCTTGAAAGGGAAAGAAGTTATGCTACAAGCTCCTAAGGTGCAGCCGCCGAAATCGTAAGAGGCAGGTAACTTACTGAAATGGATGTTCTTATCGGCATCGCCATCTGGGTGATCATATTCCTTGTGTGGTACGTGAGGAACTACCCGGAGAAATTTCGCAATATCAACCCATTGGCAAAGATCAAATGGAAAATGCCGCACAGGAAGAGAACCATTCGACCGTCCACCAGGGCATCCGTGCTCAAATCCACCAGAGATTTCAAGTCGCTGGTGGAAACTATTGAATCAATAAGCTCGCGTGACCGCATGCAAGCGTCCGATGCAGCGGCAATGGTGCAGGCCGTCAACGAGCTTATCGCGATCGAGCCTGCAAGCGGCCAGTTGTGGGAAGCGCTTGCTTTGGACTCCCTGGAAACTGCGGAGATAATTTGTGATGAGTGTCGGGTCCCTGTGGACAAGATGGTCAAGAAGACCGGGGTCAAGATCAAGTGCGCCAAGTGCCTGAAATGGCTGGCTCTAAAGAATTCCAAGGTTACCGTGATCGACCCCAACAGACCCGACCTGGAAGAGTGGGAGCACTGACGCAGCACGCCGCACCGCGAGCCTCAGTGGTCCGTTTCCTAAATACGGCCACGTATTCCCGGCAGTCACCCCGGCGAAAGCCGGGGTCCAGGAAATGGCGGAAGAGCTGGGTTCCGGCTTCCGCCGGAATGACGATGAACGATTTCCGCAAGTGGTTCATGCGCCACCGTATTTGCGCCATAGACCACTTAGCCACAAAGCCAGGGTCTCATTGGTTTCCGGAGGAGCAGGAAAATGCGAACATTCATAATTGTGGTGCTCATCATCATTGCCGCGATCTATCTGGGCGGAGCTGTCAACGTGGGAAGCCGGCCTCTCTTCGCTCACATTGACTCCCTCATCGGAGCCCACGTGTTCATGAGGATTCACTACGGCCTGTTTTTCCTGATCTACAGAGGCGAGGCAGCCATAGAATCCGGCCTGGACAAGGCCGACGAGGACATCCAAGACTTCTCGGAGCGCCCCATAGGGATTGACAAAAAGAAGAAATACCGGCAACTGGACGAGGCGGCTCAGGAATAAGCAATTAATGGCCGAAAGCATTCACTTACACGGCGGAGACTTCCATGGCAATGTGGCGCAGGCTTTCTAGCCTGCGGCTATCCCGACCGCTCGATCAGGCAGGCTGGAAAGCCTGCCCCACAAGAGTGAATGCTTACCTGTGACCTGCGTTCGGGCTTTGACCCCGCCGCCGCCGACAAAGCGGAGTTGGTCCTCCAACATTTTCCGTTCGGTGATATCCGGAGCCACGCCGATAATCCCGGCTACTTGTCCTTCCCGGTTGACAAACGTAGCCTTGTGGAGAATCACATCCCGCATCCGGCCGCCAACAGGATGGACTTTGGTCTCGTACACCTGCCTGCCGGGGTTACGGAACAGCTCCTCATCCTTCGCCTGTAAATGTCTGCCAATCCCTTGGGCGCTATGTCATAGACCGACTTCCCGACAATCTTTTCTTTGGGAACACCCATGAATTGGGCAAATGCTTCATTGCAGCTCAAGTAAACGTGTTCCGTATTTTTGTGGAACGTAGCCCCGGGAATTGCCTCCATCAGCGCTTGCAGAAAGTCCGATTGTTCGCGCAGTGCCTCTTCGGCATGCTTCTTGTCCGTGATGTCCTGTCCGATGCCGTAGATTACCGGTTGCCCGGCAAGCTCAACCGGAACCAGGTTTAGCATTATGGTCTTTCCGCGCCCATTCGCCAGGCAATCGGTTTGCACTGTCCTGCGTCCCGACAACGGAGAATACTGTTGCTCGACTTGTTTCAGCGCTTCGGGAGGAGCCCAATCCCACACCTTTCGCCGTCGGAGCTCGTCAAGACTGCATTCCAGGTAACTCAACGTGGCCTGATTAGCTTCCAGGCAATGTCCGTGCCCGTTCACCATCATTATCGGATTCAATGCCTCTTCAAAAACGGTGCGATATCGGAGTTCGCTCTCAATAAGCCCATTCTCCGCCAACTTTCGCTCAGTTACTTCATGAGCGGCCGCGCAGACCAGGCCTTGTTCAATGTCCGGAACAGCCGACCAATAGAGCCGGCGATACGATCCGTCTTTCGCGCACACACGGTTTTCGAAGTGCTTGAGAGTCTGGCCGTCTAAGAGTTGCCGAAATGCGTCTATAGTCGGTTAAGGACGAGATGCCGGTTCCTCAGGCGAATAGCCTGAAAGGTCGGAAGCGCTCCGGTTGGCAAAGACGATCATCTCACCCTGCGTTACCATTATCGCGTCCCTGGCGTTTTCAATAATCACCCGGAGTTTTTCTTCCGAGTCTCTGAGCGCCTTAGCGGTTGCGGACAATTCTGCCGTGCGCTCGCTGACACTGGATTGAAGATGCTCCCTGGCCGACGCAAGCGAAGACGCGAGGTCCTCGTTGGCATAGCCGAAGATGAGGGCCTTCTCATTGGCGGATTTCATGTCATAGGCTATCCTGAGAAGAACCACCGGAAAGAGAAGAGTGGCCGCACCAACTAAAATGTGCTCTTTGTCGCCCTCGTACGCGAAGCGGCCTGCCAAAGGCACGAATTCGGCAATAATAGTGGGAAAACAGGCTGCTGTAACAGGCCAATATACTGCCACCCCACCGCAAGCTATGCCGGCAACGAACATCGCCAAAATGAACCGGTGCATATGGGAACCGTGCGGCCATAGGAATACGGCCCCTAATCCCCACATAGCCCCGCGACAAGATTCCCTCACGCGAACCGGCTTCCCCAAGCCGGCGCGTCCTCAACAGCAGGGGCCTTCTTGAAATAGGCACTGATGACCAATTGGCGCGGTATGCTCACCGCAACATAGATCAGTACCCAAGTGATGAGCCGGACATGCGAGACAGCGTCCCACAGCACCAGCGTTACAAGTATTGCCCCGATCAGGGCGCCGACTAGACCGGTCCGGCCCTGGACATAAAGTTGCCGAACCTGCGCCGCTTGAACCCGAAGAGATTCCGTGACATTGCGATCCGACGTTTCCCGGGCTCCATTTGCGTCCGTACGGTTCATGCGGCCCTCCCCATGATGCCCTGCGATTAGGAATCGGCGATGATCTTGTCGTTGGGCTAATTGTACAAACCATTTTACCTTGGTCACGGTACACGAGTCAAAGGCAGTAAATCACTGCGGGCAAATCCGCGGGCAGACCCTGGTCATCCGGCAGTCTCACCCCGCAAGGCAATCGTTTTGATCTGTTCGGCGGGCCCCCATGGCGCCCACTGGGCAGGATCAGTCGAGACGAAGAACAATCGGCAGCGGATTCCGAGCCCCGAGGCAAGATGCGCAATTCCGGAGTCGTTGCCTATGAAGAGCGAGGCTCCCCCGAGTTCCCTGCAGATCTCAAGCAGGGGACGATGCTCGAACACCGTCGTGTTGGGCATGCCGACCAGCCTTTTCCATCCCGGCTCAGCCTTGAGGAAACCGTCAGCCTCGCCCATGGTTATCGCAATGGGCAGTTTGCGTCGCCTGTTCACTCCTTCCGCGTAGTTCGCCAGGAATTCCGGGGGAACACACTTTCTCCGGCCTCCACTTCCCGGATGTATCCACAGGAGGTCTGGCGCAGAGGCCGGCCGAAGATGGACGAGCGAGGGGATCCGCTCGGGGATCGGGAGACCGAGTTCATCATGAACATGCTCCACTACATGCTTGCCGGGGGGTGGAGTCGATGACGCGCAGATTATGTTTTCCACTCCCGCTCTTCTCAGGTTGCTGATGACGTCCCACGGCCTGTTGAGGACCACATACGCATGAGTCGGCAGACCGGAAAAAGATGCGGAGACGTTGAGACAGTCCCGACCAAAGAGCCACAGCCATTTGGATTCGTCTATTCCATGGAACTCAGTGCCTTGGGGAATCAAATCCCTGAACATGCCAGTGCCCAGAAATACTATCGTCGCGTTCGGGTGCCGCCTCCGAACGGACTCGAGCAGCGGCAACGTGAGAATGGTATCTCCCAGGGCGCCCGGACGTATGACCAGAACGCGCTCGCGCATCGCAAAAGAAGCCCTTAAGCCGACCTGTCCGACCGCGGAAAGGTGTCTTTGAGCAGGAACGTACAAATCAGCGCGGCAACCGAGATAATCAACATCGCCGGCAATGCTGACGAATATGCCTCGGCCGGGTACGCACCTGCTTCATTCTTGCCGTGCCAGTCGAGAACCTTGCCGAACGCCAACTGCATGACCGCTCCACCGAGAAACGGAAACAGATTGACCATGCGTACTGAAGTGCCCGCGATTTCTACGGGAAATAGTTCCTTGGCCATGGTGAACGCTATCACGACAATCGCGGAGGAAGTTACGCAAAAAAATGAACATAACCAAATAGAGAACGAAAACGGGAAGCCCCGCGGGAAACACGTTCAGGAAGACCAATAGTGCGGTCAGTCCTGAAGCGGCCAGGATCATGACCCGCTTTCTGCTCTTGAAAACTCTGTCCGAAAGCAGAGTAATGACCGGGCTCCCCACGATAAGTCCCGCCGCGATCATGCCGAGAACCCCTCCGGACTGGGATTTGCTCATTCCGTAGACTTGCTGGAGGTACGGCCCTGCCCACAGGGCGGCAAAATAGAGCGCTCCGGCAAATTTTTCGGAAATCTCCCGCAGACAGCGGTAACCCAGCATACCGGAAGGCCGTGATACTTCGACAAAATTCCTTGCCTCAGGGAACTTGACCGCTAAAGAGGCAGGGTAGGCGATATCGGCGTCACTTGCCGTTTCGGTTTGGACAATTTTGACACAACGACGCGAGGATGCTATATTTCAGGCTCTGCTCTCAGTTTTCATTCCTTTCAAAGGGAGGCCCTTCATGGCCAAGCCTTTCCTGAAAGTTGCACCTCCGGAAGCAGCCAGAGAGCGGCTCCGAGAGTTCCCGAGGCTTGCTGCCGAGAGTGTCGCAACCGAGAATGCACCGTTCCGGGTGCTCAGCGGCCCGGTGAAAGCCCCAGAGGACGTGCCCGCGTTTGCGCGCTCAACAATGGACGGATTCGCTGTCCGCTCGGCCGACACCTTCGGCGCGACGGAATCGTCTCCTGCATTGTTGCGTGTTATTGGCGAAATCCTTATGGGCGAGGAACCGAAATACCGACCCAACAAGGGAGAAGCTGTACGAATCTGGACCGGCGGCGCGGTGCCCCCGCCGTGCGACGCGGTAGTGATGGTTGAGCACACGGACGAGCTGGACGGGGAAACCATCGAGGTTCTCAAAGCTGTGGCTCCATTGGACAATGTGGTTCGCAAGGGAGACGACTTCAAGAAAGGGCAGGTCCTTCTTCAGGAAGGCCACAGACTCCGGCCGCAGGACATAGGTCTGCTGGCCGCGATGGGACAAACCACAGTCGATGTTTTCATGAAGCCTGTGGTGGCCGTTGTTAGTTCCGGAGACGAAATCGTCCCGATTGACCAGGATCCTCCGCCCGGCTGCATGCGCGACGTCAATCGGCACACGCTCACTGCCATGGTTCAGGAGGCCCATGGTGTGCCTCTTTGGATAGGGATAGCTCCCGACAGGCTGGACGCGCTGACGTCCTTAATCAACCGCAGCCTGAACGAAGCGGATGTGGCCGTGATCTCCGGCGGCAGCTCCATGGGGAGCAGGGACCTGGTGATTGAAGCCATCCAGGGCTTTGAAGACTCCGAGATTCTTCTTCACGGAGTTTCCGTTTCTCCCGGCAAGCCGCTGATTCTCGCCAGAGTAGGGGCAAAGGCAGTCTTCGGGCTGCCCGGTCATCCCGTGTCCGCGATGGTGTGCTTTGAGCAATTCGTTGTTCCCTTGTTGCGCCATTTGGAGGGTGAGTCCTCACTGAGACCTTTTCTCAGGACCACTCTACAGGCGTACCTCACGAGAAACGTGCCGTCGAAGGAAGGCCGCACGGACTATGTGCGGGTGCACCTCGAAATCAGGGCCGGCGAGATCATAGCGACCCCGATTATGGGAAAGTCGGGCATGATCTCCGCAATGGTGAGGGCTCATGGTTTTTTCACGATCAGCGCTGATTGCGAAGGTCTGTACAAGGGGGATCGGGTGACTGTTCACCTGTTCTCCGATTGGATCGGGGAGGAAATTGAGAAGAAACATCTACTTGGACATGAAGCCCCCGGCAGAGGCCTTGGGGATTTTTTTGCAACGCCTCGACAGGAGCAGCTTTCCCGGATCTGAGAAGATTCCGACGGATCTCGCGTTAGGCCGGGTCACAGCCGCGCCCGCGTTTGCCAGACTTTCGTCCCCGCATTTTCATTCAGCCGCAATGGACGGATTCGCTATCCGGACCCGGGACAGTTTCGGCGCGGCCCCTGAAAATCCCAGAGTGTTCA